>CAZKJH010000097.1:0-14768 GCA_964553035.1 uncultured Lentisphaerales bacterium | reverse complement strand
AAACGAGATTGGAACAGCAATCATAGAATGCGCAATCGAAGTCCATCGCGAATTGAACGAGCATGGAACAATCCTACTTTGCAAGTATACTAAGCAGAATGATAACTTATCCTCTGAGTTCAGCTCCAAAGTTCAGCTCCAAAGTGTTTTTAGTGCTTGCCCTTTTTAAGAGAAGAGGCTAGCCTATTTCTCCTTTGAGGTCTTACCATGGATTTTGTTCAACAAGCAGCCACCTACAGAGCCGTTGTCGATGCCGAGCTTAAAAAGCTCTTTGCACCAGGCGGTATGATAGAGGGGACGGGTATTCCGGCGGATCTCTGTGAGCCGATGCAGTATGCTTTTCTGACTGGCGGTAAGCGTCTGCGGCCCGTGATCTGCATGGCGGCGTGTCAGGCGGTTTCTGGCGATTTTAAGAATGCGGTTCCTGCGGCACTGGCCATTGAAGCCCTACATACCTATACTTTAGTGCATGACGACTTGCCTTGCATGGATGACGATCTGTTACGTCGCGGTCAGCCGACCGTCCATGCCAAGTATGGCTATGCGCAAGGTGTGCTCGTGGGCGATGCGCTTCAGGCGGTGGCCTTTGAGCTGGCACTACGTTCGCCTGTTGAGCCCGCAACGGCTTGTGTTATTCTGCGCGAACTCGTGGCTGCCGCTGGCCCCGCTGGTGTGATTGGCGGACAGTGGGTTGACGTGACGGCGAAGCCGCCGCACGATGCCGCCCGTGTTTCGTATGTGCATGAGCATAAGACGGCTGATTTGATCTGCTGTGCCCTCGCCATGGGCGGAGCGGCGGGCGGAGCAGACGAGGCTCAGATGGCGGCGCTGAAACAGTTTGGAACCAACCTTGGCATCGCATTCCAGATCGTCGACGACTTGCTCGATGCTGATGATCCAGACAAGGCGACCGAGATGAGCATTCTCCATGTTACGGATAAGTCGGGTGCGAAGGCTAGTGCGATTGCGCGGACGCAAGCTGCGCTTAGCGCGCTTAACCAGCTTGGCTCGACAACACCTGCCCGTGCCGAGGCAGTGTCACTACTCTGCCACCTCGCAGAAGATCAAGTATCCCGAAAAATCTGACCGCAGGGGAATTCTTTTCTATTGCAGGTGATACGCTTATTTTTTATAGTTTGATATATAGACAACAGGGAACGAATGAAAAGCAGACTTACTGATCTCGCTCATTTAGGCTGGAATGACTGGCTTGAAGAAAGAGTGGTTTGTGCGCCCGATATGGTCATGGCGCGCGTGGTCGCGGTTGATCGTTTCTCGTTGCTGGTCATGGACGAAACTGGGATCTTTCGGGTGAAACTAGGCGGCGGCTATCGATTCCGCAATCGGCTCGCCCATGAACTTCCGTGCGTGGGCGATTGGGTGTGCCTGAAGAGGCCCATAGGCGATCATCTCGGCGTGGTTCATGCGCTTCTTGAGCGAAGGACGTCGCTACGCCGAAAGGCATCGGGAAACGCCATCGAAGATCAGATGATCGCAGCGAATGTAGATCATGTGGTGGTGGTGCAGTCTTGTTATATTGACTTTAATCTGAAGCGGCTAGAACGCTATCTCGTCATGGCGGCGGAGGGTGGTGCCGAACCTTGCATCTTGTTGACGAAGACGGATCTGGTCGAGCCAGAGGTTCTTGCTTCGCAGGTGTCCGAGATCCGCGCAGCAGGAATTTTGGCGCCTGTGTTCACCTTGAGCAATGTTACGCGCGAGGGTATCGGTGCGTTGAAACAAAAATTGAAGCCTGCAGAGACCTATTGCTTCGTCGGATCATCGGGGGTGGGCAAGAGTACGGCGATTAACGAATTGTTTGGACAAGAGATCCAGCAAACGTATGAGGTCAGCGAAAAAGGTGAAGGCCGACACACGACGGTTCGGCGGGAATTGGTCATTCTTGCGGGAGGTGCTCTTGTCATTGATAACCCAGGAATGCGGGAGTTCGGCGTTGTAGGAACTGAACGCGGGGTGGGCGATAGCTTTACCGACATTGTCGGGCTTGCACCCAGTTGCCGCTTCGGCGATTGTAGTCATGCAAGCGAGCCCGGTTGTGCCGTGCGCGCTGCCGTTGCAGCAGGGGAATTGAGTCAAGCGCGTTATGACAATTTCATCAAACTCCGCGATGAGCTAGTGGCGAATCAACTTTCCTCGCTTGAAAAAAAACGGAAGGACCGACGCTTCGGTCGGAACGCTAAAGTTGTGAAAAAGGAGAGAGTAGCGAGTAGCGAGTAGTGAGTGGCGAGTAGCGAGTTGCCGAAGCATGGCGGGGCTCGACGGTCTCGGCCATCTGGATTCCGCGCCTGCGTCGCCGCTTCGTTTCGAGTCGAACACTCCAGCGTCAAAGCGCCACATCTGCCGGAGCTTCAGCACAATAAAAATGGAGGACAGGAAACTTTCCCCTCCTTGTTGGGTGGCCTTATCGCCGCATTTCGGCCAATCGATTCAGTCGAGTCCTTCGATTTTATCGATTCCCTGTAGCTGGCTTCGATGAAGCCGGAATCGTCCGCGATCACCGATCGCGGCTACAGGACAACGATCTTCAACCAGAGACTGGTTGAAGAAAGAGAGTAAAAGAAAAAACTTCCCGCGTGGGAGCAATCGTTAGGGTTACCACTTATGCTCGATGGCAACGGCGAAGGCACCGTCCATCTGTTTGTCTGGCGGAACAAGGAAAACTTGATCCACAATCCTGAACTTGGGGTGTCTGTTTATAAATTCAGCAATGATGGCTTCGTTCTCTTCTTCCTCTAGGCTGCACGTGCTGTAGACCATGCGGCCGCCTGGAGCAAGCATCTGAGAGGAATTCTCAAGAATGGAAAGCTGGGTTTCGTTCAGGATCTTCAAGCGCTCTGGAGTAAAGCGCCACCGAGAGTCGGCCCGCCGACGTTGAACACCGGTATTGCTACACGGAACGTCAAGTAGAATGCGATCGAACCGCTTACCATCCATCTCTTCGATGGTGATACGACGCGCATCGCCATGGAGAACCTTTGTTATGCCAGTAAGTTTAAAACGGTGAAGGTTTTCTTCAAGCGGAGGCAATCGGTCGCGCCAACAGTCCATCGAAACAAGGAGTCCCGACCCGTTGAGATGAAGGCCAATTTGAACCGACTTTCCGCCGGGAGCGGCGCAGGCATCGAGGACTCGCATGCCGGGCTTCACGTCGAGCAGGCGAACAGATTCGAGCGTGGCGGGGTCTTGAATCGAGAACGCCCCAGTGCTGAATCCTGGTAGCTCTTCAACGTGCGATCCGTGAGGAACGATGATAGAATAATCTGATGCTCCCGGATGCGACTCTGCGAGTACGCCGACGGATTCAAAGGACTTGAGTAATTCGGGAATGGAAGGACCGCGTGGCACAGTCACCACCGTGACACTGGCCGGGAGGTTGTCCCAGGCGCAGATCTCTGCTGCACGTTCTGTTCCGAATCGCTTTTCCCAGCGCTCAACTTGCTCGTCCGGATGGGACTCGCGCACCGCAATGGGGGCGTTTTCTAAGTCGTGTGTGATTGTTTCGATATTGCGCTGAATTGTACGGAGGATCGCGTTGGCAAAGCCTTTGACGAAATCGCCGTCGAGGGTTTTGAGGGCTTCGACCGTGGCATGGACTGCCGCATGTTCGGCAACATCCGGCATCTTGAGAATTTGGCAAGCACCCACAAGAAGTGCCGGCATAGCGTGATTTTGAGGCTCCCGTTGAATCAGCGGTTCAAGAACATAGTCTAAAGCGCGAACATTTCGCAGAGTCGTATAGACGAGATCCATCACAAAGCCACGACGAAACGGTGGAACGCCTCCCATCATGCGGTCGGGAAATTCATTCGTGTCCATCCATCTTTTTAAAATCTGGATGGCATCAATTCGCGCCAATACGCCGTCGTCCATAGTCTTCCTTCGTTGTTGATTATGCACGAATGATAGCGAGATGGTCTTTTAAAGTAAAGATTGAATATGGGCGATGGAATGCTCACGGCCTTTTCATTTGACTTTTTTAGTGCGGTCGGGGTGGCACCCGATCCTCGTGTGCACCATCTGAAATCGCGGTCAATTGGGAGGGGAGGGCGCGGTACCACCCAGACCGAAGTCAAAATTAGAATTAGCATTAGACGAGTACGTCGTTAACGGCACCGTTCTTTTGATTCAATAGCACGCATGTCCCTTACGAGTACACATCCTCAACATATTGCCCAGAGCGTCGCAACTGGGTGCTGTAGTCCGAGGCGGCTTCTTCGGAGAGCGCCCCACAACGCCGCGCACATTCAACGAGTGCCGCAAAGACATCACGCGCCATTTCCTTGCCACCGCTAACATAGACCTTTGCGCCGACCGAGAGCCACGCGTAGATTTCTTGGGCATGCTCCAAAATCTTATGGTTTACATAGACTTTATGCTCCTGATCACGCGAGAATGCTGTGGTCAAACGGGTTAAGGTTCCGTTTTTTAAAAAGCCGTTTAACTCCTCGTTATACAAGAAATCTGTCGCAACATGCGGATTTCCGAAAAACAACCAACTTTTTCCAACCAACTCACACTTCGGTAGTAACGCCCGCTTCTGCAGGTACGCCCGAAACGGTGCCACACCGGTTCCCGCACCGATCATGATGATCCGCGCTTTCTGGTCTTCCGGCATACGAAAGCCTTCATTGGGTCGGATAAAGATTGGGATACGATCCCCCACGTTCACGCGATCAGCCAAAGCAGTCGAGGCCATGCCCGCTTTAGCGCGGCCTTGAGACGTGTAACGTAGCACCCCAACAAGTAAGGTTAGCTTTTCCGGGTGACAAACCTGAGCAGAGGTAATTGAAAAGAGTCGCGGCGGCGCGGGTCGGAGAACCTCAATCAAATTCTCAAACGTATAGGCAATAGGATATTCTCTGAGCAAATCAATAAAATCACGCCCGTAAATGAAGGCTCTCAGCTTCTCATCATCCGCAATAATGGCATCAAGCTCGGGGCTCCTGGCGAAGGCATTATGGTGCACGATGACCGACGGTGCCAGAACGGTCAGCTCCATAACCTTCAAAACATCGGTCAGTATCGGCATGTTTCCTTGCAGATCGCTCCCAGTCGCCTGTAATGCGGCCAAAACATCTTTCACGAGTGCATCTGAATTCTGTGAAACGACACCGCAGGCATCGCCCGGATGATGCTCCATCGCACGGCTATCCTCAAGGGCAAGCTCAATATGGTACGTTTCCTTTGTTGATCCCGGACCATTCAGGTTGGCCTTGGTGAGGACGGTCGCCCAATATGGACGTCTCGCCGAATAGCCATCATCCACCGAAGCGGCGAGCTGTGAAAGCTTGGCATTCTCAGCCTCCCCTGGGGGCAAGAGTGCTTTAACGACACCAATCAGCCAGTGCACGGCTTCGGCATTATAATCTACATCGCCATCCACTCGTTTAAAAAGACGCTGGGCGCCCAAGCTCGCCAACATGCGGTCCAGATCCACACCTGCTTTACAAAAATGAATATAACTTTTGTCACCCAACCCGAGCACGGAGAATCGAAGATGATCCAGCCGTTCAGCTTTCGGGTTCTTCAAGTATTCAAACAAAACCTCGGCGGCAACGGGAGGTTCGCCCTCACCGTAAGTACTGATAATCGCAATCAAGTTCTTGGCCTTCATCAGCAAAGTGGGTGGGAAAGTCCCCATGTTCATCACGTTGATCCGAAGCCCTAGCTCGTTGGCAAGGGTCGCAACTCGTCTGGCAAAAGATCGGCCATTGCCACTATGCGATGCCACCAGAAGCGTCAAGTCTGCAGCAGGATCAAAAGAAGCAGGCGAAATGAACAGAGGCGCAGTCGAAACCTGTTTCTTTTCTGGGATTTCTGTTAAAACGCGGCGAGACGAAACTTCCAGCAGGCTCGTCATGACGGTCTTGAGACGCTGACGACAGGCCTCCAACTGCAGGAGGATGCGATTTCTGGCGGCTGCCGTTTCTTCGATCAACGACGGCACTAACTTCAGGTAATAATCAATTCCGAGATCAAGATTGGCGCGAAAATCTTCAAGATCCGAATCCTTAGTGTTCCCGAATCCTGTGTTGACTTCGTGGATGAGATTCGCTAGAAAATCAATGTTAAGATTAAGTTCTTTAACGAACATGTGCGGACGATCCTGATGTTGCAGCAGATTGCCGCGACCATAAATATGGTCGACCATTTCACGCAGCGATGCCACACGATCATAATAGGCGATATTCGGCCCAGGACAAATGGCGGGGAACAAGCCGGCAGGCTTGGGAATTTCGTTCAATATGTACGCGGTATCCCCCAGGTCACTACAAATACAGGCCTTGGCCAAGACGCGAAGGGTTCGTTCTTCTAATTCATCTGCCGGCAGCGATAGCGATTTGAGTTCCGCAATTTTCAATGCCTGATATTGGCGCGACGCGGTGCAGATAGGCTGCTCGGTGAATTCGGTATTACTGACTAAATGTCCTAATGGACAAGGGCTTCCGGCATTGCCATCATCAATCAATTTTTGCTTGTTGAGCTCACTCTTCGACACCTTCAGATTATGGAAAGGAACCCCTAGAGGAGAAACACTGCTCAGATAGATGTCGTTTTCCTTCGCCTCTTGCAATTTCTTCAATGTGTAAGGCTCAACTTGCGTAGCCTCCGGCACCAGGAGGAACGGCGTGCCCCAACCGGTACTGTCAATATCATAGAGACGACGCAGCATCGTATCCTCGGCCGCCGTGCCAATCCCCCCTTGTGCCGTCACACGAAACGGAACAAAGGTCTCGGGAATTGGCTTGTTCTGCGCCTTCAACGCCTCACGGCAATAGCGACTCAACTCCTCGCCCAATTCATGACGCTTGGCGGAGATCTCAGCCAGCACCGGTCCCGTAAGATTACCGTTACCGGCGAAGGCATGGCCGCCACAGTTGACACCGGACTCCATTCGGTATTCTGAAACCCACAAGCCCTTCTTGGCAAAAAACTTGCCTTGAATAACGGCTGATCGATAATCGCTGACTTTGAGAATAATTTGCTTTTTGATTCGGCCCATTTCATTTGCAAAGAAATCGGGGAACTCACTGAAATACGCAAAGAGACGACGGTTAAGCCCAGCCGAAAGCACCATACCCGATTCTAGAGTGCTGTTGGCGTAGCCACGCAGACTCGACAAGGCATCGGAATAAATTTCTGGCAAAGGCTCGCACATCGCATCGACATTTATCCGATCCACCTTGGTCATAATGTTGACATTAATCCAACCGGGTAGGATCTGCTCACGCAGCGTCGTTTGAATCTCATTTTTTTCGCTAGGATGGGCCGACAGCATCTGAAGATAAAGCTGTTTTAACGGTGCGGTATCCGGCAAAAGAGCGAAGTACTTGGTGATTTCGCTGCCGGGTGTAAATTCAGATGCACGCAGAGCCGCGAATTGTTGCCGCACAATACGGTCCACCAGATTCAGATATTCGGTGATTCGGCGGGCGCGCCAATCGTCATCAAATTTATGGATCGGCGTATAGGGTTCGCCGTATTTTGCCGCGTAATGATGCCGCAAATCTTCGATCATGGTGTCATCCGCTATGGTAATGACGGAGGATATCCCATAGCGGGCAACTCGCAGGGGCGTATCTACAGAAAAGCCGGTTCCCAAAACTGGAATATGGAAGGTATGTTGAGAGTGGGAAGGATTTGTAGTGGAGCCTATCATTGTAGTGGAGACTTTCATCGAGAACGCCGATCGAGATTGGGAAGCCATCCCGTCAGTAATCCGAGCAGCGGCAGATAAGAACAGACATGGAAGACATAGATGATGCTGGTTTTATCCGCCAGTCTTCCCAAGACGGCAGAGCCAACTCCCGCCATACCAAATGCCAGCCCAAAGAAAAGTCCGGCAATCATTCCAACTTTCCCCGGCAGCAATTCCTGCGCGTAAACGAGAATGGCGGAAAACGCTGAAGCCAAAATTAAACCGATCGGAACTGTAAGAATTGAAGTCCAAAATAGATTGGTGTAGGGCAAAAGGAGGGTGAAAGGCGCAACACCAAGAATAGAAGCCCAGATGACGTATTTGCGCCCAAATCGGTCACCCAAGGGTCCGCCAATCAAGGTCCCCGCCGCCACTGAAAACAAGAAGATAAACAAATGGATCTGCGCACTCGCCACTGACACGTGAAATTTTTGAATCAGGTAAAACGTGTAGTAGCTCGTGATGCTGGTCATGTAAATGTATTTGGAGAAAATCAATGCAATCAAGATGAACAAAGAAATTGCGACCTTCTTTGCAGGCAATGAGGAAGCGTGCCTCGGCTGATGTTCTTTGCCCCGGAGACGATGCTGTTGGACCTGATACCACTTTCCAACGTGATAGAGAATTGGGATTCCCACGAAGGCGGCGAGCGTGAACCATAGAACATTACGTTGTCCGCCACTGGTAATGAGCAGAGCTGCGCAGAGTGGGCCGATAGACCCGCCGGTATTGCCTCCCACCTGAAAAAACGCTTGTGCAAAGCCGTGACGTCCCCCTGAAGCCATGTAGGCGACGCGTGAGGATTCTGGATGGAAAATAGCGGAGCCAAAACCAACCAGCGCCACGGAAACGAGCAACCAGGGGAAACTGGAAGCAAACGCAAGGTTGATCAATCCGGCTAGGGTAAACGACATGCCAACCGCCAATGAGAACGGTTTCGGATGACGATCCGTATAAAGCCCTACGATCGGCTGTAAAATCGATGCCGACATTTGAAAGGTGAGCGTAATCAGTCCAATCTGCGTGAAGGTCAAATTGAACGAGGTTTTGATGAGCGGATACAATGCTGGGATCAGCGATTGCATCGCATCGTTCATCATGTGCGAAAAGCTGATCGCAATCAAAATGGGGAAAACTGTCGAGTTGACTCGGTCAGCGTCACAGGTGGACTCTTTAATTTGCATGTTTTAGTTATTTTGATCCGTCACGGTGACGCTAACGCCCATGGCCCATCTGATTTGAGACACTGCCACATTAAAATCGTACAGAGCCTGAACCTCGTTACTACGCGCCACGGTTAGGGCGACCTGGGTGTACAGCACATCGAGCTGGGTCGCAGCACCGGTATCGAGCCGTGCGCGTGCCTGCCGTACGCTCTCGCCAGCTTGTTCCACGACCTTGTGTGTGGCGTGAACAAGATCAGTAGACTCGACCAACGCTGCATGAGCACGCTGCACTTCAACAATAATTTCCTGTCGGCGCTGTTGGCGATCCAACTCCCTTAAGGCTAATTCCGCGCGAGCCTCGGCAATGCGCCCTCGGGTCATCAGACCGTCGAATAGTGGCCAAGTCACGCGTAGCCCCAATTCCCACCCATGCCTTTCGTCCGAAAGATTGTCCGAGTCGCGATCATTTTGTATCCCGTAGTTCCCGTACATGTTGACGTTCGGGCGATTACCTGCGGCAGCGGCTTTCAGTGCCTGATTGGCTGCAGCAAAAAGGCGGTCGAGTCGCTGGAGTTCGGGACGATTGCTGAGGGCCATCTCTTGTGCCTCCTTCAGTTCAACAATGAGAGGTTCAAAGCGTAAATCGCCTTGTACGTCGAATGCAGGTGCTGCACCGTCTTCCACGACGGTCGTCTGACCGATCACGCGACTGAGTTCTTGTAGTGCGAGTTGAGAATCGTAGCGTGCGCGAATCAGCGGGGTTTGTGCGTTCGCTAATGCGACTTCGGCCCGCAGGACATCAAAAGAAGACACACTTCCCACTGAAAAGCGGTATTGCGCAGACTGCAATTCTTCCTGTAGTAGATCAACGTAGCCTTGGTTGACGACAACCTGTTCGCGAGCCAAGATTACAGCATAGTAACGCTTTTTGACATCAAGCAAAACGTTGCCGACCGTACTTTGGAACTCGATGACGGCTGCCTCTTCCTGCAAAACTTGCTGGCGAATGGCCGCCCGCGTACCACCACCCGAATAAAGCAATTGCGTTAGCTCAATCTTTGTCGTCCAACTCTGATCGTTAGGGCTAACACCCCCGTAAGATTGGAGATAGTCGGGGTCGACTTGAGCGAACCCACCAACGACCGCGACCGACGGGATCGTAGGCGCACGCACAACCACCGAAGCTCCACTTTCCCGCCGAATCCGTTCACGGCCTTTCTGGATATCGAAATTGCACTCCAATGCCGCCTGAAGACAGTGTTCGAGATCGTAGACCTGCACCTCCCCTACACCTTCGCTTTCCAGTACTGTCATTTTTAGGTCACCGCCAGCCATCTCTGCGGTCTGCGCTCGACCTGTAACGCCTAGTAGCGTCATCATCAGGAGCACGGATAGAGCCGTTTTCACCGACTTCTTTCGCGACCCACGAGAACTCAAGCGGCTAAAAAATACATACACGACTGGAATCAAAAACAAGGTCAGCACTGTGCTGGTAATCAGTCCGCCCAAGGCAGCAACACCCATAGGACGTCGGCTCTCTGCTCCAGCTCCGAACCCGATGGCGAGAGGCAGGATGCCCAAGATCGTTGAAAAGCTCGTCATCAGGATGGGGCGCAATCGCAGGGAGCCAGCTTCAAGCATAGCGGTTCGAGCGTCCTTGCCTTTGGCTACTTGCTGGTTGGCGAAGTCAACCAGCAGGATCGAATTCTTGGTCACAAGACCTATCAGCAACACGAGTCCGACTTGGCTAAAGAGATTGATGCCCATCGCGGGGATACGTGGAATCGCCGCCGACAGCCAGCGCGCCGCCTCTGGTGGATCGGGTGCATAGTTTGCCCACCCATACAGACCAGTCCCAAGCTGGTTCACTCCGCTTAAGAGCCAGAGCGCACCGAAAGCGCCGACTGCTGCCAGTGGGATTGTCAACATCACGGTTAAAGGATGCAATAGGCTTTCGAATTGAGCGGCTAAGACCATGTAAACCACGACGAGCGCTAGAACGACTACGAGAAGGAAACCGCCGCCCGCTTCTTTGAAATCGCGAGTCTCGCCCGACCACGTATGTCGGAATCCTGGCGGTTCATTGCCTTTGAGCATCGCTTCAACACGATCCACTGCTGTACCGAGCGGAACTCCGTTTGGCGTGGCCTCGATCGTCGCAGAGCGGTAGCGGTTGTAGTGCGTAATGGCATTGGGGCCACCGCCGGGCTCGAGGCGAACAACCCCACTGATTTGAATCAACTCTCCACGGTCATTGCGCAGGAAGAGGCGATCCAAATCGGCGGGCGTCAAGCGTTCCATTCGCTCGAGCTGAGCCAGCACCTGGTATTCCTTGCCATTGCGTGTGGTCTGGCTAATTTTCTGTCCTCCAAAAATGATTTGCAGCGTCTGTGAAAGGGATTCAATCGAAATCCCCAACGTTGCGGCACGATCGCGATCAACAATCACGCGCAACTCCGGTTTATTCAACTCGAAGCTGGATCGCACGTTGGCCAGATAACCCGTGGCACGCAGTTGGTCCGCCACTTCGGCGGCATAGCGATTTAGATCCAACAAATCCTGTCCCTGGATCACGAGCTGAAAGGGTTGGCCGAATCCACGGCTCACCGCCTTAGGAATAATAGGAATCGCAAAAGCCCCCTCAACTTCCTTGAAGAACCGAGCCCCTAGACCGTTCGGCCCGCCCACAATATCTTGTACGCTGCGTTTGGCATCGTCGGCGATGCGAATAAACAGAAACGCCTGGTTGCCTTTACCGGGTCCGCCAAAGCTCGGCGCGGTGATCGAGAAATAACCGCCCACCTCGGGTACATCACGAACGATGTTTTCAATTTTTCTCACCATGCGATCGGTATAATCGGCTGTGGCCCCCTCGGGTGCTAGCGCAAAGCAGAGCAGGCGGCCTTTATTTTCCTCGGGCAGAAATTCTTTGTCCAGTCGAGTGTAGAACACTCCTGCTGCAACGAGTGACAGCAGGCCAATTGCCACAATCCGCCAAGGACGGTCGAGGGCACGCTCTAAATTGCGTCGATAGGCTCGCTCGGTTCGTTGGAAAACTCGTTCGAAAAATTGGAAGAGGCGACCATGCTTCACCTCTGCAATCGGCTTCAAAATTCGGGCGGCGATCATCGGTGTCAACGTGAGTGCCACAAAGCTCGAGATGACGACGGAACCGCAGAGAGCAATGGCGAATTCAACGAATAGTCGCCCCGTGACCGTTGTTTGGAAGGCCAACGGGAGGAAAACCGCTGCCAAAGCTATCGTGGTCGAGATGACCGCAAAGGTAATTTCCGTCATCCCTTTGTGAGCCGCTTCCATCGGGGTCATGCCATCTTCAATATGGCGATAAATGTTCTCGAGAACGACGATGGAATCGTCGACAACCACGCCGATCGCGAGAACGAGCGCCAGCATGGTCAGCGTATTAACCGTGTACCCCATCACCGAGAGGACTATGAAGGTGGCGAGAATGGAAACGGGTATCGACAACGTGGGTACAAGGGTGGAGCGCAAGTTGCGGAGAAAGAGAAAAATGGTCAGCACGACCAACACAAAGGCGATGCCTAACGTGACCCACACTTCATCAATGGATTTTTCAACATAAACCGCCTCGTCGTACGGGAGCGCAACTTCAACATCCTCGGGGAGCTGGAGTTTTAACTGCGCGAGTTGGGCTTTGACCGCTTTGGCCACTTCAATGGTATTAGCGGTGGACTGTTTGACAACGCCGAGACCTACGGAGGGTTTGGAATTGTAACGAGCCAATGAACGTTCGTCTTCAACGCCGACCTCAGCCCGGCCAATATCGCTCAGCCTTACCAGGGAGTCATTTTCCGCACGAATCACCAGTCGGTTGAAATCCTGAACTTCTTTCAAATCACCACGAGTCTGGATCGTCATTTCACGATCAAAGTTCTCAATGCGCCCACTCGGCAACTCAACGTTCTGTGTCTGCAAAGCCTGACGCACATCGAGGACGGTCACGTTCAGTGCCGCCATACGGTCGGGATCCAATCGGATGCGAGTCGCATACCGTTTCTCGCCACCGATAAAGACCGAACTCACGCCTTTCACTGTCCGCAAGGGATCCAACATGATGTCTTCCGCAAATCCAGTTAACTCGAGCGTGGAATAGCGATCACTGAAAAGGGAAATCCAGATCACAGGATTGGCATCGGCTTCCTGCTTGGCGATAATGGGTTCTTCGATATCGTCTGGCAACTGCCCACGTACGCGTGCCACTCGGTCGCGCACGTCCTGCGCTACCGTTTCAATGTCCCGTGCGAGATCGAACTCAACCGTAATGCTGCTAACTTGCTCGCGACTCTCACTGGTTAGCGACCGAACGCCCTCAACGCTATTGATACTTTCTTCCAAGCGCTCGGTAACTTCCGTCTCCATCACGGAGGCATCAGCCCCCGGGTAGATGGTCGTAATGTTGACGATAGGCGGATCAATGTTCGGCAGTTCACGTACGGGCAGGTTGATCAGCGAAATGACACCAAACAAGACTAACGCCACGTTCATCATGGTGGCCAAGACGGGGCGGCGGATACAGATTTGGGGAAGCGACATCATGGTGCAGATTCCTTTGTCGCATCTGTCTTGCCTGACGCCACTGCTGGATGGTCGAGGGGAGCTGGGGCAACCTTACCTCCAGGCCTGAGTTTCATCGTGCCCTCCACAACAAGCGTTTCGCCAGCTTGAAGCCCTTCCTTGATTTCAGATTTGCCGGGCAGTCTTACGCCAACAATCACCGGCCGCATCTGCACGACAGATTCCGCATCGACGGTCCAGACGAACGTTCGATCGCCCTGCAATAAAATGGCATTCTCCGGAACAACCACCGCTTGATCGCGAGTCTGCAAGACCAAGTTGAGTGTGCCGAACATGCCAGGACGCAAGCGTCCGTCAGGGTTAGGAATCGTGGCCTTCATGAGAACCGTTCGGGTACTCGCATCGACTTGAGGAGCCACGAAAAACACTGTCCCTAGAAAAGACTCTTCCTCGTAAGCCTGCGTCTTCAACGCCAGCTTCTGCCCCATTCGCAATTTCCCCAGATACCGCTCCGGAACCCTGAATTCGACCTTCACCGGATCGATGCTGATGATCGTAGTCAGCAGCGTATTCTGGCTGATGACTTGTCCCGGGCTCACGTACCGTGCACCCATCACCCCGTCAAAAGGTGCCTGAATGATAGAATCCTTGAACCGTTCTCGCATGAGATCGACCGTCGCACCGTTCAATTCAAAAGCCGCCTGCGCCTGTTCAAGTTCCTGACGCGAGATCGTATTGTTTTCAAAAAGTAAGCGGTTACGGGTTGCGTTCGCCTGCGCCAGCGCAAAGTTCGCCTGGGCTTGTGCTAATGCGGCGGAGGCCTTCCCTTGATCGAGCTTAAACAAGACCTGAGCATTCGTAACGGAACCCCCTTCCTCAAAACCGATCGTTTCAATCATCCCATCCATTTCGGCCTTGATATCTACCGTCTCCCTTGCCGTGACTGTCGCCACGACTGAAATTAGATCCTCAACAGATTCCACAACGGCAGAAGCTACACGCACAGGAACTGCTGAATCGCCCCTCGGTGGCCCTTCTGCTTTCTGGCCACAGCCACTCAGAATCAAAATGAGGGTTAAAAGGGCTAAACTGATTGATTGATTCGTCATTATTCCTCCTCGCATATCACGGTGCCTAACACATTCCACCCAAGTAACTTTTCGATCAGGGAATGACTTATAAAATCTAGCACATCGTGACAGACCAAGCAATAACGATTTTCAAACATTCAGTAGCTAGTAGCTAGTCGTTAGTCGCTAGTGGTGACAATTGTCCCGTCCTATGATAGGTTGACACTTGTTTGGCGTCCATAGTGGAGGCCACCT
>CAZKJH010000096.1:0-14899 GCA_964553035.1 uncultured Lentisphaerales bacterium | reverse complement strand
GCGATCTCCGAGCGCGCCGTATCCATGAGTTGTGACCATAATTAGAATTGCTGCGCCGACCCAACACGGATAGACAAAAGCTAGGCTCCGTGCTACAATCGGGATTATTTCGTTATGTTATTGAGCTTTTTAAATTATTAAATTAAAGTGGGTTTACTATGATTATCGGCATTCCAAAAGAAATTATGCGCAGTGAAAATCGCGTATCGGTGACGCCAGACGTTTGTGCAAAGTTGATCCGCGATGGACACTCTGTTTTGGTCGAAGTGGGTGCCGGGATGGGGTCATATTTTCATGATGAAGCTTATCAGGCTGCCGGGGCAACCTTAATGAGCAATGTGCAGTTGCTCTACAGCGAAGCTGATCTTATTCTGAAGGTGAAGGAACCGCAGTTTAATCAGGCACTGAATACCCATGAAGTGGATCTCATGCATGAGGGGCAATACTTGATTACCTTCATCCACCCAGCCTCGCCCTCCAACCATGAGATGGTGAAAAACTTGGCGAAAAAAGGTGTCATGGCCTTAACGCTGGATGGTGTGCCACGCATTTCCCGCGCACAAAACATGGATGCCTTGACCTCGATGAGCACCTGTGCCGGCTATAAGGGCATCTTGCTTGCCGCCAATCTCCTGCCCTCGTTCATCCCTCAAATATTCAGTGCTGTGGGGATGATCAAGCCCCTGAACGCCCTCGTCGTAGGCGTGGGCGTTGCTGGTTTGCAGGCTCTTGCAACTGCCAAGCGGTTAGGGGCCGTTACCTACGCTGTCGATACGCGTGCGGCTGCCCGTGAGCAGGCTGCCTCACTCGGCGCCAAGATTATTGACATCGATATCCCAGAAGAATTAGCTCAGGGCAAAGGCGGCTATGCCATGAACCTCAGCCCTGAGATGGTTCTAAAGGAACGAGGCCTGATTGCCCCACACCTACCTAAAATGGACATCATCTTCTTGAGCGCTCTGGTGCCGAGTAAATTGGCTCCAGTCATCATCACCAAAGAGATGGTCGCTACGATGAAGCCGGGTTCTGTGATTGTCGATATTTCGATTGACCAGGGAGGCAACTGTGAGGCGACGATTCCTGCAGAAGTGGCCATTGAAAGTTGTGTCCATGTCGTGGGCATTAAGAACATCCCCGGCATGCTACCCACCTCTTCGACCTGGATGTTTGCACAAAACATCTACAATTTGGTGAAGTACCTGATTCAGGACGGGAAAATGGTCTTGAATCCTGACGATGAAATCGTTCAAGGCATTCTCACCACCAGGGGCGGAGAAATCGTTCACGAAGGTGCGCGCGAGGCCATGGGGCTATGAGCAAAGAAGTTAGTCTTTTACTCGTTTTCATTGTAGCAACCTTGATTGGTTATCGGCTCATCAAAGCGGTTCCCAGTCTCTTGCACACCCCGCTGATGTCCGGCATGAACGCATTAAGCGGGGTGACCGTCTTGGGCTGCATGATGGCGCTAGGTTTTACCCTTGGCCTGGGTCCCAGAGTGATAGGCATCGTCGGCATCGCCTGTGCCACGGTCAATGTGGTAGCTGGGTTCGCTGTGACCGACAGAATGCTCAACATGTTCCATGGCAGCAAAAAAGGAGAGGGTAAACAATGAGTGACACCCTCTTTTATAGTGTCTCTGCCGGGTTGAGCTTGATGGTGTTGCTGGGCATTCATTGGCTGAGCAAGGTGGAGACCGCAGTGCGCGGCAACCGCCTGAGTGCGTTTGCCATGCTGTTGGCCATCATTGCGGTGGTGGTCAAGAAAGAGCTCGTGGGGATCTACGATATCTGGATTGGCCTGATCATGGGTACTTTTTTGAGTGTTCTGATCGCCAGGCGCATCAAGATGATCGGCATGCCGCAGTTGGTGGGCTTGCTTAACGGTCTTGGCGGCTTCGCCTCTGCCGTGGCGGCCATCCTGACAGTACTGTACGGACCGAGTATCGGTAGGTTTGAGCTTCTGACCGCCTTGGTCGGCTTGGCTGTGGGTGCCTTCACCTTTAGCGGCAGTATGGTTGCAGCCGGTAAATTGCACCGAGTGTTACCACAGAAGCCAGTCGTCTTGCCTCGGCAGCAACTCTTGCTCGGTCTCAGTGCGTTGGCAATGCTTGCGTTGATCGTCGTGCCGATGTTGGGACTAGCTCAGGTCATGTCCTGCACTTGGCTCTTGCTACTGGCGAGCCTTCTGTTCGGCCTTCTGTTTGCTCTGCCTGTCGGTGGTGCCGATATGCCGATCACGATTTCTCTGCTCAACTCGACCTCCGGTGTGGCCGCTGCCATCACTGGTATGGCCATTAACAACGTGCTGCTGGTTTCGGTGGGTGGAATTGTCGGCGCATCTGGACTTTTGCTGACGCTTATCATGTGCCGCTCGATGAATCGCAAATTGTCCGGAATCATCTTTTCCCGTAGGGCATCACTTTCTAAAATCGCAGCCACCGACAAAACAAAAGCAGATGCAGCCGAGCAGCCAACCGAGCAGGCTGTTGGAAAAGCCCCTCCAGTGGCCCCTGTGGCAGCAACGGAAGCGGATTTAGCAGGTTGGATGAAGGATGCCAAGGATGTCATCATCATCCCTGGCTATGGGATGGCGGTGTCACAAGCGCAGGAGTTATTGAAAGCGCTCAGTGACAAGCTTGAACAAGGTGGCCGCCAAGTGCGTTTTGCCATTCATCCGGTTGCTGGTCGTATGCCAGGCCACATGAATGTTTTGCTGGCTGAGGTTGACATTCCCTATGATAAACTTTTTGAAATGGATGACATCAATCCTGATATGGAGAAGACGGACATCGTCTTCGTGGTCGGGGCCAACGATGTGATCAATCCCGCAGCCAACACCGCCGAAGGCACACCTATCTATGGCATGCCGGTTCTCAATGCTCAGCGTGCCCAAAAGGTTGTGATCTGTAACGTTGACACAAAACCGGGCTATGCCGGAGTGGAAAACCCACTTTACAAAGCAGACCCCAACATCCTCCTGATGCTGGGTGATGCCAAAGACAGCTTACAAAAAATCATCGCATTTTTGTAATAGGTTTACTCCGAGTGCCGATATGAAATTTACCAAAATGCATGGTGCGGGGAATGACTTTATAGTCATTGATGATCGGGCTATAAATTTTTCGGAACAGGATACGGCACGAGTTCAGAAAATAGGAACACGTGGAACTGGCGTTGGATGCGAAGGAGTTATCCTCGTTCGGCTTGCCGATGCGTTCACCGATTGTGATTTCAAAATGATCTTTCTAAATCCCGATGGTAGCCGGGCTTCCATGTGTGGAAACGCTTCTCGGTGTCTTGCGCTTTTCGCCTACGAAAAAGGAATCGGCGGGCGGCATCAGCGCATCGGAACGGATGCGGGGATCATCACGGCTGATGTGCTCAATGTCAGCGAAGGTCAGGGGGTTGTCTGTGTCCACATGACCGAGCCCAAGGATCGTGAGCCGCTTGTGACCGTGGACATGCCAGATGGGCGTTCGGTAGCGTGCTTCAAGGTTGATACAGGTGTCCCACATGCCGTTGTGTTCATGGACGACATCGCGGCTATGGACGTGGCTGGTGACGGTAGGTTTATCCGTTTTGCCCAAGCCTTCGCGCCACAGGGCGTCAATGTGGACTTCGTCCAGATTGACGAATCCAGACCTTCGCTGATGCGTACGTATGAACGCGGCGTCGAGGCAGAGTCGGGAGCCTGTGGCACAGGGGCGGTTGCGGCGGGTATCGCGATGGCGGAGAAGCTCGGGATTTCGCTTCCCGTCTCGTTGCGCGTTAAATCGGGCGACGTTCTCGCGGTGGACGGGCAGGTGGCAGCGTCGGGACTCTGCCACAGCATGACGCTGACGGGCCCAGCCTGCAAGGTGTTCGAAGGGCATTTTAATAAGCACTGGTTGGAAGCGACATCGTGAATCTAATTCTTCTGCGGGCCGAAGAACTGGATGGCGACCGGCAGGTGACGTTGACGGATCGGCGTTTTGTGCACATCCGAGATGTTTTGCGAGTGGCGTTGGGTGATCGGCTCCGGGTTGGGGTACTGGGCGGCGAACGTTTTGATGCCGAGATTGTGGCATGGAGCGATGGCGGTTGCGTCCTGAAGCTGGGCGAGACAATTGAGCCGCTCCCAGAGCCTCGTATTGACTTGCTGCTGGCGCTTCCCCGTCCGAAGTGTCTGCGACGGTTGTGGCCGCAGATCGCAGCCATGGGCGTTGGTCGGATCTTCATCGTCAATGCAGAGCGGGTGGAACGCAACTACTGGGGCTCTCGCTTCCTGGATCCGGAGGAGTACAGGCCACTGGTGGAGGAGGGGCTTGAGCAGGCGGGGGATACACGAATGCCGGAGATCCGGGTTTTACGCAGACTCAAGCCGTTTGTTGAGGATGAACTCGCAACGGCTTATGTTGATGGGTTCAAGCTTTTGGCGCATCCGCTTCGTGGACAAGACGTGGACAAAGGGACGATCAACTTTTCAGGTGCTGGCAGAACGTTGGTGGCGGTGGGCCCCGAGGGTGGCTGGTCCGATTATGAGCTTCGGCTATTCGATGCGAATGGTTTTCAACGCTTCGGACTCGGTGCGCGTACGCTGCGAACGGATACGGCCTGCATTGCTTTGCTGGCGATTGTCGAGTCGAGGTTGGCCTTCAACCAGAGACTGGTTGAAGAAAGAGGGTAAAAGAGGGAACTAAGGACGGAACGAGCATACCGCCACGAAAGATGAAATCCCGGCCTCAGCGAGGCCAGCCACAGTTCTCAACCTCCGTTTTAACGGGTATGGGGTGTCCCCATCGGAAACGACGCCCTACTCCCTCCCTCATCTACATCTCGCGACTCGCTGCTTCTTCTTATATTTTTTATTTATCCGTTGTTTCACCCTCACTTTTTTGTTAGAATATTACTCACAAGCGGCGGTAAAGATTTGGGCTGTGAGTTTACAGAATCTGGATCTCGACTCCGCATCGGTTTCTGAATAATTTTGATGGCGAACTACTAATCGGAGAGACGATATGCAAAGGTTCAATTATGTGGCCATGGACAGTCATGGCAAGGAACAGAAGGGCGTTGTGGAGGCCAAGGATCAAAACGAGGCAGTTGCGCTTCTGCGAAAGAATAACCTTTTCCCCCAATCTCTGGCATCTGTGGGAGGGCAGAAAAAAGCGAAATCAGGCCTCTCTGGCGACATTAGCTTGAAGCTGCCGGCAATTTTTAAAAAGCGTGTTAAACCTAAGGAACTCATGGTATTGACCCGCCAGCTTGCGACGCTAGTAGATTCGGGACTTCCGCTGATGCGGGGTCTTCGCATCTTGACGAAACAGACAAAGAATTCGACATTAAAAGAAGCCCTTGTGGGCATGACAACCGCGGTGGAAGGAGGATCAACGTTCTCTGAGGCACTGGCGCAGTACCCTCGAATTTTCGACCATCTGTACGTTAACATGGCGAAGGCGGGTGAGGCCGGCGGTGTTCTTGAACAGTCGTTGAACCGTCTTGCCGAATTTCTAGAAAAGGCTGAGAAGATTAAGAATAAAGTCAAAAGCGCGATGACGTACCCGGTTGTAGTGCTCTTCGTCGCATTGGGTATTACAGGCTTTTTGATGGTCAAGGTGATTCCGCAGTTTGAAAAGGTCTTTGCGGATTTGATGGAAGGCTCCAAGAAAATGCCCGCGCTCACGCAGGCTGTCATGAACTTCAGTAAAGGCTTCTCTACCAACCTGCCAATCATGGTCGGCGGTGTTATTGCGATCGTGGTGGTGATTCGCCTTTGGTACAAAACGGCTACGGGGAATATGGTCATCGATCAAATCAAGTTGTGGTTGCCCGGCGTCGGCGACCTGCTAAGGAAGTCTACAATCGCTCGCTCGACTCGTACCCTCGGAACGCTGATGCAATCTGGCGTTCCCGTGCTCCAGGCCCTCGATATTGTTCGTGATACTGCTGGTAATGCGTTGATTGCCAAGGCTTACCAGTCGATTCACGACAGCGTGAAAGAAGGCGAGAGCATGACGCCTCCGATGGAGCGTTCAAAGATTTTCCCAGCAATGGTAATCAGCATGGTAGATGTCGGCGAGGAGACGGGTGCCCTTCCAAACATGTTGGAACGAATTGCGAATACATACGATGACGAGGTTGACAATGCTGTTGACGCGATGACCTCGATCATTGAGCCTGTGATGATCGTGGTGCTTGCGCTCATCGTTGGAACGATTGTTGTTGCCATGTTTATGCCGCTTACGACGATTATCAGTGGCATGAGCGGAGGTTAATCCTCCAATTGTTCTCGGAAGGAGGTTTTATGAAAACAAAATTGAAAAACAAGATGACTCCTGACTCCTGTTCGAATTCAACAAAGTTGAATCGCACAAGAAGCGGGTTCACACTGATCGAGCTGATGATTGTTTTTGTAATCATCATTGTGCTCGCGGGCATGGTTCTACAGTTGATGGGGCTATCGGGCGTCAAAAACTCCGAGGCCAAGACACGCGAACGCCTGGAGCGTGTCGCCCAGGCACTCGAAGAGTTTCGGGCGACATACGGTCGGTATCCCCCTGTCGACAACTATCCCGGAGTGCCAAGAACCCTAGGAGATTCAGCAGATCCAGAAAATCTACAAGGGCAACCTTTCCGGTATGAATATGCAAACGACAGCATGATGTCGTCGGACGTTGAGAAGCAAATAAGTGATAATTCCAAGGCATATTCTAATCCGATTGAAGCCTGGGAAAAGGGACCTGCCTTCACCTTTGGCTTGCTTTCTTATTTCTTCCCGCGATTTAAAAGTCATGCAGAGGAGTCGCCAAGGGTGTTCATCGGAGGTGATGGCTCCAACCCTGCGGAGGGGAATGAGCAGGAAGACTATCAGGAAAAGAAGACAATCAACCAGTGGAAACACTACAACGAACGAACGGGAGGAACCATCGGAGATATCGTGCAGAATCTTGAATCTGCGAGACGAATTCTTCCCTTTCTCGGGGCATTTATGAATCCTGACGGAACCATTGATGATGGTAATTATGGGATTGTCAGTAAATGGGCGACGAGGAGTCGAGCCGTCTCCGGACTACTGTATCAGAATATGTACTTGACCATCCGAGACGGTTGGGATCGTGACCTTCATTACGAGTCGCGCCCCCCTCATGACTCCTACAAACTGTGGTCGGATGGGCCCGACGGAAGAAGCGGAACAGACGATGACATGGTGCTGGGACAGGAGTAGCCGATTATGAAAGCAATACAGAAATCACAACAGGCTTTTACGCTTATCGAATTGCTCGTGGTCATGGCGGTGATTGCCATTTTGATGGGAATGCTCTTTCCCGCTCTGAATATGATTCGGCAGCGAGCGTGGAACACCGCGGCTCGAGGCCTTTGTCAGCAGACCTGCGTTGCCTGGAATTCGCTACTCATGGAGCATCGTCGGTATCCACCGGAAGATTTGTTGGAAGAAGCTGGCGGCAAGAAGATTGGGGACGGTGACTTTGAAGTGGAGATGAACACGATGGCTACGTCCCTCCTCAACTGGTGGAAGCCGCGGAGTCCTGATCCGACGGTTGACGCTGAGAAGTA
This sequence comes from uncultured Lentisphaerales bacterium, assembly GCA_964553035.1. Taxonomy (GTDB): domain Bacteria; phylum Verrucomicrobiota; class Kiritimatiellia; order RFP12; family UBA3636; genus JBBQIY01. The sequence goes on along the minus strand of CAZKJH010000096.1, from coordinate 7,346 downwards.
TACGACATGGCTAAAAAACCCGATGGGGGTTAACCCCGCAGCGCCTGTCGTGTTCGGAGACGAAGAGGCGGGCTTCGAAATCGCAGATTGGCCGAAGAATTTGAACGATCTTTATCTCGAACGGACTTCAGAACAACGCAAATGGGGTCTCATTGCGCCTTGGGTCAGACGCTATGTGTCCGAGAAGACGTGGAAAACCCTTGATGAAGACGATTTGCCTCGTGTCAGAGCTGCTACGGTACGTGTTTTGCTGGATACGAATGGCGATGGCAAAATCACCTTACCATCGCAGTTTGGTGGACATGTTTTGAATAAAACGGTGGTGGCGTGGGTCTATGCGGATGAGAAGGAAAGTAGAACCATTCAATCGTGGTAGGGAGACGATCAGGCCCAGGCATCGGAACTGAGCATAGTGTAAGGAGGACAAATGAGAAAAGAATTTAAAACAGAACGAAGCGGTTTTACTCTGGTGGAGATGCTCATCGTGGTTGGCGTACTTGCGATGCTCCTTGGGTTGCTAGCTCCCGCCATCATCAAGAACGTCAAGATCGCCCAGAAGAAAAAAAACGTCAACGAACGCGCCGTCCTCCAAGCGGCTATCGTTGAGTTCTGGCACGATCAGAAGAAGTGGCCGATCAAAGCTGGCGAAACGCCTAAGAAGGTTGACGACTATAAACTCTCTTACGCCGAAGACAACTACGAAGTTTTCAATCAGCTCATCAAAGCCGATTTCGGTGGACAAAAGAAAATTAAAAACTATATAGATCCCACGAGGCATATCACGCCAGTGGGCGAGACGGCTCTTTCGCTTCAAGATGTTGTGATCGATCAGAGTGGCAACGCCAGCGAGCTTAAGACTCCATTGGTCTATTGGTCGGAATTCAGCAGCGGTAGTAGCGAAGCACTGACTCGGGGTTTGCGTCCTTATGTCGTCACCTTCGATATGATGAATAATTTGGTTACGGTGACGGAAAAGTGAGAGATTGGCAATTTTGTGCGAGGAGGTTTGCTATGGCTGAAGAAAAACCGGTAACGAAGAAGACCCGTCGAGAAATGGGGTTTACTTTGCTCGAGCTGATCGCCGTCATGGGCATTATCGTGGCCTTATCGCTCGTCGTCGTCGGCGGTTATGCCTCAATCATGCGCACCATGTCCGAAATGGCCGGCGTGAATGCGATGCGCAAGGCTGCGATGCTTTGTCGTCAACATGCCTGCATCGATGGCCGCGACACGTATTTCTTCATCACGGGATTTGACACGTACGTGCTGTGCCGCAAGGCCGGAACCATTAGTGACCGGAATACGAGATCGCGTTCGGGAATTGAGCTGCCGAGTTACATTTCCAGCGGACAAGTTGACGATGCCATCTGGATTTCGGACAAATATTCCGATTTGAATGCTTCGTCTGAGTCTTTCCCGGAAATGACCAAAGCCGAGTTTGAAGAGTTTTCAAAAGGATATACCGGTACGATGCTCTTTGATTTGGGTAAGGATAATCAGGCTAATGAGGATAAAGGCGAGACCGCGTTCGTCAAGTATCCTCCCTGGTTCGACTACCTCAAGGACGAGTGGGTTATGGGGCTATCAAAAACGAACAAGCTAGGCGAGGCCATTCAGGGATTTCAGGTGGATAACCAATACGGTTGGACGGTTTATCCCGAGCAGAAGCTTCCCAAAGGGTATGCGTTTATTGAAGGGAAAGATAATTTTATTGAAGAAGGCAATTTCTACTTCAAGGCGGATGGTACTCGGGGCGCGGAAAGCAGCCTGACCGAAGTTTCGGTGCAGGAGCTGGGAACCAAGAAGGTTTCCACCATCAAGATTCGCGATGATGGCAAAATCGAATCGGCATACTGAATTTTCGGAGGAATCCATGTTTTTTAATAAGATTAAAGCTGGCTTTTCACTCATCGAGGTGAACATGGCCATTCTTATCGCGGCAGGGGGCATGTTGTCACTTTTCGCACTCTTCCCTATTGGCCTTCGTCAAAGCGTCATGTCGGAGGCAGATTTACATCAGGCCGCCTTTGCCAGCTCGTTTTTTGAGGCGATCTCGGCCAATGTTAAAAAGATCGATGATGTCGAGACTTGGAATTTGATTAACGACTTCTGGGACACAGCAATAAAGGGAACCGGCTTAGACGATGACATCACCACGCGTACCCTTCTCGCCCCCAAGGATGTCAAAAACAAGGTGGCAGAGTCTACAGGCGAGCTGATCGAAGAGTCCCTCAATCCCGAAGCTGAAACCTTACGTTATGTGTACCGTGAAACAGCCGATTCGAACACCGATTTTTCGGGATCTAAGCTCAAACTACCGCCGCAGATGTTCATTCGCGTCCGACGCATCACCACCGATGGGGGATGGCCAAATAGGTATGCCGTCTCGCTCATCTCCTCCCATGAGTTTACACCCGCAATTTACAGCCACAACACGGTCTATAGCATGGAGTTTTATTTCAGGAGGCGGCCTTAGCAGGGCAACTTGAAGATTGACCGAGTGGATGCAAAGAGGATTTTCGACATGATGCGAAATTTGAAACAAAATGTAAAAGCTGGCTTCTCGCTGATTGAAGTCATGGTCGCTACCGTGATCCTGCTGATCATTGTATTGATGATAGGCTCTGTGTTCCGGCAGGGAACCTCGACGTGGGACAGTGGCTACGCTCGCGCGGAAGGCGGCATGATTGTGCGTGCCGTCATCGGGGCCATTCAGCGCGAGCTTTCAACCGCCGTTGATGGAAGACTCTTTCCGGGAGTTTGGAGTGATGCTACCGTCCCCATTAAAGTGAATCTGAATTCCGTTCTGTTTATCTGTATGAAAGAGAGCGAAGATGGAGGCACCCAGCCCATTAGGCAAGAGCCTCACCTCGTCGAGTATGCTTGGGGTAGCAAAGAAATGACGCGTAAGGCCAGTCGCCTCGAGTGCAACAATGGTATGTGGAGCCTAGGCACTACCGTTCAGTCCATCGTCTATTCTGAAGATTTTCAGGACGACAAGAAGGCGATCTACAGTGCGAACTTCACTTTTGAGGCGGTATCGAATTCCGATGGCGTCCGTCCCCAAGAGTCGCAAGAGTTTGAGGAGAATTACTTCTGGAACATTCCTTACGTCTCGATCAAAGTCGAGTTGACGCGAACCAGTAATTTCAGCGGTCTCGAAATCAGGTCGTGGGGTCCAGATGGCAAGGAAGGAACAAGCGATGACATCCTCGTCAAATAAGCAGGGAGGCGATATGAAAAGAATAAATAATCTAGACTGCCGCCCGGCGCGACCGCGAAGAAACGACACGGTAACTTTTGGGTCTCCAAAAACTTTGTCGCGAACTTTGTCGCAAACTTTGTCGAACCCCACCGAAACCGCTTCAACCCGCTATAATTCTGGATTCAGTTTGATTGAGCTTTTAGCCGTGATCGCGATCATTTCAATTCTGGCTGGCATGATAGGGGTGGCCGCACACTCCGCCCGGATGCGTGCCTACTCGACCCTTGCAAGAATGGAAGCACAGCAGATCGCGACAGCGTTCAAGTCGTACTGGGTTGTCAAAGGGCAGTGGCCTACTGTATTCAGGGATGGTGGTTTTAAAGAAGCGAAAGCACTAACGAAGACTGATCTGTTTAAGTCAGATCTCATGGGGGCTGGGACTGCTCAAGGCGATGTGACGAGCTCTCCGTTTCTCGAGATATCGGAGGAGAATTTCGCCGGTAGCGAAGAGTACCTTGATGCATGGGGCCATGCCTACACGGTAAAGATAGACCCAACGGTCGAAGTCGCGGAGCCAGAGACTTTCCAGATTGTCGTCGGGTTCATTAACGCCGAGCGGTATTACTACCAAGAATAAAAAGAGAAGTCGCGAGTGGTTAGTCGCGAGTTGCGAGTCGCTAGTTGCGAGTTGCTAGTCGCGAGTAAATCCCAATCCCCCATTCCCCTTTGCCCATTGACTCATTACATTTTGGAGGTTTTATGAAACAACAAGAAAATAGATCAGGATCTGCGCTTATCGTGGTGCTCGGCATGATGGCGGTGCTGATGATCATGGCCGTTGCGTTTTCCGTTTTTATGCGCACCGAACGATCAGGCATGACGAACCTCAAGCATGCGCTGACGGCACGACAGACAACGCAGACCGCCATCTCTCGCGTGATGGCGGCCATCGATCAGTCCTTCGTCCACCCGACCAATAATTGGCCTATTCCGGATAATAATTGGCCTATTCCGGATTGGGATCCGCCGTATATTAGCTCTTGGAGCAGTTCTGTCGTCAACAAGCAGTTCTGGCAAAACGCTCAGATCCGTCATCCTTCGAATAGGGTTGACAATGCCCGATTGTTGACGGATGAGCTCAGCCGCCACCTCTCACCCTCCCAGCTTGCGTTAGCGAAGAATGCGAAGGTTGACTGGGTGACCGTCCGTTCCGGGGTTGGTGCCAGCGAGGCGACAACGCAATATGGACCGAAGAACGATATGATTATTGCTCGATATGCCTTCCTCGCGTTTAATACCACGGGATTGCTCGATATGAATTTCTGGCCGACGACGAATAATACCGATGAAGCCAGAGCAATAGCAGAAACCTCATTTATAAAGTTCGTCAAAAAGTTTGTGGGGACTGACCCGTCGAAACAGTATATTCCGAACAGTGATAGGCTGGGCGGTTTTTCTTCCTACGCTGAAATGTGGCGAACTTTCATGGGTAACACACGATACGATTATGACGATCTCGGAGGTAATGATCTTGAAGCTGACGATGTCGTGACCCCCGATCTCTTCAACACGTTCTCGATGTCTCTCGATGAGGTCGATCCCGACGGGAAGATGAAGCTGTACGTACCGCAAGATACAACAGAAAGCAAGTTTAATGATGCCGAGAAGAAAAAGTATGCCAAGCTGGCACTGAAAAAATTTGAGCGTATTTTTACAAATGAAACTAGCGGCGCGTCGATTAAATTGGCTGCTTCTCCTTTGCCCCAATTGACGCGTGCTCAACTTGCCACGCAGGCACTGATCGATTATATCGACGCCGACAGCAAGTCAAGTGGTGGCTTCTGGTTAGCTACCCCAGACGATCCACTCAACTATCCTTGCACGGAATCCGTCCCGATGGTCAACCAGGCTTTTGCCCAGTTTGAAATCACAGAGGTCACAGAAAATTCGGCTCCACTTCCTCCTGCTCAGTGGTATCGGGAATGGACAGTGAAGCTAAATGTAGGATGTAATGCCTACGATTTCACCCCACCCCCGAATAATCTCAGCGGCTATAGTCTCAAAATGGATTATGAGGTGGTTGACGGTGGTAGCGTGTTCCCAGTGCTGTGGCCTGCTCCCGTTTGGGCATACACGTTCCCCGACACAGGGGGAATCGCTGCATTTGGGATGAATAGCGTAACCGCCCCAGGAGCGTCTGGAGCAAACCTCACGGCGCAGATGGTAAGAACGTTTCTCGTCAAGGTCTTTGCGAAGCCAGGAAGCTGGACGCTCGACGGAGACGGGAACCCAATACGGAATACTGAAAAATACCCCGCCTTTTCGGCCTACCATGAGGCCGATGTTCTTGGTACGCCTGCCGGTCAAGAAACGGTGCGCATGGAAGTGGCGATAACGGCAAAGGTCACCAAAGCCGGTGACACGGTTCAACAAGTTCCTGCGCCAGCTATTGTTGATCAGCGGATCCGAGTGGCTCCTGGGCTTTATCATCTGCCTCTTCTTGAAGAAAGAGTTGGTGCTGATGATCTGACGCGAGGAGAGCTAGGTTGGGCTGTTTGCCTGGATCCTCGTTTTGCCTACAACACGACGGGAATGGATGGTGTCTATCCAAGGAGCGCCTTTACTCCTTGGATATGCAACATGATGTGTAGCAAAAAAGAGGAGACGCTTCACAATGCTGGCAATAGTTATCCGGAGTTTATCATCATGAGAGAGCTGGCAGACAACCTCGTTAATCTGGAGAAATCGGGTAGCTTTTTGGGTTATTTATCGCAAAATGTCCTCATTCGAGACGGAGTTTTTAATAATTATAAGATTGGCGATTCCGTTGGCATTCCTCTCCCCCCCATCTCTAATCTCAAAGCGCTGATGGAAGCTTTTGCAGGGGGGGGGAATAATAAAATTTATCCTGACGTCTACCACTCCCCCCTGAAGTCTTCTGCCAACGACGGAGGTGGAAGCAGGTTCATCGACAACGGTGAGAACTATATCGGTAACGATGGCTTGGCGATGTGTTTTAAGGTCCCAAATGCGCCCATCACGTCGATGAGCGAGTTTGGGCGCCTCGTGATCGGGCCGTGGGAAACGCTATCCCTGTTTGCAACCTTTGCTCCGGGAGGCGAGAAGATTGATTTTCACCGGGTCTCTGATTACTTCAGTTTGAAAGAAGCAAGGTATCCCAAAGCGAGCAAAATTCCTGCGGTAACGGTCCCATTTTCGCCTAGCAATCCAGGTGGCATTGACGGCATGAAAACCGAGGAGTATCTCCCAGCGCTACATTACGGTAAGCTCAATTTGAATGCTCAGTTCAAAGTGCAAGGTACCAATCTAGCGAATGGAGTTTTCGTCCCATATGTTAAAAGTGGCAACCTTGTCTACAATTCCGAGCCCTTGGCAGCGGTTTTGTCGGGTGTTCCTGTCAAAGAAGACGGAACCATGCCTTTGCCATTCGATATGGCGAAGCTCGTTGCAGAAAGGTTCTATTTAGACGTGGCAGAGTCCGGTGCTGCAAACGAAAAAACATTGATGTTCCGGAATATCTCTGATATTGGCAATGTGAATATCGCTTCGAATACCAGCCCAGTGCTGGCCGCCATTATGGAGAACGCAAACTCGCCATTGGATGCAGATCGCGAGGCGTTTATTGGCGGAGTGCTGGATAGTTTGACAACTCGTGGGCAGACTTACACGGTGATCATCCGTGCGGATGCGTATTCGCCAAAGTATGGATCGGAGAGCGCACAGGGCGGTACAACGCTGGCGACCGAGTATGCGCTTGTGGAACTGTGGCGCGATTCGGAACCGAATCGTACGCCAAGCGGTGCGTATTATCCTGACAATACCCCAACGCCTGTTCATAGCTGGTTTATCCGCTCCTGCCGCTTCTTTAGCCCGTAAGAGAGAGAAAAAGTTGCGAGTAGTGAGTTGCGAGTAAGTGACAGTTGTCCGCGATCACCGATCGCGGCTACAGGCGTTGGCTTCGCTCACAAACGGAGTGGGGGTTTTCCAACCCCCGTCGTGTCGGGGACAAGAATGTCCCCGCTCCGTTGAGCTTCGCGACTCACGACTCGCCTCTCACAACCTTCCCTCTTGTGGCCGGCCTCGTTGAGGCCGGAATTGTTTGCGCACTGGGAGCATAGGC
>CAZKJH010000095.1:0-14957 GCA_964553035.1 uncultured Lentisphaerales bacterium | reverse complement strand
CGATCTCCGAGCGCGCCGTATCCATGAGTTGTGACCATAATTAGAATTGCTGGTCGCGGTGTGATCAGCGGTTGCATGCTTCGACTTATGCGTGTATAATTGTTTTCTTTGCGTTTCGCCGATTGAGCGCGTGTGCAGTTACAAAAGAACGGAACTCATTATGAATAGCAATGCTATCAAAGAAGGATTTGAACGAGCCCCTCACCGCAGCCTCCTCTACGCCACGGGCCTAAAGAAGGCCGATCTTAAAAAGCCCTTCATCGCCGTCTGCAACTCCTTTGTCGAGATCATCCCCGGTCACGTCCATTTGAACAAGGTGGCCGAGTTTATCAAGGAATGCATCCGCGAGGCGGGAGGTGTGCCGTTTGAGTTTAATACCATTGGCATCTGTGACGGTATCGCCATGGGGCATAATGGCATGAAGTATTCGCTTCCGAGCCGTGATTTGATAGCCGATTGCGTAGAGTCGATGGTGGCTGCCCACAAGTTCGATGCCATGATCTGCATCCCTAACTGCGACAAGATCGTACCCGGTATGATCCTCGGTGCTATCCGTGCGAACGTCCCGACCATTTTTGCCAGTGGTGGCCCGATGCGCGCGGGCAGTCTTGACGGCAAGCCAATGGACTTGATTTCGGTTTTCGAAGGCGTGGCAGAGTTCAACAACGGCAAGATCGATGCGAAGCAACTTGAGCGTGTGGAAGAATCTTCTTGTCCTGGCTGCGGTTCTTGTTCCGGTATGTTCACCGCCAACTCGATGAACTGTCTTTGCGAAGCCATTGGTTTGGCCCTCCCCGGCAACGGATCAATCCTCGCCGATGACCCCACGCGTCGTGAGCTCTGGAGAACGGCTGCGCGTCGCATCGTTGAAATGGCCAAAGCGGAAGGTCCACGTCCGAGTGAGCTTGTTACGCTGGCTTCGATCGATAACGCATTTGCGCTCGATATGGCCATGGGCGGTAGCTCGAACACCGTGCTGCATACCCTCGCTATCGCGCACGAAGCAGGCATCGACTACGATCTTGATCGCATCAACGCGATCTCGAAGAAGTGCCCCAACGTCTGCAAGGTTGCTCCTTCCTGCTCGTATCACATGGAGGACGTTAATGCGGCAGGTGGCATCTCTGCCATCCTCAAGCGAATTGCCGAAATTCCCGGACTTTTGAATATTGACTGCCCAACCGTCAGCGGTAAAACCCTTAGCGAGATCATTGCCAAAGCACAGGTCAAAAATGAGGATGTTATTCGCACGCTGAAGAATGCGTATTCTCAGGATGGCGGGCTCACCATCCTGCGCGGCAATCTCGCCGAGCAAGGGGCTGTGGTCAAGAAGGCGGGCGTTATGCCCTCGATGTACCAGTTTGAAGGCAGGGCCATTTGTTTTGATTCGCAGGAGGAAGCGTGCGAAGGCATTCTGGCTGGCAAGGTCAAATCGGGCCATGTCGTGGTGATCCGCTACGAAGGTCCCAAAGGTGGACCTGGCATGCAGGAGATGCTGGCTCCAACATCTTACATCATGGGTGCTGGCCTCGGCGAATCCGTGGCGCTTATCACCGACGGACGTTTCTCTGGTGGCACACGCGGTGCTTGCATCGGACATATTTCTCCCGAGGCGGCGGAAGGCGGTCTTATCGGACTGGTTCAGAATGACGATATTATTGCCATCGACATCCCAGGACGGAAGCTCGAGGTGCGTCTTGAAGCTGCCACGATTTCAAAACGTAAGGCGGAGCAGAAGCCCTGGAAGCCCCGCGTCTTGACAGGCTGGCTGCGCCGCTACGCGCAACTCGTTGGTAACGCGAGTTCGGGTGCCACGTTGCAGTAGCACTCGTGAAAAAGGGTTTAGGTGTTAGGCCCTAGGTTTTAGCCAGTTCCTCTATCGAGCGAAGGCCTGTGGCCTAACACCTAACACCTCTCTTATTTTCGACAAAGCTTAGTTGACGCCTTGTGCGACCATGGCATCGGCGACCTTGATGAAACCTGCGATATTGGCACCTACGACGTAGTTGCCTTTGGAGCCAAATTCCTTGGCTGCCTCATAAGCGTTGTCGTGGATAGCCTTCATGATCCCCTGCAAACGTCCGTCTACTTCCGCACGCGACCAAGAGAGACGCACGGAGTTCTGTGACATTTCGAGACCGGAAGTAGCCACGCCGCCAGCGTTGGCAGCCTTGCCAGGAGCAAACAGTACGCCAGCCTTCTGGAAGACCTCAACGGCTTCTGGGCATGTGGGCATGTTAGCTCCTTCTGCGACGAGACAGCATCCATTCTTTACGAGAGCCTTAGCGTCTTCAGTGTTGATTTCGTTCTGTGTGGCGCAGGGGAAGGCGGCATCGCACGTGACGTTCCATGGGCGCATGCTTTCGAAATATTGAGCCGACTTGAATTGCTTGACGTAGTCTGAGATACGAGCGCGTTTGACGTTCTTGAGTTCCATCACCCAGGCTAACTTTTCGGCTGAAATGCCTTCTGGATCATAGATAAAACCTATTGAATCGGAAAGCGTCACGACCTTTGCACCCACTTCATTGAGCTTTTCAACGGTGTATTGGGCGACATTTCCGGACCCGGAAACTACACAAGTTTTGCCCTGCAACGCATTACCCTTCATGGCGAGCATGTTCTGTGCAAAATAGACGCAACCGTAACCTGTAGCTTCTGGGCGTATGAGCGAGCCGCCCCATTGGAGAGCCTTGCCGGTGAGTACGCCTGTAAATTCATTACGGAGGCGCTTGTAGGTTCCGAACATGTAGCCAATCTCCCGTCCGCCTACACCGATATCGCCTGCCGGCACATCGGTGAATTGGCCGATGTGCTTACAAAGCTCTATCATGAAACTCTGGCAAAAACGCATGACTTCAGCATCGCTCTTGCCCTTAGGATTGAAATCCGCCCCACCCTTGCCGCCGCCCATGGGTAGTGTGGTGAGGCTGTTCTTGAAGATCTGTTCGAAGCCTAGGAACTTAAGGATGCTCAGGTTCACGGTCGGGTGCAATCTCAACCCACCCTTGTAGGGGCCGATTGCGCTGTTGAATTGAACGCGATAGCCGCGATTCACCTGCACACGTCCTTGGTCATCGACCCAAGCGACACGGAAGGAAATAACGCGTTCAGGCTCGACAAGACGCTCGAGAATAGCGTTTTGTTGATAGTGTGGCTTTGCCTGAAGTACGGGGGTAAGGGCCTCGATGACTTCGGTTGCCGCTTGCAGAAATTCGGGCTCGTTCGGGTCTCTAATCTTGAGAGACAGTAAAGTGTCTGATGCGTAGTTCATTAGGATTTTCTTTTTTCAATATGACTGGTCGGATACGTGACGTATCACTAAAAGCAAGGAATAATTCTAGGCTTATTTTACCCCGTATGCAATAAAAAACTGATGCATAAGCAACATAAGCAACACTCACCCTCGCTTAGCGAGATTACCTACGACATTGCCGTGGACTATATCCGGCATCGGGCCGTGGAGCCGATGATGCCTAACGAACGGAAGAAGTTTACGCGGGCGATGAAAAGCGGTGCGTCCAAGCAGATCGCGGGGAGGACGCCCAAAAGCCAACTGTTCAAGGATGTCACAGAGTTCACGACCTGCGGCACACCTTGGCCGTGCGACTTAGGCAAGCGGACGTACGCCTCGAGACCATCATGGGCATCATGCGGCATGCGGATATCCGAGAGACCTTGATCTATGCCCCCTACAGCCTGACTGAGGGTCGCATGGCGATGGGCGTACTGGACAAGCCGACCGTCTCTGCAATGCCAATTAAACAAGCCCAAAACAATGAATGGTGGCGAGGAAGGGAATTGAACCCCTGACACGAGGATTTTCAGTCCTCTGCTCTACCAACTGAGCTACCTCGCCATGCGTCAACCGCTAAAACGGAACGACAGGTAAATTTGTATCATAAAAGCTTGGGTCTAGTCAACTCAAAAAATATGAATTTCAAAGACTCGTGAGCTAGCTGCTAGGCTTCGTTTTGACCACCGGACTTGGCTGGGTGTTGTAGACCTTACTGTACGGGGGGACGGAATGAATAAGCCAGACATTTCCACCGATGACGGAATGGTGTCCAATCACCGTCTCTCCTCCGAGGATTGTTGCACCAGCATAAATGATGACATTGTCTTCAACGTCTGGGTGGCGCTTGATGCCTTTGACAAGATTGCCATGTTCATCCTTGGCAAAACTCAAAGCCCCGAGCGTGACACCCTGATAGAGTTTGACGTTTTTGCCAATCTTGCAGGTTTCGCCGATCACGACACCCGTACCGTGATCGATGAAGAAGCCGCTGCCAATCGTAGCGCCAGGATGGACATCAATACCCGTACGCGAATGGGCATGTTCGCTCATAACGCGGGGGATCAACGGGACGCCCAGCTTCACAAGCTGATGCGCCACGCGATGCACAGCGATAGCGTAAAGCCCCGGATAGCTCATCACGACCTCAAGCTGGGAGGTCGCCGCCGGATCGCCTTCGTAAGCAGCCTGCACATCCGCCTGCAGGATATCACGCAATTCAGCCCCGTTCGAGAACATACCCACGACCGCATTGCGAGCGAACTGCTCGCAATCTCCGCAGTGCTTGCAAATTTCGTTTTCACAATAATATTTTGCTACAGGGAGAATGCAATCGTAGAGACTCTGCGCCACACCACCCGTATCAGATTTTTCGCTTGCATGACCGACGAATGCGGGCATATTTTCGTTGGTTAAGCAACCGGGAAAGAGTAGACCGACAATGCCATTGAGCACCTCAATAATCGTTGACTGCCCTGGCAGGCGATACCCCCTCGCCGAATTCACCGCTGGGCATGTTGCACACGCATCAAAAAGCGCCGACCACTCGGGAAGCTTCTCTGTTATCCAAGTCTCAACTTTAGTATCCATTGTAAAATGTCATTCTAAGATTCGCAGTTTATGCCGATGAACCGTCAATTCAGTAGGCATTGTAGCATTCGCAAACATGAGTCGCTAGTCGTTAGTCATAACTCAGAGAACCGACGAAGCAATTCTGTGAAGCTCTGGAAGGGCAGCGATGAGCTTCCGAGCCAGCGTTAGTTGCGCTCGCGCACGGACGAGATTATGCTCGGGATGTTTGATCCCGAAGTAAACATCTCCAGCCAGATAATCTCCAAGGAAGCGCACGGCAACCTCGAGGGTCAGCACAATGCCCGCTTCAGGAAGCAACGCCTTTTCGGCATCCGTCAGTACGCCAGCGGAACCGGCCAGGTAACCCGCATGCAAGGCCGCAAACATGTCCATTCGGACTTCGATCTCATCGGGCTTATCCGTATCCTCATCCTTATTGCTGCAAATGCTCCTCATGAGATCGCCAAAATCATGATGAGTTAAACCTGGCATGCACGTGTCGAGATCGATAACGCAGACAGCATGCCCATCATCGGTGTCCAACAGAACATTTGAGAGCTTAGCATCATTATGAACCACGCGCTCTGGGATCAACCCTTGCTCTGCCGCAACCTGAACAATTAAGGCGGCCTCTTTGAGTTCGCGCAGACCTTCGACAATATCGACGCAATTTTGAAGGCGTCCCACGGCGTTTTTCGCCACTGCCTCCTCGAACGCTTCATAACGGCGACGTGTATCATGAAAGTATTTGATCGTCTCATGAAGTCTGGGTGATGGAATGTCAGCGAGAAGTGCTTGAAATTTACCGAACGCTTGACCGGCTGAATAAGCCTCATGCTCTGTCGTGGCGATCATTTTGCCACTCGCCTTATTAATAAACCGGTACATCCGCCAGAATCCGAGCTTCGGAGAATCAAAACTTGTTGCCCCGTTTTGGGTACGGATGAAGTGTAGATAGCCGCGAACGGAATCGGCATCCGGATTTTCACGGCAACGCGCTTGCATGTGTTCGGAGACACGCGTGACATTCTCCATCAACGCTTCAAGATGTGGGAAAACGTTGCGGTTCATGCACTGCATCACGTATTTGCGGTTTTTTCGGTCGTAGTCCTCATGCGTCACAAAATAAGTTTGATTAATGTGCCCGCCCCGCGCCTGCTCCACGGCCACCACACGACCACCCTCAATGAAGCTGGAAAAGGCTTCGGTGATAATTTCAATGCTATGCGTCATTTCCAGTTAGTGCTCCCATTAACAGTTTCGCCGAAAACAACCCCCATCTGGGGCTTTGGCGGCGCAACTCCTCAAAACCCATTCAAGTCTTCGTACAAATCCATTCCAGCATCATCGTAAATCAGCAAATCGCCAAAACCAATCGACCGGGCAGTATTGCCATTCGAGACTCCGCCGAAGAACGGAATCGGACAAGGTGCCCCCCCATCACGCATCTCACGTCCGAAAAGAGACATGTCGGCATGATCGAAGGATCTGCTCGTCTTCACCACGTCTATGGATTCGTCATCGTAGCAGCAAAGGCCTATTCCATTTCCCTGCGAGCCAGAGACTTCCATGCCTTTCGCTGTAAAATCGTAAACATATATTTTCATCATTTATCCCCGCTGCTGAATCAGATTCCGTGTTGTGATTTAAAACTCCCATCAATATACATTGTTCCTGCGTTTTAATAAACATCAAAATATCGTAGACCGCGGTAGACTGCGAATGATAGACCTGCGTGATGCGTTTAATTAGTCGCTAGCCAATTTCAATGCGAAGCCGCTAATGCCTAGGGCCTAAAACCTAAAACCTATTTCTCAACGGCAAAACAAGCAGCGCAATGCGTCCCCACCACAGCTTTCAGCTCTGGAATCGCGACGCGGCACTTTTCCATCACGAGCGGACACCGTGGCGCAAACGTACAGCCGATTCCCCACTCGGTAGCCGGAGGTACGCGGCCGGGTATCGTGGCCAGTGTCTCCACTCCGCCACCGTCCAACCCCGGCACAGCCGCCATGAGTCCTTGTGTATACGGATGCTCAGGGTGCGATAACACATCTTGAACGTCGCCATGCTCCACGATTAGTCCGGCATACATCACCGACACGCTCTTCGCATATCCCGCCACGAGACCAAGGTTGTGCGTAATGAGCAAAACTGCAACGCCCGTCTTTTGGCAAATTCCATCCAGCAGATCCATCACACGCTTCTGTGTCACCACGTCTAGTGCCGTCGTGGGTTCGTCGGCCACCAGCAACGCCGGCTCCGCCGCCATCGCCATCGCGATGCAAATTCGCTGCGCCATACCTCCGCTGAGCTCGCAGGGGAAGGACTCCAGAATCTTCTCGCCTCCCGCTAAATCGACCAAAGACAGCAGCTCTAGTAGCCGCTGTCGCGCTTGTGCCCGCGACAGGCCTCTCGGTAGGGCTTCTCGCATCTGCACACCAATGCGTAACACGGGGTTCAATGCCGACATCGGATCTTGAAAAATGTAGGAAATGCATCCATGCCCACGCATCGAACGCAGTTCGGAACCGCGCAAAACCAGCACATTGCGCTCCTTGAACAGAGCCTCGCCGGAACACAGTGCCGCTTCCGTCGGCGGCAGACGCGTCAGCGACATCGCCGTGACGCTCTTCCCGCATCCGCTCTCTCCCACAAGCCCATGAAAGCCGCCGGGCTCAACATCAAAGGAAACGCCTCGGACGATTTCGACCATGCGGCCATCGGCATCAAGAGCGACATGCAGATCATTGACACGTAAAACACTCATAATCCAAGATGCTCCTTTACAGATGACGTCAGTACGGCGGGCTCTCTGCGCAAGATCGCCAAATCAAATCGCTCCAGAAGCGCCTTTGGTGAAAGTTCCTCCCCGAACGCCGCCCAGCCGCACCACCAAGCCAAAAGGCCAACGATTTTTTCAGACGACACGCCCGCCTCTCGTAGCGATTGAATACGTGTATCACCGTGGCGCTTGGCCAGCCGCCGTCCATCCTCAGCCACGACAAGCGGCACATGCACGTACTGCGGAGACGGTAGCCCTAGCGCCCGCTGAAGCACTAGTTGAGCATGTGTTGCATCCAGCAGATCATCACCGCGTACCACTTCTGTAATACCCATCGCCGCATCGTCCACCACCACAGCCAGCATGTAGCCCGCGCCGTCAGGATCTCGCGCCAAGGCAAAATCGCCTGTTGCCTTCGACAACTCCAGCGACTGCCGTCCGCAAAACCCATCCTCGAAAACCGATGTTCCTACTTCAACGCGAAAGCGCCACGCCGGAAGACGTCCCACCGGAAGTTCGGCAACCGCCTCTTCCCAACGCTTAAATCGTCCTCGGCAGGTACCCGGATAGCGCATCGTATGCTCATTCCCAAGATGTGGCGCACTCTGGGCCTCCTCGACATCAGCACGGCTACAAACGCAAGGATAAACATAGCCGGATACTTTAAGTTTATGAAGCGCCTTGCGATAAAGCTCCCGCCGTTGCGACTGCACGTAGGGCGCGAATTCGCCGCCGACGTCTGGTCCCTCATCCCAATCAAGCCCCAGCCATCGTAGATCCGCATACGCCTCTGCTGCTGCGCCGGGCTTCACCTTCGGATGATCGAGATCCTCCATTCGCATCACCAAACTTCCACCTCTGGTTCGGACACTCAACCACGCAAGCAAAAACGAGCGCGCATTACCCAGATGCAATGAACCTGTAGGGCTCGGCGCCAGCCGTCCCCTCACCTTCACGCACGTTTCTTCCTCTGCACCGTTCATGGCTACATCATTTCAAAAAACGGTCTCCAGTGCAAGCGTACGCTTCAACTTCATTTATAGCTGAGGCGGCTCCTTTCTGCCTACTCGCCCTCCGAAATTTCCGCCGGAGTAGCGGCACCGTCTGCCTCAGCCTCGACTGCACTCGCCATGCCCGTCACTTCGTTCGCTTCGCCTTCAGCCGCAGACACTTCGTCCTCGCTTTCATCGCTCACAATAACCGTGGCAGAAACCACCTGGTCGTCCTCAGCAACATTCACAACGCGAACGCCCTTCGCCACACGCCCCGTTTCGCGAATCGAATCAACTGCGGTACGAATAGTGATACCCTTTTCGGTAATGACCATGATCGAGTCACCTCGCACAGCCGCCGCCTCTTCCGTTGCCTCTGTTCCGCGATACACGGCCGCCGCAAAAACGACCTTGCCATTGCGATCACCCGTATTGATGGACTTCACGCCCTTGCCGCCGCGGTGATGCGTCGGATAGGCATCAAAGTCCGTACACTTGCCGTAGCCCTTCTCCACAATGACCAGCATTCTTGAAGCGGGATCTGAATCCACCTTCACGAGAGCGCGTAGCGAGTCGACAGGCCCCGTCACAACTTCGGCTTCCGCCGCTTCGGGTGTTTCTTCGCCCTCTCCAACCTCTTCCGTCACCGCTTTGACGCCTGCCAAACGTATGCCTCTGACACCGCGTGCCGCACGCCCCACGGCGCGGACATCCGATGTCTTGAAGCGCATGGATTGACCATTGGCAGAGACGAGGATCATATCATCGCCATCTTTCACCAAAGTCACGCCAATGAGCTCATCGTCATCGTCGATGTTGATCGCGATGATGCCCGCTTTATGGACATTCTTGAATTCACTCAAATGCGTCTTCTTGACAATGCCCTTCGCCGTGGCAAAGAACACGCACTTGTCATCAGCAAAACCGTCGATGGAAATGATGTCGAGAACGCGCTCAGCCGCACGCGGCGTGAGCCGGTTTCCAGCCGCGTCGCGCTTGTCTTCACCGATTTCCGCACGCAACAAGAGTAGGTTCACCAGCGGCTTGCCAAACGAGGTGCGATCTGCCTCCGGAATTTGGTAGGCCTTTTCAGTAAACAAACGACCATGCGACGTAAAGAAGAGCAAGCGATCATGCGTCATCGGGGTAAACACCTTCATCACGAAATCGCCATCCTTCAGTTTAGCACCCTTCTTGCCCTTGCCACCTCTGCCCTGTTCTTCAAACTCGGCGAGAGAGACGCGCTTCACATAACCGCGGTTACTGAGCGTCACCATGCAGGGCTCGTTGGCAATGATATCTTCCATGTTTACCTCGCCGTCGGCAAACGTGATTTCGGTGCGGCGGTCGTCACCGTACTTGTCCTTAATCATCATGCAATCGGCTGTAATGATGTCGAGTACACGCTGGGGATTGGCCAAAATATCCTGGAGATCTTCAATGCGTAGCAGAATGGCATTGTACTCGTTCTCGATCTTGTCGCGGGCGAGGCCCGTGATCTGACGCAGCCGCATTTCCAGAATCGCATTACACTGCAGCTCGCTGAGCCCGAAGCGCTCGTTCATACGCGCACGCGCCTCTACGTCGTCGCGCGAGTTGCGAATAATGTGAACGATATCGTCCATGTTATCGATGGCAATCCGGAAGCCTTCCAAAATATGGCAGCGCTCCTGGGCTTTGCGCAAATCGAACTTCGTCCGCCGTCCGATAACCTCAACACGATGATCCACAAAACAGCGAAGAATCTGCTTGAGATTCATCACCTTCGGGCGACCATGGTCGAGCGCGAGCATCGTCGCACCAAACGTCGTCTGCAACTGCGTATGCTTGTAGAGGAGATTGAGAATCACCTGCGGCATGACATCGCGCTTGAGCTCGATCACGACGCGGATGTCCGACTTGGATTCATCGCGAATGTCACGAATGCCTTCAATGATCTTCTCTTTCACCAGCTCCGCGATGTGCTCGATCATGTTCGCCTTGTTGACGATATAGGGCAACTCGGTGATGATGATACGCGAATCGTTTCCGTTTTCGACAATCTCCGCACGACCGCGAACGCGCATCGCCCCTCGACCCGTTTTGTACATCGAAGCAATCGGGTTCATGCCGCAAATGATGCCCGCCGTCGGGAAATCCGGTCCTTTCACAAAGCGCATCAAATCATCGATCGTACACTGTGGATTGGCAACCAGATGTAGCACTGCATCGCACAGTTCCCTGAGGTTGTGCGGTGGTATGTTCGTCGCCATGCCGACGGCAATACCGGTTGAACCGTTGAGCAAAAGATTCGGAATCTTGGAAGGCAGCACCAACGGTTGCATCAGCGTCTCGTCGTAGTTCGGCCCCATGTCGACCGTCTCTTTTTCGAGATCCTCCAGCATATCCTCCGCCATGCGCTGCATGCGCACCTCGGTGTATCGCATCGCGGCAGCACCGTCACCGTCGATCGACCCAAAGTTACCGTGGCCGTCCACCAACTGATAGCGCATCGAAAACGGCTGAGCCATGCGAACGATCGTATCGTAGATCGACGTGTCGCCATGTGGATGATACTTACCCATGACATCACCGACCACACGCGCCGATTTCTTGTGCGGTTTGTCGTGGGTGTTGTTGAGTTCGCTCATTGCGAAAAGGCAGCGGCGATGCACGGGCTTCAAGCCGTCACGCGCATCTGGCAACGCACGACCGACGATCACGGACATCGAATAGTCGATGTACGAATTCTGCATCTCGTCTTCAATATTAATCGGCGTGACGCCTTTCTCCGGCATACGCGCATCGGCATCCGTTGCCTCGACAACGATTTCCGATGTATTTTCAATCTGATTGTTATTTTCTTCGTTCATAAGTATCCTCTAAATCCACTCATTGCCTTTTTCAGCTCATCTCTAAAGCCCGGCGAATTGCATTATCAAGTTCCTCTGGCGGTGGTAAGTTAGCACCACCCACAAACCTATCGATTTCGCCATGTTCTGCAACTAAGTCCTTTATCAAGGTAGCATCAATTGATCTAATGTCACACTTGAGTGTCTTTGCGTTGGGATGATTGACTGCGTATGTAGTGGCGTAAGCGTCGATCCATTCGTTCGCTAAAACGGGACGGAAGCCTGTCATTTCAAGCCCACAAGACAATCCTCCAGCCCCAGCAAATAAATCAATAGATATTCGCTTCCGAATACTGGCCGCGATTCTTTTGGATTCAGGCGGTACCGTGTTTTTAGGCCACAGCATCATTTCATCCTGCTTGAGCAAGCCCGGCCTATTCTGGAAGGTATAGAGATTAAAACCGAAAGTCTTAATCTCGGTAGCATACTCCGTCGCCTGATCTTTTGCTAGCCAAGGAAGGTCTGAAATCTTAAGCGTCTTCCCCATGTTATCACGGCAAAAACTCTTGATTTCAGACTTGATCCGCGTTAACGGATTTTTGCTAGTCCGGATAGGCATACCTGCGACGCTTCCTCTAGATGTCCAAATTATTAACCATCAGCGCATGGTCTTCGATAAATTTACGCCGCGGAGCGACTTCGTCACCCATCAACATGCTGAAGATATTGTCCGCCTCCACTGCGTCCTCCAAGATCACCTGCAATAGCTTCCGATTTTTCGGATCCATCGTGGTATCGAAAAGCTGATCGGCATCCATTTCACCCAAACCTTTGTAGCGTTGGATGGTGAGTCCCTTGCGACCGCGGTCACGGACTGTCGTGAGCAAATTCATCAGCGAATCCACCTTGTACTCGGTACCCACCGAATCCGTCAACACACCGATCTGCGATCCATCGCCGAAGTACTGCCCACGTTCAAAATGGAAAACTTGATTGAGCGTATCCATCTGACGGCGCAACTGTGTCGAGGTCATCATCTCGGTGCAAGAATACGCTGCATTCTCTGGCTCATCGAGATCCTCGATGGGGCATTCCAGAATCGCCGCCGTCTGCGCCTTCAAGGCGTTGGCTTCGTCGTAGCTGAACATATACTGCGTTACCGGATTGCCATCGGTATCCGTAATCACGCGGAAATGCGGAAACTCGCCCGTCTCCAAATTCCGCTTCGCAAAAAAATCGGCAAGCACAACATGCTGCCGCTCTAGCCGTAAACAGAGTGCCTCGCTGGCCGCAAGCACGTCCAGCAACGGACTCATGTCCTTGCCCAGAATCTTGTTCTCGCCGTCCATCGACGTAAAAGTAAACTCTTCGCATCCAAGCGAAAGCAACTTCGCCGTAAGCTGAGCATCGCTCTCGACATATTCTTCCTTACCCTTGCGCTTAACCTGATACAGCGGCGGTTGTGCTAAATACACGTAGCCGCGCTCGATCAGCGGCCGCATTTGCCGATAAAGGAACGTGAGAAGCAGCGTCCGAATATGGGCACCGTCCACGTCAGCATCGGTCATGATCACTACTTTGTGGTACCGCACTTTGTCCGCATTGAACTCGCTGCCAATACCAGCGCCAATGGCCGTCACAAGACTTCGGATTTCGTTGTTCCCGAGCATCTTCTCGAGACGCGCCTTCTCGACGTTGAGCACCTTACCTCGCAATGGCAGAATCGCCTGCGTGGCACGGTCACGACCCTGCTTCGCTGAACCGCCTGCGGAATCACCTTCCACAAGATACAACTCGCACTTCACGGGATCCCGACTCGAACAATCCGCAAGTTTTCCCGGCAAACCACTGCCCTCCAAGGCCCCCTTGCGACGCGTCAAGTCGCGCGCCTTGCGGGCTGCGATACGCGCCCGAGCGGAATCGATCGATTTCTCGATCAGTTTGCGGCCAACAGAGGGGTTCTCATCAAAAAAGGTTTTCAGTCCCTCGCCGACAAGATTGTTGACGATGCCTTCGACTTCACTGTTGCCAAGCTTCGTCTTCGTCTGACCTTCAAATTGTGGATTCGGTATCTTCGCACTGATGACGCAGGTAATACCCTCGCGAATATCCTCGCCCGCCATCGCCTCTTCATTATCCTTCAGCAGCTTCGTGCTGCGTGCATAGTTGTTCACCACGCGCGTCAACGCCGACCGGAAGCCGGAAAGATGCGTGCCACCTTCGATCGTGTTAATGTTATTCGCGAACGTAAAGATCGACTCGTCATACTTCTCGCGCACATACTGCATGGCGACCTCGACACTGGCACCGTCCTTCTCGCCCTTCATCGAAATCACATCCTCGTGAATGACTGGGCGGCCAACATTAATGGCCTTGATATAGCCCACGATGCCATCCTCATGAACGTACACTTCCTTCTTGCCCGTCGTCTCATCAGCAAAGGTGATCACAACGCCTGGATTGAGGAAGGACAGCTCCTTGAACCGCTTGTTCAGGACATCCCACTTGAAGCCGCTGTATTGGAAAATCTCGTGATCAAGCGAAAAGGTCACCGTCGTGCCAGTTTCCTCGGTGTCCCCAACCACCTGAAGCGGCTGGGTCACACGGCCCTTAGCAAACCGAATGCGGTGAATCTTACCACTCCGCCGAACCTCGACCTCCATCCATTCGGAAAGCGCATTCACGCACGACACACCCACCCCATGGAGACCGCCAGAGACCTTGTACCCTCCGCCGCCGAACTTGCCACCGGCATGCAGCACCGTTAAAACCACTTCCACAGCCGGTTTATGCTCCGTGGCATGCATATCTACCGGAATACCCCGCCCATCATCCCGAACCGTGCAGGAACCGTCTAGATTCAGGGTAATCTCGATATGTGTGCAATAGCCAGCCATGGCCTCGTCGACGGAATTGTCCACAACCTCATACACGCAGTGGTGGTAGCCTCGCTCGACCGTGTCGCCGATATACATCGCTGGACGCTTTCTAACGGCATCCATGCCCTCGAGAACCTGTATCTTATCCGCTCCGTACCCCTCTGCACCCAGCTTTGCATCAGCCATTTTAAAATCCTTTCGTCGACAACCTACGAAGACCTTTTCTTCTCTGTTGCGTGAAGGAAGTAAATGTACCAAAAAATGCCCCTCGCGTAAACATATATAACGCGGGCGCGTGCGCAAACAATAAAAGAAGTCGCGAGTTGTGAGTTGCGAGTTGGTAGAAACAGGAGCGGGGGTTTTCTAACCCCCGTCGTGTCGGGGACAGGAATGACCCCGCTCCGTTAGCGCTCCGCACTCATTCAAGCGGAAGCTGGGGTGTCCCCATCGGAAACTACGAACTACGCCCTACGCACTCTCCAAGTCTAGCGACTCATTATCACGTCTAGTACATTGTACAGGCAGAAATGACGGTAATTTTCAGGTAAAGTACATGATTAACAATATTGAAACCAAGAACTTAATCTTGTAAATCTTGTAATC
>CAZKJH010000094.1:0-15141 GCA_964553035.1 uncultured Lentisphaerales bacterium | reverse complement strand
GCACACGACGCACTCTGGTTGAGGGGCGTCCTCGTCCCGGATTGTGTTAGCTCCCAACTCGCAACTTTTTAGGGAGACCCCCGACAGGATTGTCGGGGCTACCTTGAGAACTTGCGACTTCTTCTTATTGAATCGACAAAGTTTGCGACAAAGCTCGACAAAGTTTTTCAGACTCGCGACTTCTTCTCACCTCACCAAGATCGTCGTCCCAAGCTCATAAACATATTCGTAACAGCCCATGTCAACAAGCCCATATACCTTGTCCAGACGGCGATTTTTTCCTAAGTCTATCGCGCTCGCCATCCACGGCTGATTCGTTCCAGTATTGAGGCAGGGAGAAGTTTTGGTGATGCGGTAATCACGATTTGCTGCGTCTGCAAACTTCGGATCGGCGTCGATATTCCTTGCCTCAACCGGAAAGCCCGTGAGTGGGTAAGTGCAGGAGTTGGTGAAATAGAACAGGGGAGAGGATGCGTTTGAGCCATAGTCCGAACGAACACCATCCTTATAGTTGTCGCGAATAATGGAACTCCATATTCTATGGGGAGAACCATTGTGAGAGTAAATCCCTGCTGTTTTTAAGCCTGTACCGGACGCGAGGTTGCTCACGATCGTGCAATTGTAGAGGTTCAATTCGGCCAAATTGCCGGTGGAAATTGCCGCACTACCCAAATACGAACCCGTCGTGGTGATGTGACGATTGTCGTAAAAAAGACTGTTGCGTACTTCGTGGTAGCTGTTAGCTACGTTCCAGAATGTGATGGCAGTACCATAATTTCCATTGGTCTTGGTATTGCCCGTGAAAACGCAACGGTCTATCAGGTTGGTGCCGTTCCAGCAATCAAGCCCGGAAGGTGTATTGTTCTCGAAGCGCGAGTCAACGATTGTCAAGCCAGTACGGAACGATTTATACACCCCCCCGCCGATGTTGCTGCGTACGACCGTGTTGGATATGAGTAAGCGGATGCTATCGCCACCACTCCAGTAATAACCATATATTCCTCCGGCACCAGCTACACCGCGATTGCCGACGATAATGCAATTATCCACCATCACGTTACGCACATGGTTTAGGATGTCAAGAAACACGCCACCGCAGGTGTCGGCATTTCCGTTTGTCACGGTAAAGCCGCTGAGCCGTGCAGTCGAAGCGGTATTTCCCGAGGACTGTGACAAGATCCGCACACACCGGTTACTGGGGGCTCCACCTGCATCGATGATCGTATCGGCCGGGTTGCCGCTGGAACTGCGCACGGTGATCCACTTGTTGATGCTGACCATGTTGGTCGTTCCGTTTGCGACCACGGGCGACGGTGGCACACCATACGTGCCGGGTCCCACCCAGACGGTATCCCCATCCACAGCCGCAGTAACGGCTGCCTGAATGTTGCTGGCCGCGCTTACCCAATTGGTGTACTGGCCACCGGGATCGGGTGTCTGCCCGTTTTTTGCCACATAGCGGTCGACGGCCTGGCTTGGCATCGCGCCAAAAGTCATAACCCCGATGATAGTAACGAAACGCATCAATCGACTGATATTATGATTCATCGTGCTTCTCCTTTGATAATTGATTCACAATGTGTTTTTGAATCCTTGGGTTCAACATAATTTCGTGCATTGCTCTACTATACAGCACCCCTTAGACCCCTCTATTATAGCATTGATGTCATGCCGATTGCAACAAAAGCTTCCTCGGTTTGCGTAATCGGTCAGTGACGGGGGGTGCCCCCGACCGTAGCACCAGAACGCGGCGGTAGCGCCGCGTCTAGCAGATCCGCGCCACTCGTGCTGAGTCAAGGGCGGTAATCCGCCCGGGTGTGCGGAGGTCGACGATGACGCCGACATAAGGAGCCGCGAGTTCGATGCCACGGTGCAGAGGCGGCAAAGCCGCCGCCCGTTGTGCGCATCGTGGCGGCTAAAGCGGGACTGGCGGGTCACCGCCCCGCGGGCCGTCGCGAGGTGCCAACGGATGTGCTGTGGCACGGACTCGGCGGCGAACATGACGGAAGGAAGAGGCGATCCGACGCACACTGACGATGGCACGCCTCGACATGTGGCAACCGTGCGCGCCCATCGGATTCCGGCTATGCCGGAAAGCGAGATGCCGTGTCAGAATCGATGCCGGGCGAAGCACGCGCCGAGCGGACAGGACTTGTGTCCGTCCGCCCGGCGATACGGGCAAAGCACGGCGCGATTATCACACGGTGTTTCGAGCGACCGATGGGTGCGCACATTGGCGGCGATAGCCGCTCCAATCCACCTAAGTCTCACAGCTAATTGGATTCGACAAAGCTCGCGACAAAGCTCGCGACAAAGGCTTAGGAGCGCAAGGTAAAGTATGTCCAGTCCATTAATGCTCCCTGTCGCTAACCGATTACCCGGTTTTCCGCGACAGAACTTCATCGATCTTCGTATAAATCCTTAAGAATCGCGACGGTTTCATCAACGAGTTCCTGTCCGCCGTGCGGAGAAACCTCATTGCAGTACATGCTTGCGCTGTAGCCTCGACCCCAGGCCCCACGTTCCGTGGCAAGGTAGGTTCCGCCATTGGAGCCGGGCGTGCCGCAAAGCTGGATGATGAACGTCTGCTCAAACGGACTGCGCGCCTGAATCCGGTGTTGAAAATCCATATACAACTCGAATCGGTTGGACGCAAATGCTATGTCGCCGATTTGAATAACATGGAGTTCCGTCGGTAGCTTGGGCTCGGCTACCTGCGTTTCGTAACGAGTGAGGATACGACGGTAGCGGTTGCGTTGAGAAACAAGATTAGAATTGAAGTCAAGCTGTTCAAGGGGTGCGCCATCAGCCTGGAATTTCTGATCGTCCAGTTTCTTCAGCTCAGCTTTCGCATATTCGACTTCATCCTTGTTGATGAGGCGTTTGCTGAGCTTGATCGTTTTAACCGCATGTTTGACCGGTAACGCAGTCTTGATGTCTTTCTTTGCCCATTCGAGCACTTCGTTAAATGCGCATGCGATACGTTCAGCGATATCTTTACGCATGAAATACTCGGTGACGTTCTTTGGGTTTTCTGTGCCGAATTTAAGCTCGAATCGACGTTTTTCGGCTTTTTTATAATGAAGGGTGCGCGGAGCAAGGTCGCCGCTTGCGGCACTCTGCGGAAGGATGAAAATGTTACCGTGCTGTGCGCGGATCGCCTCTCTTGTCTCATGCCAGAATGAAGCGGAAAGGCGGCGTTCTCCCTCCGAGTTCTGCGCAGGACATGGGACGTTGATGATTGCACCAGTTAGTTTTCCACCCGTATCAAACGTGTACAGCAGATTGATAAAGTGATCGGCTCCTGCCTCATAGTGGCTAAACATGGGGTCATTCGTTTTGCCATACATGGCGGCATGTCCGTTAACGCCACTTGTTGAATTGATGATCGCTCCGGACCGCTTGGAGATATCATCGAAGTAGACAACCCTTCGGCTGTGTCCAACAACTGCGTATCCGTATCCGTAAGCGATTCCACCCGGCTTACGCTTCGCGTAAGCTTCTGCAATAGCCTCTGCCGCCTGAAGGACGAAAAAGTCCTGATAGTCGTCAGCAGACGCAATCTCGATGCCCGAGTCGGGTATCTCGTTGGCTGAAGAGGTCGTAGAACCGGACATGACATCCGGGGCATTTCCGTAGGTGGTCGGCCCCGTGTGCGTATGCGTCGCGTTCATCACGATCTTCAAGACGGGAATATCAGCATTGATCTGTGCGACTTTCGCCCGGATTTTGTCGAGCACGTATGAGCGAATCACGACAATGTCTGCGGAAAGGAATAGGACACTGTCCACCCCGTCGTCAATCACCAGCGCGGTAACCATGACCGGGTCGATGATCCCTTGTGAGATGCGCATGATAAATTGTCCCGGGATGTTAACCGGTTTCGTCGTAGAGATATCTCGCGTCGCCCACCCCACAGTAAGTTCATTCATGAATTAATCACCTTGTCGTAGAGCCACCATCATTATTAGGTAGGCCTAGGCACTCCTACCGCCTCGCATTCAATAAGAAGAATAAAATACCTTTCTGCTAGTCGTGTGTCAAGGCTGTATTCGTCAATTATTGGGATGTCATTGCGATAGGCTTGTTATGGGTTATTTGAATCCCGGCGGAATGCTGGAGTGCCTCCTTTCCGATGTACCGCCGGAATTAAAAGATTGTCGGGCTGTGAATAACAAGAGGTGTCATGCTCTCTGCTCCCGAGAAGGCATGACAAAGAGGGAATCAATTCTTGCACTTTTCTGTCAGAAAACATATTCTGGTGAGTAGTGAATCAACAGGTTTCAAGTACACATCCATGGCGTCGTCGGTTTGGCGTGCATTGGAGTTGAGTGTTTGCAACGCCAGTTCAAAAGGGAATCGATATGAAATATA
Source organism: uncultured Lentisphaerales bacterium (assembly GCA_964553035.1). Classification (GTDB taxonomy): domain Bacteria; phylum Verrucomicrobiota; class Kiritimatiellia; order RFP12; family UBA3636; genus JBBQIY01. Next base: position 10,767 of record CAZKJH010000094.1, on the reverse strand, counting down.
GAAAATTTGGCAAGTTAGGCATTGAGGTTTCTGCACTGGGGTACGGTGCGATGCGATTACCGGTCGTTCCAATCGACCCTTCGAATCCGGAGTCAAAAACTAGGGTTGATGACGAGGCCGCTGTTGCGTTGCTCCGTCATGCAATCGACAAAGGCGTGAACTATATCGACACGGCCTTCGGCTACCATGGGGGCAATTCAGAACGTGTCGTGGGGCTTGCCTTGCAAGACGGCTATCGCGAAAAGACTTATGTGGCAACCAAGTTTCCGGGCTGGCAATGGAAGAAGTCGGGTGATTTTGGACGTACCCTCAACAAACAACTTAAACGTCTTCAAACCGACCATATCGACTTCTATCTCTTCCATTCCTTAAGCAAGGATTTGTGGGAGAATGTCTGCCTTAAGAATGGGTTGCTGGACAAAATGCTCAAAGCGAAGAAAGCTGGAAAAATCCGGCATATCGGTTTTTCGTTTCACGATAGTCTTGAGGCATTTAAAGAAATCGTCGATTATACCGATGTTTGGGACTTCTGCCAGATTCAGCTCAACTATCTCGATATCGATCATCAAGCGGGCTTGGCTGGCTTGCGATACGCTCATGCTAAGGGCCTCGCCGTGATCGTCATGGAACCGCTGCGCGGCGGTAATCTCGCCAACCTGCTATCACCGGATGTGGTCAAGCTCTTCGACGGCACGGGCAAGTCGCATGTGGAATGGGCATTAGACTTTATCTGGAACATGCCGGAAGTCTCCCTGTTGCTTAGCGGCATGGGATCGAGACAAATGGTCGACGACAACATCAAGTACGCCAATCGTGCATCGGTTGGCATGCTCAAGGCTGCCGATACCGTCGTCATCTCCAAGGCGCAGCAGGCGCTTCTCGGACAGAACACGATTCCCTGCACAAGCTGTGAGTACTGTATGCCCTGTCCTTACGGTGTTGCTATTCCGTATAATTTTCAGGTCTACAACACGCTTTCCAAGGGAAAAACTGAGGAAGAATGCAAGGCGCAGTATCAGAACTGGGTGACGATGTTCGGCAAGCAGGCATCGGCTTGCGTGGCGTGCCGTGCCTGCGAGCCGAAATGTCCGCAGCATATTATTATCTCCGAGCGGATGAAAGAAGTTGCTGCGAAGTTTGCGTAATAGCTTAGTTGTCTTTGTGCAGGACTTCCTCTAGCGCATGCATGACTTCATCGGGACGGATCAGTGCCATGCAGCGGCGGTGACATTTTTTGCTGTCACCCACCTGGTGGCAGGGTGCACACCCTGCCACATCTTGATGATGCACGACGTAGGCGCGGTCGCCTTCGGGGGCCCAGAGCGGTAGGCGACTGCTGCCTTCAAGAACAACAAGCGGTTTGTCGAGGGCATCGGCGATATGCATGGGGCCTGTGTTCACGGTAATGATCGAGCAGCATTTCGCCAGCAGCGCGACCCAGCTCCGGACGTTTTTTGCTTCTCGGCATTCGAGGTGAAGATCCTCGCTGCCAACGGCGGCGAAGGCCGCATCGGTTTCCTCGGGGCCGCAGAGAAGGACGGGCGCGAAACCTTCGCTGCGCAGTCGCAGAATCGTTTCGCGCCAGAGTTCGGGAATCCATCGTTTCCCTTCCCACGGGGTGAGCGGAACAAGGCCAATCCGACGGAAGTCGGGGATGATGCCAGCAGGAGGAAGGAGATGGGCTAAGTTTGGTCGTTTCAGGTAGGTTCCCAGTGGTGCGAATGCAGCATTCGCGATGCGTCGTGAAACGCCGCGAAGGAGTTGTACGCGCTGGGCGGCGAAGGGCATGACGCGACAGTCATTTGCCGTGTAATAGCGGGGCAGGGTGCGGACAGTGCCACAGCCTGCGAGATAGAGGATGATGATGCTTCTGACATCCCCACGCACATCGATCCCTTCGCTTCCTGCTGCGTGTTCTTGAAGCGATTTTGCAAGACGGTAGGCACTTTTGAAGAAGCCTCGATACTTCTTACTGACGTCGTAGGCGGTGTAGGCAGGGGACACGGGCAAGAAGGTGAAAGCAGGGTGGGGTGGGATGATTTCGCCCCAAGTGGGCTTGGTGGCAAGGATCACTTTTCTGCCGCTGTCGAGATACGACAGGATCAACGGTTGGAGGGCGATGATATCGCCCATGCCGTAGGGCTCATAGAGAAAGATGGGCTTGCTATTTCGCTTGCGTGCCAGCACCGCGCGTCGATGCGCTGTTGCGATGCGGACGAGGATGGCGAGCAGTCCACATGCGGCAAAAGCAACCCGCCGCTTGAATGATGGCATGATGCTTACCGTCTCATCGGGAGGAACGGAGTATTGCATTATGACCACCTCCATTGCGTCCTGACTCTGCCACGGAATTCGTGCGGCATGCCGTTGTTGTCGAAGAGGGTTGTGCTGATAGACTTTCTGCCATAGCAGCCGCGAAGCAATTTTTCTGCGCAGCGTAACGACCTGACGGCCTTCCGTGCGATGCCGAGGGAGTAAGCACCAGTTTCTTCTCGCAGGCGTGCTTGTTCTTGCGTGGCGGAGTGACTCAGGGATTCATTATGCCCCGTGCTACCGTAGGCACCGAGGTAGGCTGGAATGTGTCGAACAGTGATGCCAGAAGAAAGAGCGGTAAGGTAGAATTTTTTGTCGGCGAGAAGGCGATAGGATAAATCGAAAGGTCGTTGTTTCTCCCACACGCGCTTTCTAAAAAAAGTGGTGCAGCTTAGAATATAGTTCACGCTGTTACGCAGCAGGAAGAGACGTGCCGGAATTTCGCACCGAGCAGCCAGAACTTTCTCAGATGAATTTGTGATGAGGTAATCGCCGAAAATGAAATCCAGTGATGGGTCGTCAGTGAATGCTTTCTGGACGGTAGCGAGAGTGCTGGGTAGGTATTGTTCGTCAGCATTGAGCCAGCCAAGGATATCGGCATCCGATGCACAGGCCTCGTCAAGACCGGCTTGGATGGCATCATAGAGACCGGCATCGGGTTTGCAGGTATAGATGCAACCAAAACGTTGGGCGACATCTTCGCATTTATCATGGGAGGATTCGCTCTCGCGAACAACATGCTGGATTTGAAAGGAATGAGAACCGTCTTGTTGCGACTTGACCGAAGCCGCACATGCAGTGAAGGTGGCGCGGGCATTGAGCAAGGGAGTGACGATGCCGAATTTCATGATCTGCGGCAGGTTGCCTGTGGCTAAGGGGTTGTTGTGGAGAGATCGGTATTAAAACCATCGCCGCCTTCTTCACCATCGGCTCCGTAGCAGATAATTTCGAAAGATTCCCCACGGGTGCCGGGGCATAAATAGGCGTAGTCACGTCCCCAAGGATCTTTAGGGACTGAGCCGGAATCGAGGTATCCATTGGGTGGGAAGTTTTCGGGAATAGGCGGAGTCGCCGGTTTCACGACAAGTGCTTCGAGACCTTGGCGCTGGGTGGGTGGGAAGCGGTTATCGTTGACGTAGATTTGGACGGCGGTTTTGAATTGGCCGAGTTGGAGTTTGGCAGCGTTTTGTCTGCCACGTTGGGGCATGTCGATAAGGTTGATGCCTACCACCGAGCCGAGGATGACCACGATGGTGATCGCAATCAGGACTTCGAGGAGCGTGAAGCCTTCATTTCGTGAGGATTGGTGAGTGGGTTGTATTTTCATCGTTAGTTAACTTTACTTCAAATTCCGCAGATGCGCTACAACGTCGGCACGATCCTCGCGGCTTGTGATGCCGAACCAGTCGGATTGCGTCTGCATCACGGCGACTTGCACCTCGCCGCGTTTAAGGAATTTCCCTAGGGCTGTCGGCACTTGGAATTCCGATTTCGGGGTTAAGATGCCTTCGCGAAGGAATGTGGGAAACTCTGCCTGTAACCTATCGACAAACGAGCGCTTGAATCCAAACATATTCAGGGAAATCAGGGTGTTGTCAGCAAAGGCATCTGCGCCATCGCGCACGATCCCGTCTTCGCCTCGTTTGAGAGCAAGACGTTCTTCGATGGATAGCAACATGCCGTTTGAATCGACGTCACAGATGCCGCGAGAGACGCTACCAAATTTTGAGAGCGTCTTGTCGAGCCGGTACGCGACCATGCAGTATAGGTTCGGCTGGTCTGCTGTTTTAGCGAGATAATCACCGCAGAGCTTAAAAGCTTCTGCGCCGTAAAAATCGTCTGCATTGACAACGGAAAACGGGCCATCGATGATGTTGCGGGCGGCGAGCACGGCATGTGCAGTACCCCAAGGTTTTTTTCGATCGGCGAGACCTTCAAAGCCGAGAGGCAGGTCGGATGTCTCCTGCATCGCGTACTGCACGTCGGCTTTTGCTTCCCATTTCTTTCCGACGATTTCACGAAAATCCTTTTCAAGATCACGGCGAATGACGAAAATGATGCGTTTCATGCCTGCCGTTAGTGCGTCTTTCACGCTGTAGTCTAAGATAAATTCACCAGAGGGGCCGACGGGATCCATCTGTTTAAGACCGCCGTATCGGCTTCCCATTCCTGCTGCTAGTACAACTAAGCTTCGTGTCATCGCGTTCTCCTGTAAAATGATGGTGGTGATTTTAGCATACAGAGTAGGTTAAGTCTATCTATGCGTGTTGGTGTTCAGCAAGGTTGCAGTTTTTATTTTGAAGCTTTTAGGAGGAGGACGAGAGCGAAAAGGTTATGGTCGACAAAGTTTAGGACAAAGGTCGCGACAAAGTAAAAAAACCTAGTCGAAGCGCTTTACATGCTGATGGCAGTAGGGTAGAGATTTTTTTTGGAAGTAATAGTCCTGGTGGTATTTTTCCGCGGGCCAGAACTTTTCGGCAGGCTGTACTTTTGTAGCAACCTTGTAACCCTTCGTCATTAACATTTCAATCAGTTTTTCTGTCGTTTCTTGCTGCGTTTTACCGTTGACGAAGATAACCGATTGATACTGTTCGCCGACGTCGGGGCCTTGTCGGTCGACTTGGGTGGGGTCGTGAATTTCAAAGAAAAGCTTAGCAAGTGTTTCGTAGGACGTGAGCTTGGGGTCGAAAACAACTTTGACCGCTTCGATATGGCCTGATTTGCCGCTACAAACCTGTTCGTAGGTTGGTGCGTCGATTGTTCCTCCTGTGTAGCCGCTGTCTGCGTAGATTACGCCTCGTGCCTGCTGCAGGAAGTATTCGACACCCCAGAAGCATCCTCCTGCAAACACGGCAGTTTCAAACTTTTTTTCGAGGTCGGCTTTGGGAACAAAGTCCATTGAAATGGAATTGACGCAATGGCGTGTGTTGGAGTCGGTGAACTTCTCGCCAGTGAAGACATGTCCCAAATGGCCGCCGCAGTTTGCGCATTCGATTTCCGTTCGTCTTCCGTCTGGGTCGGGTTTGCGGAGAACTGCGCCCGGCACCTCTGCATCGAAGGCAGGCCAGCCGCAGTGGGCATCGAATTTATCTTCGGCTCGGTAGAGTGCCACACCGCAGCGGCGGCAGGTGTAGACGCCTGGCTCTGAAAACGAGTTGAATTTGCCAGAGAAGGACGCTTCGGTTCCTTTGTCCTCGATGACGTGCGCTTCTTGCGTGGAAAGGGTGTTCCATGGTGATTTCATTTTTACCTCCGATGTTTCAGCCTGCGCTATTAGAGCAAGACAGGCGAGTGCGCTGGTGACCGTTTTCATAAGCAGATTGTTGTTGTGTTTGTTTTGCGACAAAAGGTTACGGGTTGGCTGTCGAGTCGGGATCGAGAGCGTTACGTGAAGCATTGCCAACAAATTGATGGATGACGGCTGTTACGACCCCGAAAATGCGAAGTTCCATTCCTTCGTTAAAAAAGATAGGTTTGTAGCGCCGATTTGCCGCTTCGAGTCGGACTACATTACAATTTTTCCTCAGATATTTAACCGTAAATTCATTGTCGACCGAGGCAATAATGACGGAGCCGTCGACCGCTTCTAAGCTACGGTCAACGACGAGTACATCGCCAGATTGAATTCCGGCACCGATCATGGAATCGCCTGCGGCGCGAACGAAGAATGTCGCCGCAGGTCTTTTGACAAGGAGTTCGTTTAAATCCAGCGGAGATTCAAGGTACTGCTCGGCAGGCGATGGGAATCCTGCGATGACGGTCGTTGCCATCAAGGGTGGGGAGTCGTGTGTTTTAAGGTTTCTAACCATAGCGTTGGTTTACGGCTTTGCATCGGCTATTGCTTGGAGTTTCGAATAGGTTGCAGTTTTCATCCGAATAGGCGTTTCCGCCGTTTCCCACAAGCAGACTGTACGCTCGTGAACTCCAAGTTTTTTGGCTAGTGAGGCTTGCGTGATGTTGTTCACGAGCCTTATCAGCTTTACAAAACTTGGTTCAACCAAGGTTGTCGCTGCAGTGGGGTTTTCACGAACGAGCGAGAACGAAGTCGCGGTTTCGGTTTCGACATCTGTTGTGGGCTCAAGAATTGGGTTGGCCGTTGTTTCGTTCTCCTCAGTGGAACTTCGCATCGCCGCTATCGCCGGAGAGGGGAGTCCGGTGATTTCAGCGATCGTTTCATCATTCATTTGATCCAGGAGCATCTTGGCAACGGATGTAGCCATCGAGTTGCGGCCATCGGCAAAGCCCTCGCCGTAGGCATCATCGTATCCGAAGTTGGCATCAAAAGGAATCCCCGTTGTCGTGTCGTTGTCCATCTCGATTGACATGATGAAGTTTCCATGAGTGCTGTTTAAAAATTATTGCTAAAGCTTAGACCCCGTGTAGCGAACAGTTTTATAAGGGTCATGCCAATGCTCGACGAAATCAAGCGTCATCACACCATTATAAATTGTGGCGGCAATGCTGCCAGTTCCTACACCGGGGTTTGTCATGTTGCCATTGAGATTGCCCCCATTGACAGAATAAGAACCATAGACGCGTTGGCCGGAGCCGTCCGCATTGTCACAAATTTTCCAGTTCCCGTCGGAGTAGAAGAAGGCATACCACGGTGTGCCACCTTCTGTGGTTAGCCTCCATGTGCCGATAAAGGTATTGACAGAAGCAGTGTCTTCCGTGTTCTCATTATTGTTCTCTTCCTCCTCCACGGGCACGGAGGTGTCACCGTATGCGAAGCCGCTACTTCGCGTACCATGCTCGCATCCGGGGATCATTACGAAACAGAGGAGGCTGAAGCATACAACTGAGATGAGATGATTGTTTTTTGTCATCGAGGTATCCTAGAATTAGTTATTTTTTGACCAAGAATCACGTAATGTGGCTGTGCGGTTGAATACCGGAGCACCGGATTTCGATTCCTCGGGGTCTGTAAAGAAGTACCCCATGCGTTCGAACTGCACTGATGTGCCGGTGTCAAGTTCTTGTACTGCAGGTTCGGCAAACGCGGTTGCAAGTTTGATGGAATCTGGATTTAGAAATTCGGTGAAATCTCGGGAATCATCCGCGAGCGGATCTTCGACAGAGAAAAGTCTGTCGAAGAGTCGCACGGGGACTTCAACGGCGTGGCGGATCGAGACCCAGTGAATGGTTCCTTTGACAGCGCGTCCGTCAGGAGAGGTGCCACCTCGCGATTCCATGTCCATCGTTCCGTGGATTTCTACAACTTCTCCAGTGGCATTTTCAACAACACGCGTGCAGGTGAAGAGGCACGCGTAGCGCAATCGCACTTCGCGTCCGACTGAGAGACGGAAGAACTTCTTCGGTGGATCCTTCATGAAATCGGCACGTTCAACGTATAATTCGCGAGAGAAGGGAATCTTGCGGCTACCGTCTTCGGCTTTCTCTGGATTGTTCATGCCGTCAAAGAATTCTTCGGCATCTTCAGGGTAATTGTCGATGACGAGTTTGACGGGGTCGAAGACTGCAAGCCGACGAATTGTCGTGCTATTCAGGTTTTCGCGAACGGCTTGCTCGAGAATGCTGAAATCGGTCGTGCTGATAAATTTTGTGACACCGAGTGCTTCGCAGAAATTTCGTATGGCCGCTGCCGGGTAACCTCGGCGGCGCATGCCGCAGAGGGTCGGCATCCGAGGATCGTCCCATCCGTCGACGTAATTTTCATCGACGAGTTGGAGCAGTTTACGCTTCGACATGACGGTGTAGGATAGATTCAAGCGAGAGAACTCGCGCTGTTGCGGACGCACGATGATTCCGTTCTTTTGAACGAGCATGTCCATTTCCTGCATCCTGTCGATAACCCAGTCGTAAAGCGGACGATGCACTTCGAATTCGAGGGTACACATCGAATGCGTGACACCTTCAAGCGCGTCCTCAATCGGATGTGCAAAATCGTACATCGGATAGAGACACCACTGATTCCCTGCATGATAGTGTTCCACGTGCATAATTCGGTAAATAACAGGATCACGGAAGTGGATGTTCGGGGAAGCCATGTCGATCTTGGCGCGTAGGCAATAGGTGCCTTCGGCAAACTCACCCGCCTTCATCTTGCTCAGCATGTCGAGACTCCACTCGGGCGCATTATTGCGGGTAGGGCTTTCGAGCCCGGGTTCTGTAGGGATGCCACGATATTTTTTCCAGTCTTCTTGGGAAAGTCCGCAGACGTAGGCATTGCCGCTTTTGATGAGATTCTGGGCAATTTCATACATCGTATCGAAGCGGTCAGCAGCATTGTAAAAATGTTCGCCCCAATCGAAGCCTAGCCAATGGATATCGTACCTGATGTTATCAGCATATTCATCTGATTCCTTGGAAGGATTCGTATCGTCCATCCGCAGGTGGCAGACACCGTTGAAGAGCTTGGCCATTCCAAAGTCAATGCAGATCGCTTTGGCGTGTCCGATGTGGAGGTAGCCGTTGGGTTCGGGAGGAAAGCGTGTGACGACGATTCCGCCGTTTTTTCCTGCTGCCACATCGGTAGCAATCCACTGCTGGAGAAAATGGACACCTGTTTTTTCGGAGGTTGGAGAGGAGTCTGATTCTGGTTTCATCTTGCCTATACTGAATAAAATTATTTAAGAGAGACGGCGAAAATGGGTGAGCTTATTCTTCGCCGTTGGAGAGGTTGTAAAGGTAACGCTTGATCTTTTGGGTTGTCGTCTTTTCGAGTTGTTCGAATCGAACTTGGACGCGGCGAGGACGCTTGTATTCCGAAAGCTCTTTCATCACGCGGCGGACTTCGTTTTTGCTTAGCTCAATAATTTGGTCGTCCGTCATCGTCTGGCCCTTGTTTTTATAGTCCTCTTCAATGCGATCAATATCGGGGACGACGATAGCACCGACGCGTTCACCCCTTTCGCTCTGAGCCTGATAGCCCATCACGATGGACTCGAGGATGTACGGGCTGGAATTGATGACCATTTCAACCTCTTCCGGGTAGATATTTTTGCCTTCACGGTTCACGATAAGGCTCTTCTTTCTACCCGTGATCGTGACATAGCCATCAGCATCCATTTTGCCGAGATCGCCCGTGCAGAACCAGTCGCCTTCGAATACCTCGGCCGTTGCTGCTTCATTTCTGAAGTAGCCACGCATGACGATCGGGCCCCGAACTTGGATTTCGCCAATGCCCTCTTGGTTGGAACCACTAATACGGACTTCGCAGTTGGGAAGGGCTTTGCCAACGGTGCCGAACCGGATATCGTTTTCGGGTGAAAGCGCAACAATGGGTGCGGTCTCGGTGAGTCCGTACCCCTCCAGCGTCTTAATGCCGAATTTTGTGAATGCTTTGAGCATCTCTGGATCGGACGCAGCACCACCGCAGACGATGACCCTGAGCTTGCCACCGAGGGCGACTAGAATCTTCTTGCCGATAATTCGGCCAAGGCCAATCGATAAAAAGAATTTAGCCATCGGATTCTTGCGAATCTTGATCATGATTGCGTTGAGCATTTTCTCGGCGAGAAGCGGGACGGCAAGCAGGACTGTGGGCGAAACTTCGCGCATGTTCTCCGAAATGGTCTTTAGGTTTTCCACCATGCTCGACTCGCACATGACACCAAGAGGAATCAGGAAATTCGCCGTGAACGCAAAAGCGTGGTGGAGCGGAAGCACCATGAGGAAGTTGTCGGTGGTGTAGACCTTAAAAAATTGCAAAGCGCCGTCGAGCTGTGCGGTGAAGTTGCCATGTGTCAGCATGGCGCCCTTGGGACGTCCCGTCGTACCTGATGTATAAATAATGGAGGCGATATCGGATTCGACTGGCACGTGCCGATCAAAGAAAGAGTCCGGCTTTTCAGCGTCGGCGGCTACGGATGCCATCAATTGTTCGAAATCGTAGTGCGTAATACCTTTTGATCGACTGGATTCTGTGATCACACCATCGAGAAGGATTACATGCTTCAGATTAGAGAGCCCGGATTCGATCTCGTGAATGAGCGGCCTCAGCTTACCGCCTGCAAAAATGGCGCAGGACTCCGAATCGCGCAAAACATGGGAGACTTCGCGTTCTTGAAGCTTGGCATCGATGGGCACGACCTCAATGCCGCTGCAGGAAAGTCCGAGGTAGGTGACAATCCACTCGGGACGATTCTCCATCATCATGGCTACTCGCTGGCCTGGTTTAATTTTCAGCTTTCCCACGGCCTCAGAAACGGCGCGTGCTTTTTTGTGATAATCTGAAAATGTCCACGTATTCCAACTGCCGTTCGTTTTCCATCGCAGGGCGATTCCTGTGGGGCGCTGTGCGGCGGCATCAAGGAGGAGCGTTCGTATTGTTGCCATTTTTCAGTACGTGTTTGAATTAGAAGAAAGTAATGCAGTTATCGATTTGAAAATGATTGCATATATCTTTGAAATTTGCAAGAAAGTTCAAATGGAAAGGTGTAATCGGTCAGCCATCGGGGTAGGAGTTAAAAGTATGTTGTGTGGGGGTGATGC
>CAZKJH010000093.1:0-15231 GCA_964553035.1 uncultured Lentisphaerales bacterium | reverse complement strand
TTATGAAGGAGAGATTTCCTTAAGTTAGCGCCATTCACGCCTGTCCCCTAATTTTCCCCTGGTTGGCCGATTTTATATCTGTGCCAGAATCACTACGTAGTTCTTGCCGTACTTCTTGGCGCACTTCGGGCATGTCGTGTAGAAGAAATACATCTTCTTCATGCTCTTACCCTTGGTGCTCACGAAGGCTTTCATGTCTTCGATCCATTTCCGTACGTTCTGATACGGCCCCTCATAGACCTTGGAAAGGAAGGTGCCGGAGATAGTGGCCATCGTCGCATTCGGAATGTCTTTGGTTACCTCAATATACACATCGGCCCCCCACGGCGAGTTCTCGTCTGACAGGACCACCTGAGTCGCAGGTTCGGCCTTGAGGGCGTCGATCACCTTCATGTTGCGTTTCATTACGCCCCCGAAGTTAAGAGGGATGTGGAGGAAGCTCGTCACGCGGTCCTTCACAAACCGCCTACCTTCCCATGTGAGAGTCGCTTCGCTCCAAGGGGCAGGGTCGAACTTAGGACAACATTCATCTTTCATCGATTTCTCATCTCCTTTCATGGCCAACGTTTGGAATCAGGCGCGCTGTCAAGCGTCGCATGCATCCGCCTTGTTGTGCATCTTCTATCCAGCGGGAAACCAACGTAGTATCTCGCGAGCAACGAGTTCGTGCCCCGCCCGGTTGGGATGGTTGCTCCACGATAGAATATCGGACAGGTCTCCTGCGCAACTGTACTGGAGACAGGCATGCAAACTGTCCGCCAGTCCGATGTGATGCTCTGCGGCGAGCGCACGGATCTGGTCGGCGTGGTCGCCCAGAACGTTCCTGTCTTCGCCCTTATAGGATGACGATTGCGTAACATCAGGAGTCGGGGTTAGCAGCAGGACTTTGGCGCCGCACGCAAGACTGGCGTCGATCATCCTCGACCATGACGCTCGCGCCCTCTTAAGTCCTAGTCCTCGATCATTCAGCCCATAGTCAATCATTATGACGTCAGGCCGGTGACACAAGACGTCTTGACCAAATCGCGCGGCCCCGGACTCCGAATTCTCTCCTCCGATGGCCGTAACGATAACGTTCATGACAGCGAACGGGAACCGGTGCTTCAGTCCGCCGTGAAGTAGGTGCGGATATGCGTTCATCGTATCCACCATCGGCGTGGCGAAATAGCCGGCAGGAACACTGTGTCCGTGGCAGACGATGTTTACGGTTCGGTTTGCGGGCCAGTGTGTCCTGAGTATCTGGCAGAGTTCCGATAGATATGATGAACGATCAGCAATACTCATGTAAGTTCTCTCTCTTGCACAACGTTGACCTGAACCTCGCCGGTGGAGCGCAGCGGAACCGGCGTAGCGTTCCAGGCGCTGATTGGCAGTTTGACTCATCTGCGTGGTCTAACGTCATCGTAGAAATGTGCCGTCGTTGTCTGCATGTATGGCATAAGCCAGAGGAATCCGATGCCCAGTGTCAGGATGCAGAGAAGCGACCATCCGAAAAACCGCCAGAAGAGGCAGAAAAGCTTCCACTTGTTCCCGCGCATCATCTCCTTGCTTCTGGTGATGGCCTGAAGCGGTCCGACAGCGGGATCGTCAGCGATTACAAAGAAGGTCATCATGTAGGAGTACGACGCGATTATTCCGGGAATAATCAGAAGCAAACTCCACAGGATGATAAAGAGTGTCATCAGCAGATAAGCGCCCAGAGCTGTCCCAAATCTCTGGAATCCCTGAAAGAGCTGTCCCACCTCGGCCTGCGACTGCCGCGCAATCTTCAGGAACACCAAATAGAGTCCAACCATCAGCGGGCCTGTCAGAAGGAGTCCAGCGATCGTTCCCACAAACGGGATGAAACTGACACCCACTCCAAAGATCCAATACAGGACCATCACGCCAACGCCAAGTCCCCAGTGCGTGCGGAGGGATTCGCGCGCCATTCGCATGAGGTCGCGGTTGTGGGTGCCCCCGCCCCCGCTAGATGCTGCGGGTGGTTGCGCGGCTCTGACTACTGATGGTGGCGTCGTGGGTGGTGGGGAAGCAAAGAGGTTCTCGACAGATGATGCCGGAACCCATTTGTCTCCGAGGGTGGGATTCCAGACTAAGTCGTCTGGAGTGATCTGCCTCTGCTGTGCGAGGCGCGATAGCTCTGTATCATCAACGGGACCGAATTGCTGTCCTTGTTTCGTGTAGTGCCATTGCATGGTGTCTCGTCCTTTCTTTCGTTTCTGCCAACGAATTATTCTGCGTCACGCATATTGTGGGCACGGCACCCGCCGACCTATCATATGCGTCAAAAAAAATCCCATAAGTGGCTTGTCTGCAACAAATGAAAGCTCTATTATTGATGCATATGACGGAGCACAGATGGAGACATGATATGCGTCAACCCCAACCCCAGACCTCTGCGCCGCTGGATCCCGATCCGAAATGGCCGGATGGCTACATCGAGGCTTTGAGGCGAGCAGAGGCTCACGAAAAGAACATTCCGTATTGCGTTTCATGGGTGAACCGATTCTTCCAGCGTTTTCCGAACCGCCCCAGACGGGAATTGGGACGTATCGAGATCGAGGAGTTCCTTTCCGAGACCGCCCGGTGTCCGGGAGTGTCGAACTGGCAGGCGCAGCAGGCGAGAAATTCAGTTGAAACATATTACGAAAAGTTCCGAGGGATACCTTTGTTGCCAAGAACCATCGAGGAATGTCTGAGGGCTTCCGAGGCCATATCTTCTTCCGAAGGGAATACACCCTCTTCAGTACACTTTTCCTCTTCTGGCTCTGAAGTTTATTCCCAATCTGCCCCTGTCGTCAAGTCATTTCGTGGCACTTTTATTGGCAGTTTTTTGCGCTGGCCACTGCTGCCGCGACAATGATACGCTCCAAATAAATCGGGGTTGCTTATACCCCGTGAACGGTTACAGTTTTCCTTCTCGTTATCGATCTCATTTCCTGATTTTTTTCGTCATCCTTCCCATCCCGCTACTTCTCGAAAAACAGCCAGCCGAGATCTGCGGGGTTTTCGTTGCTCAGCCGGAGTCCACCGCCGGACCAAGGAGTCCGTGCCAACCATGCTTGTTCGTCGGCTCCTGTCGAATACCGGACGTTGACCCGTAATGCCAGTGGTACCGTTTCACTCAAACTGCGCAAAAGCGAGGCAAAAGGCACACGAATCCAGCCGCGCCAACCAGTCCTGTCCGTCTGCATCTGTGCGTCATGTTCGTAGTTCCTCCACCAAGGACCACCTCCCTTGCCGGCGAGTGAAACGTCGTAGGTACGGCAAGTCCAGAGTCGGCGTGGCTCGAGTATTAGGAATACATGGGCTGCGGCAGCCTTTTGGGGATCAGACTCGTCGCACGTAAACAGCAGATAGCAGGCATCGTTGTCGTGGCAGAAAGTCCAGCGCATGTTAGACGTGTCGGGCTGTGGGTGAGCGCAGGCCTGCCAGTCTAGGTCTTCAGGCAAGGTTGGCGATGTGTCTGCTAGGCGATGCTCAATGTCGGCGCAGAATCGGCTGTGAACGCAGGACGCTCTGGGTGTACGCCCAGAATACTCGGCAAAGACGTCTGTTCCGCTCGTGATCTCGCGCTCCAGAGCGGGGATTTCCTCATCGAGAAGTTGTTGGAGTTGATCCATGCGCCAGCTGATTTTTGCAGGAAAATACTTATACCCTTCGGCTTCGGAATGGAAACCAAGTCGGGAATCAGCCTGACACAAGGTCAGCAATTCGATGTCATTTTGTAGTTCGGCCTCCACGATGCGGCGTATGTCGTCGAGCGTCTCAAGTTGTTGTCGAGAGGTTTCATGCACCATGCGCTCGCGTAAGCTGTAGAAGCGCAGGATATTCAGACCACTACGGAACTGAATTCCAAGGGCTCTGGCGACGCCGGCATCTAAGCGACGCTGCTGTGGTAGCGTGGGGTCGGCCTCAATGGAACGGAGGATTGCGACGCCTTGATTCCAGAGGGTGCTCATTGCGCGGCATTCTTCGATTGCCTCGTCCAGTGTGTAGTCGCAACTGAGTGCCTCGCCAATTCTATCTCCGCTTGGTGGGAAGGGTTGGCCAATGTTGGGTCCGGTGTGCGCGGCGATTTGCCACGTTGGCGCGAGGGGGAGATCTTGTGGGAGCAGATGGAGCGGCCAGACCACGCCATCGTGCATCGGCCCCCAATACTGGAATTCTGTAACGAGAGGATAGTGGCTGTATCCCTCGGCCATCAGGCTCAAGGCGCGAGCGGCCGCTTCGCCATGTTTGCCCCACTCGGTGCGGGCAAGTTCCTTGATAAAAGCCTCTTCGGTTTCCGGGAACGGTTCAAAGGAGAGCTCGCCTGCTGCCTTATTCATGATTCCAGGGTAGTTGCCGAAATACCAACAGAGCATGACGCAGGAGACGCCTAGTTCATGCATCGCACGGAACTTTTGGTAGATCAGCCCCGGTGCGGGCACGAAGGGTGCGGTCGCGACCTCGTGCGAGCAACCGGTCTGAATTTTAGCGGAGACTAATGCGCCAGATTGCCGCGCCTGCGTCGCCAACTGTTGAAAGCGTTTGCTCGGTCCCGGTGTTGAGATCCAGTAGTCGGCACCTCTACGCATACGCCCCAACACCTCTTTTTCAACACTGGTTTCGAAGTTGAACTGGAACGTCACGTTTTTCGGGAAATGTTTCGGAACGTCGTAGACCCAGTCGCCCAGCTTCTGATCCTGAGGCATATAAAACCACGCGATAAGCTCTGCGTCCGGATTGGCATCGTGAATTCCCTTGGCCATGGGTGCCAGGGTTGCATTGATGATTTCCCAAGGCTCTTTTTTAGAACAGACGGGACAGGTTGACCGTGCGTTGCTGGTCGCGCGTACGGTGCTCTGACAATTGGTAAAGCGTTCGCCGTGGCTGATGTTGATCAGCCCCCCCAGATGCGGAACCTGAGTGAAAATGAAGTTTGGCGCTTCGTAGAGGTAGCGCTGCGAAGCTTCGGACCATGGGCAGAATGTCGGGTCAGCGGACGGAAAACCCGCCATTTCAGGGTGCCGCTTCAGGATTTCTTCGTCTGCAATCCAAGCCCGAGGTTCAATTGAAAACAGATAAATTCGGATCCCGTAACGTCTGCATTGTTCGACCGTCTTCCGTAATTTATCGAGTCGACGCTCGACATGGTCGCCGTATTCTGGAATCACGCTGGTACGGCATAATTCTTTAAACACGATCGTCAGCCAAAGACCATTGATTCCTTCGTGTGCTAAACGGTTGAGATACTGGTCAGGATAATAATCGACATCGTCCATCAGCTCATCGCGGAAGCGTGGGGGGCGTTTGATCGGACCGAAGAAACAGCGTGAAATACGGTTTTTAATGAAAGGTTTACGTTCCTGAGTACCCAGCGGCAGAAATGGGCCGCACGCTTGCTGCATCAGGTCTTCAATTCTGAAAATTCCGCGCCGGATACCATCTGTGTCGGCGGCCAAAATGCAACAATGGTCAGCGGTTACCTCGATGCGGAAGGCTTCGAACACGGAGGTTTCTGTTTTTAGGGTCTCGATAATGAACGGGCCGTCTGCTCGGACCTTGCCAGCGGCTAAAAAATCGGAAAGGTCGGCGTAGGCAGTTTTGAGCATCCCCTCAGGATCGGGAAAGCGTGCGTCGATATGCACACCGCGGCGCAGATCGGCTTCTCCGGCTGCGGCCGCTCGTGAGTCCCATACATGATGGTTCCATAGAGGTGCTTGCAGGTCGGTGACGAACGTCCACGTTTCATCTCCTGGTTGCGTGGGCGGTGGCGTGAAAGGCTTCATAGTTGATTCTCTTTCCAATGACGATACCAGACTGCTCGCGATTGCCAAACAGGTGTAATTCAATTTTGTTGAATCACACAAGGAGTCAGACTAACGTGCAAAAAAGTCATTACAGTAAGGTAAACGACATAACGAAATGTATCAATTTTTCAATAGCGCGTCCAATGAATTGCGGCTGTAGGAAGATTTGCGATTTGCCTTGGCAAATGTCATGTGCTATACTTTCAAATAGTTGATTCAAGGAGTTTTCAGGGTATGTCTAAAGTCGCAAAGGAGATCGGTGCAAGCAATGCCGAAAGACCCTCGTCGGTGCTGTGGCGCATAGCTTCAGTTCCGCTTATCGGCTATGCAATCATTACGTTTCTCGGCCTAACCTCATACGACGCTTCGGATATTTCCGTCCTTGCCGCCCCGGCTAACGAGATGGCCAACAATTGGATGGGTGTTTTGGGTGCCTGGAATGCATACTTCTTTTTCCTGTGTCTCGGTCTCGGGGCCCTTCTGGTGCCTCTGTTTTGCGTTGCCGTTGGCATCATGATGATGGTCGGAAAGCGTCTCGGTTTGAAACCCCTTTGGATGGTTCTCTTCTCGCTTTCAGCATCCGCACTACTTCAGTTCGCAAATGGATCTTTCGCACCTTTGCTCTCACGCGCAACCCTGAACTTAGCACCCAATGCCGGCGGTGGCATTGGCTATCTGCTCAACGACAGAACCCTTTCGATCTGGATCGGAAGCGGTGGAACAGCCGCGCTGCATGGTGCGGTTCTATTTATCTCAACGATTATGATCATCGGCCCAATGGCGATGATGGAGTATTTCTATACCTTGCGAGTCAGGGATGTCCAGATACGGCGGCAGATTGAGGACACCCTTGAAGAAGGAGACGCCCCAGCGGAAATTCGCAAACGTGCTCGAGAAAAGGAGCGCCTGCGGATACTCAGCGAAAAGATGGCCGCGAAAGAAGCTCGACTCGCCGAGCGCGAACAAGCCAAGGGTGCTCGCGAAGCAGAAAAGGCTCGCAAAATTGCAGAAAAAGAAGCCAGACGAATTGCGCAAAACGAAGGGGATGAGGTGATCTTCGTGCGGCCTCCTGCCGTTGGTCAAAAACGCACTGATGTCGAAAGTCTTACGATGCCCCCTCTCTCCAGAATCGTCTCCACCCGAACCCCGGAAACAACTCGGAAGCCGCCTGTTACGAGCTCATTCGTTCCCAACGAAGTCTCTTATAAGTTGCCGACAACGAAGCTCCTGCATCCGATTCCACTCATCGTTGAGTCTGGCAACCAAACGGAGATCGCCGAAAACACGGCGATCATTGAAGGCACACTTGCCGAATTCGGAATCAATGTGCAAGTCGCGAACGTGATCAGCGGTCCAGTCATTACGTGCTACGAAATCAAGCCTCCACCCGGAGTACGTGTCGATAAAATTTCAACGTATTCTAACGATCTGCAGATGGCACTTCAGGCTCGAAGCCTGCGTATACTTTCGCCAATTCCCGGGAAGAACGTCATGGGCATTGAAGTACCCAATGGCAATCGGCGAACGGTCTCCCTGCGCGAAGTGGCAGAACGACCAGAATGGAAAGCTGCCGTGCAAAAACTCGCCCTCCCCATGCTCCTCGGTATGGACGTAAGCGGCAACCCGGTCATCGCCGATCTCGCCAAGATGCCCCACATCCTCATCGCGGGCACCACGGGCTCCGGCAAAAGCGTCTGCCTGAATTCAATCCTCGCCGGCTTTATGCTTTCGCGCACGCCTGATGATGTGCGCCTCCTCATGGTCGATCCCAAGATGGTGGAGTTCACGCCCTACGCCGACCTGCCGCATCTTGTCGTTCCCATCATCACCGCACCCAAGAAAGTCGCCGCTGCACTCCAATGGGCGATCATTGAAATGAAGCGACGCCTCGAAATGTTCAAGCATGCTGGCGTGCGAAACATCGCCGGCTTCAATAACCGCGAACAGGCTAAACAAACGACCTTCTTTACCGAAGACAATCAAGACGATGAGGTCGATATACCCATCAAACTTCCCTACATCGTCATCGTGATCGATGAGATGGCGGACTTGATGATGTCCGCACAAGCCGAAGTTGAGCCTCGCATCGTCAGTCTCGCCCAGCTCTCACGTGCCGTCGGCATCCACATGATCCTCGCCACTCAACGGCCTTCCGTCAACGTCATCACCGGGCTGATCAAGGCCAACTTCCCAGCGAGACTCGCGTTTAAGGTCTCCCAACGCGTCGACAGCCAGACCATTCTCGATTCCAAGGGAGCAGAGCACCTCATCGGCATGGGCGACATGCTCTTCAGTAACCCCAACGGTACGCTAACCCGCGCTCAGGGAACTTGGATCGAAGAAAATGAAGTCACCGAACTCGTCGCCTGGTTCAAAAAGCAGGGCGACCCCATCTATGTCGATGAGATCAAGAACAAACTCGACCGGATGATCATCAAGCCGCCGAAAGAGGATTTCGGCGAAGAAGGCGAGGAAAATCAGGAGGAGGATTCCGAAGAAGATGCTGATGCCGAACTGCTAGTGAAAGCCCTCGAATGCATCATCACGACCCGCAGAGCTTCCACATCCTCAATCCAGCGCGTTCTGCGAATTGGTTACAATCGAGCGGCAAGAGTCATGGATGAGCTGGAACGCCGGGGATGCATCGGCCCTGCAAACGGTGCCGCGCCGCGCGACATTCTCAGAACCACGCTTAACGACGCCGAATTCGTCGACGACGCCGAAACACCGAACGCATGACGAGCAAACAAACGATATCGAGGAATTCCGAAATGGCAATTGGCGAAACACTCAAAAATGCACGCGAAGCATTAGGTCTCTCCCACAAAGATGTAGCCGAGAGCACCCACATGATGACGCAGATGGTCGTTGAAATCGAAGATGATGACTATCATCGCTTCACGGCTCCCGTCTATGGAAAGGGCTTCATTAAGCTCTTCGCCAAAGCCGTCGGTCTGGATCCCGCCCCCTTGATCGCAGAATTCCTCGCGAACCCAGAAGGCAATGCGGATCAGAAGAAAAAGAAGAAAACTGTGGCACTCGTGGAGAAAATCCTCACAGAACCCAGAGGTGATTCGCATGCTGACGAGCCAGAACACAATCTCGACTCCGCCGAACCCACTCCCCCGCCGCCACCACGTCACACCTACGCACGAGCCTCCACGGTAACCCTGCCTACGGCGCATTCCCCGTATGCCATTAACACCCAAAACCCACCACCGCCGCGACAGCCGGTTCCTCCAGCTTCTGCCAAGCTGGATCCCGTAAAACCGAGGGTTCCCACACCTTCAGAAGACGGCGAAATGATGAAGCCGCGATCGACAGCCGACGATATGCACAATGCCAGCACCTTCAAACTTGAAGCCGGTTCCGTTGCCGTTCCCCCACAACCCGTAGCACAAGCCCACGAGCCCTTCAAATTTCCCTCTGCAATAAAACGGCCGTCTCGTGTCGAAACCGAAGAAGAGCCAGAACGCCCCGTTCAAACAAAAAAACCGACGCGTCGGAAACGAGACGACGATCCTGAACGCCCCTCCATCGGCGATACAGTTGCGAACGCATTCAAGCACGTCGCCGTACTGTCTGCAAACGCCCTGAATTGGATCCGCGAGAAGTTCAACACACTGTTCGCTTCGGACGACGATGAAGAATCAAGAATCCGCAAACGCTACATCCTCACTGGATTCTTGGTTTTTCTAACCGTGGTGGCCGTCATTGTTATCGCGTCCAACAGTTCTGGGCCAAAGAACAAAAAGGACAAAGAAGTTCCTGTCCTCGCAGCGAATGAAGTCGCGGAGCCCGTCATTGAGGATCCAGTGGGCATCACCAAAACTTCAGAAGCTACCGAGACTCCACCCGCCCCAGTGCCCACCCCTCCCGTTGAAATCGTGCGTGTAATGCCTCCGCCGAGAATGTTCGCCAAATGAGCATGCCTAGAATTCGCCTCACCTACCCGTTCACACGTGAGCAAACGTCAAAGCTGAAGGCTGGCGACCTCGTCTCCTTTTCAGGTGTTGTTTTCACAGGGCGTGATCGCCTTCACAAGCATCTCGCAGAAACACATCAGGCGCCTGTGGACCTGAAAGATGGGGCCATGTTCCATTGCGGTCCCATCGTGAAGCAGAGTCCTGACGAATCGTGGCGCATCATTGCCGCTGGCCCCACGACCTCGATCCGCGAAGAACCGTATATGGCAACCATCATCGCCGAACAAGGCATCAAAATCGTTATTGGCAAGGGAGGTATGGGCAAAAACACGCTCGAAGCCTGTCGCGAGCATGGCTGCGTTTACCTGCAAGCCGTCGGTGGCGCCGCCGCCGTTATCGCCACAAGCGTTAAGAAGGTTCTCGACGTCCACTTCCTCGACACCTTCGGTGCCACCGAGGCGATGTGGGTTCTCGATGTCGAAGGATTCGCCGCTGTAGTCGGCATTGATTCCCACGGCAGCAGCCTCTACGACGAAGTGGCCGCACGATCAGCGGAAAAACTTGCAGCCCTTTAGGGAAGTCAGAGCACTAACTTTCGCGGTGCAAAACCAGCAGGATCAACCGTGACGACTAAAAAAAGAGAAAAAGCCACCCCCCGTCTCACGCGCTGGCTTTGCACAGTATCGATTGCCGCTCTCGCGGTCGTTGTCTTCCTGCCTTCGATCATCAATTGGCAAGTAAACAAAATCCTGCGCAGCCTGATGACAAACGGTGTGGCAGAGTTCAGACTCCTCCACGTAGGACTTTACCGTAGCGACCTCTCGATAACCTTTTTCGACGACCTCGCTGGCGAATCGATCCCAGTTCAAGTCGATTCCTGCGTACTTGACTATCGGCCTTTTCGCTTGCTTACCGGCCATATCGACTCGATCCGTCTCAATGGCGTTTCCCTGCTGGCCATCGTTTCCAATGGGGCTTTCCGGATTCCTGCCACTGAACTATTCGCCAAAAATGCCGAAAGAAACGCAGAGCCTTCGGCTAAATTTTCACTTCAAGCCCTTCAGCAAGCCCCGATCTCAGTAGGCTTGATCAGCCTGCAAGGTAATCTCGTTCTCGATTTAGTGTCCGAACGCACTCTCATTCCGATTGACATTGTTGCCTCATCGACGGGAAGCAATTCCTGGGGAAACATCACCGCTCGCCTCAATGCCACGATGGCTTCCAGCAAAATTTCTATCGACGCCGCTTGCGATACCCGTGCCGAAGAAATCACCGTTCTACTCAACGGGATGCTCGCAACCGATTCCCTCCCCTATTCGATACGGAAAAATCTTCCGGAGTCCGTTAGACGCATCTCCGGCGACTTCAAATCAACTACAATACTTAATTTTAACGGTACCTCGCTGAAAGCGATCGGTCTCTTAGCTACTGCCAATGCAGCAATTGAAACACCTGACAGAATTTTCCACCTGCATCCTGAATTCAAAGCTACGGGCGATGGAACACGCATCGAGGCTTCACTCACCGGATTGAAAGTGAAGCTTCCCGGAATTGCGGCATCTCTCGATGCTACCAACCTTGTTTGCAATATTCCCGGACAAACCTTCACAGGCAACATCAGTCTCGGCATCGACACCAATGCGCCACTCGTCGTAAAATTCAAGCTCGACCCGCATTCATTCCAAGTCAATCTCACGGAGGATGCCACGCAATGGCACGGCACACTCAAGGCTGGCGATTTCACGATAGTTTGCGATGGCGCCCGACTCAACGCCACGGCTAACGCCATTCCCGAATCCGCGACAACCTCCTTCATCACCGGTTTCGGAATCGGGCGTCTTGTGATCAACGATGCCAAAGGTGCTCGGATTGCGTTGATTGAAAACGGTATTGATGGAAGTGCCACGCTTAAGCAGGCAGGGAAACACCTGACGGGGGGTGCAACCTTAACATTCGATGCCGCCGCCATTCCGCAATCGCAACTGAACATCCGAAACGCGAGCCTACGCCTCTCTGCTAATTCCAGTTCGGAGAGCCCTTTGGTTGTCGGCGCAGAGGCAAGTGCCAACGCTGCATTTCGCGGCATTGAAATCGCCAATTTTAATGCCACGCTCGATCAGCAGAGTCACGACCTGTTCTCGATCAAAGGCATGGTGAAAGCACTAGGCGTTGAGGGAAATTTCGACACCCTTATTAACCTAGCTGCCAAGGATGGCACCGCCATCTCGAACACATTTTCGCTTGCCGAACAAGCTCTTGATCTTAGCCTTTTGCCGCAACTCGTCCCAGAGCTGAAAGGGTTCGCAATTGGTGGAAGAGTCTTCGCTGCCGCAGATTATCAGACGACTCCGCAATTGCAGCGTGGCTCATTCAAATTCCGATTCTCCGAAGGTACAGTCGACTGCCCAGAACAAAAATTATCCGCCTCCGACATTCAGATGACGTTCGAAATGCCTTCTCTTCCGAGCTTGTCAAGCAACTCGCAACGCTTCAGTTTCAAGAATCTCAAGGTGGGGAATTTCAACATCGATTCTGGAATGGCGATCTTCCGCATGCAATCGCCCATTGTCTGGTATCTCGATAAGCTGATTCTCGACTGGTGCGGTGGCAAGGTTCGAGGTGAATCAACGCGCATCACACGAACAAACCAAAAAATATGGCTCACCTTGCATGCCGATCAACTCAAGCTTGCAGAACTCCTGCAACAGTTCGGCATCGGCACCGACACAGGCGAAAGCGGAAAACTCAGCGGCACGATTCCCATCGTTATTGCCGACCAGAAGATCACCATTAAAGACGGCTATTTTCACTCCGCACCCGGCAAATTCGGCACCGTCCGACTTCTTCCCTCCAAGTTAATCGCTAGCACGGCGGCAGCCACGATCGAAACGTCACTCGCGCTCGACGCGCTGTCCGAATTCACTTACGCTTGGATTCGTCTTGTCCTCAACAGCGAAGACGAGGACCTTCTAATCAAATTCGAGATGGACGGCAAGCCCTCCCATAAGCTATTCTATTCAATCAAAGACGGAGAGATCGTCAAGTCAAAGAGAGCAAGCGAATTCAAAGGGATTGTTCTGGACGCCAATTTTACAATCCCTCTCAACAAGCTAATCTCCCTTTCCAAACCACTCGCGGCGATCATGAAAGACAGTAGCGTTGAATAATACTGACTCGAATTCCGTCAAAGGGACGTGACCATACCTTAGCGCATCAAAAGGGGCTCCACATGAAAAGACAGAACTTCCTCCTCCCAATCACGCTAACGGCTATTGCCGTAACAACGATGACTGGATGCATTCATACCACGCATGAGATCAAGCCAATTCACATCACGCTGGATATCAACCTGAAAGTCGACAAGGCACTTGATGACTTCTTTGGTGACATTGATTCGACACCCGTTGTCCCAGCACCCATCGTAGCGGATCCGAACGCTTCGAACCCCACCGTAACAGAACCAACTACCCCTGCACCAGCCTCTGCAACCCTCGACAAGGAGAGCAACTAACATGAAAAACGCACTTACCCTGATTCTTTCCGCCCTCATTCTAACAACCGTCGCCTTGCAGCCCGCCTCAGGGGCCGTCTCTGATGGCGAGCAAATAAAGAGCAGTATGCTCGCTCGCAAACCGCAGATTGAAACGCTGAAGAACGCCGGAAAAATCGGCGAAGACAACAAAGGCTTTTTGGCCGCTGTTTCAGGTGGTCTTGACGGTGCCGCACAAAAAATAGTCAACGACGAAAACAGCGACCGCACACAGGTCTATGCTGCGATTGCCAAGAGTCAGGGCACGACAGCAGCACTTGTCGGCAGCCGCCGAGCCGTCCAGCTCGCCGAACAGGCCAAATCTGGCGACTACATCATGAATACCGCTGGTAAATGGGTTAAGAAGTAAGCTCAATTACTTGCTTCGCGACCACGCACGGATGATGTCGCCCACGAAACTAGTAGTGGGATAGAACGCTTCCTTCGCGAATGCTTACCACGTCCACAATCATTAAGAACGCGGCGAGACGCATCTACGACACTGGGAGTAGATGCGTCTTGACTGTTGATGCCGACTGGCCGTGCAAGGACGATTTCCACGCTTCACTGGCCACCGACCCATTCAGGCTTCTATGTCCTTTAATCTGCCGAACATGATGCGATCCGAGCTCCCTTTGTGATCGCTTTGCGTTACGCTCACCCAAATCGTGCCATGATGTTCATGAAACGACGGATATTGAAATGAATAGGGAGTCTCGAAACGATAGGCGCGCTCCCACGATTTTCCATCTGTCGAAACGTCGATATTAAACACACTGCGACGGCACGCGTCAATCTGACTCCGCTCTTGCCATCCCAGATAGTAGACACCACCGAATCGGTCAAACGTCGGCTTGGAAAAGTCTCCATTAGCGACAAAGGGCAGTTCCCGGCCTTCAGTCCAAACCCGGCCATCTGCACTGGTCACAAAGTGATAGTTACCGATTTCGTTGCGACAGATCGCCATCCAAGAGCCATCTGGCAGGCGGTTGACGGCGGATTCAGAGAGTTGTTGCGAATATGGCTTATTATAGTGACCCATCACTTCAAACGTGGCGAAGTCGTCATGCAGCCAAGCCAAGGCATTCTGTCTGCCCGGGAAATTATTCAACGCCACATACGTCTTCCCGTCAAACACTTTGAACGAATCAAAGATGTAGAGCCCGTAGTGATGAGCCGGTTTGTTGAACCCTTTGGCGACCGCATCGGCGTGAAAGTAGCAAGGTTGCATGTCGAACGTCCCGGCATCTGTCTTTAACTTTGCCTTGTGGATGCTTTGCTCAAACTGTAGCGTCTGCAAATCAAAATCACGATACCAAGTGACCGCTTCCTGATCAAGAGGTTGACTGGCAAAATAGCAGCGTAGTGAACGCTCGTCTTTACGAATAATGCGTGGGACAAAACACATGCCTCGAGGCAACTTGGTGTTTGCAAACTGTTGTTCAGATGCCGCCATCGGGATGATCCGATCAACGGTAAGACTACGCAGGTTCACCACCGAGAGCACACAATACTCGTGCTCGCCAGCCCCATGGCCGGGTTCAACATCGTTATCGTGCTCAACAACATAGGCGTGATCGTCAACGCAGACAAACTCGGCATCGTGCGCACCCTTCACGTGCGGTGCGGTAATCCGAACCAATCCTTCCATCACGTGATTCCCAGCGTACACGGGATCCCAAGAATTGGGCGTCAACTTAGATTGCTCGTGAAAATGTGGCGTCATTAAAATTTCCTTTATTCATCTCCGGTAAACAGTGTTATTGAGCCAACTTCGAGCACGTAGAACTTCATTTTACGAGCCAAGTGCGCCAGCCAAAGCGTTGGCAGATGTTAGCGAATAAGATGGGCGGTGCTGGACGGGTCATGAATTGTAGCCGGAAAGCGCACTGTAAATCTACTGAAAAGTGAAGTAATCGCGTAATCCGTAATCGGTTAGCGACAGGGGTATGGCAGGTTCATGCGGCGGCGGGTGATGGGT
>CAZKJH010000092.1:0-15312 GCA_964553035.1 uncultured Lentisphaerales bacterium | reverse complement strand
TAGCGACTGTAATCGGGCAGTCAACGGGGGCACCCCCCGTCACTGACCGATTACAGCAGGTCTACAATCTTGCTTGCTCCTTTACCCACCGCTGTACTACAATTAATCTATATCGGAATCCAAAAATGCTATGAATAAATCGCCCGAATGGCAATCCGCCACCTTTCTCGAACGCAACCGTGAGACCACACATGTACCGTGGGGTGCGTACGAATCTGCCGAACAGGCACGCACCTGTGATCGACGTGCCTCGCGCTTCGTCCGCCTGTTGAACGGAGTCTGGAAATTCCGTCTCTTCGACAGCCCCGAGGCCGCACCAACATTTTATGAACGAACCTTTGACGTCGCCGATTGGACAGACCTCCCAGTCCCTTCTAACTGGCAGCTCCACGGGTTTGACCGCGCGATCTACACGAACGTCAACTACCCCTTTCCCTGCGATCCTCCTCTGGCCCCAAAGGCGAACCCCACGGGGTGCTATGTCACGACCTTCGAAATCTCCGCCGACTGGGAAGGGCGCGACATCTTTTTGAATTTCGACTCCGTCGACTCCGTCTTCTATGTCTGGCTCAATGGCCAGGAAATCGGCTTCAGTAGCGACAGTCGACTTTCCGCTGAATTCAACATCACCCCGTTCCTCGCGCCCGGATCCAACACACTCGCCGTCAAGGTTCTTCGTATCGCCGCCGCCACTTATCTGGAAGATCAAGACTATTGGCAAATGTCAGGCATTCAACGCGATGTGACTCTTTTTGCAAAGCCGCATGTCCATTTGCGCGACTTCACGATCCAGACGCACTTCGACCGCGACTATTGCGACGCAACCGTGGATGTCGCAGCCTTCTGCTCCCGATGTGACGCCGATGACGGTTGGACGGTTTCCCTCGATCTTCTTGACGAGAGCGGTAGCTCCGTACTCGATGCCCCAGTCTGCGTTCCTGGCAACGGCATCGTTAAGGCTTACGTCAGCGATCAATTCGACAATTTTTGCGCCAGACTTAAAACAGCGGTTAAAGCCCCCCACCATTGGAACGCCGAAACCCCCGTCCTCTACACGGCTGTTCTCACGCTACAAAACAAATCAGGCGTCGTGATCGATGCCGAAAGCGCACGCGTCGGCTTCCGCCAGGTCGAAATCCGCGATGGGCTGCTCTTACTGAACGGTCGCCGCCTGGTGATCCGTGGTGTCAACCTACACGAGCACAACGCTGAAACGGGTCGTGTGCTGTCCGAAGCGTGGATGCGCAGCGAACTCATCGCCATGAAGCGTCTCAACTTCAATGCCGTACGCACCTCTCATTACCCCCATGACACCCGTTGGTACGATCTATGCAACGAACTTGGCCTCTATGTCACTGACGAGGCCAACCTCGAAACTCACCAACTTTGGGGCGCCCTCTCGTGTGCACCAGAATGGTCTGGAGCCTACCTCCAGCGCGCCGTACGCATGGTACTCCGCGATCGCAACCATCCGTGCGTCATCACCTGGTCGCTCGGCAACGAATCGTTCCACGGTGCCAACCACGCCGCCATGGCCGCATGGATCCGAACCTTCGATAATACACGTCCCGTCCAATACGAAAGCGGTCACCCGGGTCCCGCAATTTCCGACATCTTCACCCCCATGTATCCCAATCTGGATTGGGTACGTGAGACCCTTGCCGACCCCACCGAAAAGCGCCCCATGGTTATGTGCGAATATGCATACGCCAAAGGGAACAGTGGTGGCAACTTCTTCAAATTCTGGGATCTCGTAGCAAAACTGCCCCGCTTCCAAGGCGGTTTCGTCTGGGATTGGGCCGATAAGGCACTGGTCAAAAAACTCCCCGATGGCCGTTTTTATCATGCCTACGGCGAACTCGAAGGGGAAGCCCCCCATGTTGATCGTATGTGCCTGAACGGAGTTGTCTTCGACGATCTCTCGCTCAAGCCAGCCGCCTATGAGATGTGGCACTGTCAAGCACCGGTGCGGATCGAAGCCTTGTCGGAGGAGGACACGCGCGCTGGCCGCTTCCGCATCCATAACCTTTACCTCGAATCGGGACTCAACCATCTGGAACTGCTGTGGGAGATTCAAGCCGATGGCGTAACCGTGAAATCGGGACGGATGAACCTCCCCGATGTACCCCTCAGCAACGGTCTCACCCGCGCGAACAAACTCGTCGCGTCAGCATTGGGCGGCTTCGGCGTCCAACAACAATCGATCGTGCTGAACATTCCCCTTACCCTCATCGAGGTTCAACCCGGCATCGAATACTTCCTCAACTTGAGCTGCGTCCTTAAACAGGAAGTGCCCTGGGCACCCGCTGGGCATTGCGTCACCCAAGTACAACTCCGCCTCCCAGTCGCCGTACCGTCCCTGCCGCCGACACTGCGCAACGCCACGCGCCCCACAAAACCGCTCACGCTGGGCGGAAAAGAGGATCTTTGGTCGCTAGTTTTCGACCCGAAAACGGCTGCACTCACCTCAATGCGTGTTGCAGACCAGGAAATGTTCGTCGATGGCTTGCGCGAATGCTTCTTCCGCGCCCCGACCGATATTGACGAAGCACAGGGCAACAACGTCACCTACGCCAGCCGCTGGCGTGCCGCTGGGCTTGACAATCTCACACGCACGGTCGACGCCGTTGCGGTGAGTACACTCGGCGATCACGGCGTTCGGATTGTGAGCGATACCACCTGCGCATACGGTGGCCAGCCGCTTATTCGCACCCGTACCCGTTATGCGTTTGAAGATGGTGCGCTCTTCGTCTCCGCCGCCTTCTCGTTTGCTGAAACCCTGCCCTTTTTGCCACGCATTGGTTTTGAGGCCGTTCTCGACGGTGGGCTCTCCCAGGCCACGTGGTTCGGCAGGGGTCCTTTCGAGAATTACAGCGACCGCAAACACGCCGCCAGGATTGGGCGTTATACCGCCTCGGTCTCGGACTTGGCCGTTCCCTACATCTACCCAACGGAAAACGGGACGCGACAAGACACCCGTTGGCTCACGCTCACGCGAGTCGATGGCACGGGATTGCGCTTTCGCGCCATTCAACCTCACTTCCATTTTTCGGCCCAGCACCACAGTTGGCGCGACTTAGCGGCGGCGAAATACCAGCACGAACTACCGGCTCGTCCCGAAGTCTTCCTGCACCTCGATGCCGCACAAAGCGGCCTCGGAGGCGACACGGGCTGGACTCAAAACATTCACCCAGAATTCCAGGTAAATCCCAGCCTCTACCTCTTCACGTTCATGATCGAGCCCATCGTGAGCCATCCGGCCAACTGAATGATGGGATTTTTTCTAGAACCGGTACCAGTTGTCGGTAACGCGAGCATAGCGGCCCATGGCAATGCCACGCGGAATACCGAGTGTTGTCGCAAGACGTGAGCATTACACTGGCGTCGTATATCCCGATATTTGCTGGTCATAAGCCTCGGGAATGAGGAACTCGGCAGCGAACTGATTGGCTTGCTTCTCTTCGATGCTGTGCGAATCGTCACCGCTAGCGACTTCTCACGCCTCAAACAGATTGCGGCCGGCAAATTTTGGATCGCTGGTCAGTTGAATGCCGAGCTGACGCATGCCGGCGCTATCGCCGGGTGTCGGGATGTGCGTGAGATGCGCATCGCATCCACGCAGTTTTGCGAGTTGCTTGACACCAAGCCTGGCCAGAGAACTGGTCGCCGCGCTGACGCTGAGCGAAATCAACATCTCCTCGAGATCAAGCGTCGGCTGACACCCTCGCAAGATGGTCTGTTTCATGTTCGTGATCGAGTCAATCACCGCCGGCTCCAGCAAATCAAGTTCCTCGGGAATATCGGCCAGGCGCTTAATGGCATTCAGAATAAGGCAGGAAGAGGCGTGCATCAAAGCCGAACTCTTGCCGGTGACAATCACGCCATCTGGCAATTCGATTGCCGCCGCACAGACAATGGCATCGAGGGGAGCCTTTGCCGATGCTTTTTCAAAAGCCTCGCGCGCCGGTTTAACAACCTTGTGTATTTCATCGGGATCAAGCCCCTGACGATTCATAATTTTCTCTGCACATTCAACCGTATCCAGATCAATCAGCCCTTGTGCGTATTCACAACGGTAGTTGTAGACCCGACGGGCAATCTCATTTAAGGAGGCCTTACGCACCACATCATCATTGGTAATCGCAAAACCAACACGGTTGACGCCCATGTCAGTAGGCGATTGATACATCGATTCCTTGCCGGTCACTCTTTCAATGATTCGCTTTAAAATCGGGAAGCTCGCCACATCGCGATTGTAATTAACGGCAATCGTTCCATGCGCTTCCAGATGGAAGGGATCAATCACATTGTAATCGGCCAAATCCGCTGTCGCCGCCTCGTAAGCGATATTCACGGGATGGTCTAGCGGAAGATTCCAGATCGGAAAGGTTTCAAACTTTGCATACCCGGATCTGCGGCCCTGCACGTGTTCATGATAGATCTGATTGAGACAGGTGGCCATTTTCCCGCTTCCCGGTCCTGGAGCCGTTACGACAACGACAGGGCGGCTGGTCTCAATATATTCATTGGCGCCAAAGCCCTCTTTACAGACTATTTTCTCGATATCGTTCGGATAGCCTTTTAAGGCGCAATGCGTATAGACTCTGACATCTCGCCGTTTAAGCCGCTCCATGAATTGAACCGCCGCAGGTTCTTCATTAAAGCGCGTAATCACCACACCAGAAACCAGTAGCTCGCGTCTGCGCAAGTCATCGATCAAGCGAAGAATATCAAAATCATAAGTAATACCGAAATCGGCGCGCATTTTTTTTCGGACAATCGCATCCGCATGAATGCAGATAATAATCTCCGTATCCGCTTTCATTTTTTCGAGAAGCTGAATTTTCCCATTGGGATCAAACCCCGGGAGACATCGCGCTGCGTGCATATCAGCAATCAGCTTTCCACCAAACTCCAGATAAAGCCGTCCTTCCAAATGCGAAGCACGTTCTAGAATACAGCGACTCTGCTCTTCTAGATATTTCTCACTATCGAATCCAATTTCTATTTTCATGAACAAAGCCTTTTTACCCCTTCTTATTCCAGCAGTAGGTGCAAAGTTTCTCTTTCCCGATCCCAATAGCCTCAATCATATCATCAAGACGCTGATACTTCACGCTGGTAATCCCCAGATATTCCGCAACTCGGCGGCACATCTCACGGTGTTCCTCTGATTCCGGGTCAAGATACTCTGCCGGCGGCTCACACGCTTGACCCTCCATCTCATTAATCTTACGGCGGGCAATCAGATCCAGCTCCGATCTAGAGCGCGAAAAGTTGAGATAGGGACATCCGTATAACAACGGAGGGCAGGCAGCGCGCATGTGCACCTCTTTGGCACCGATATCGAAGATACGTTTAATGGTGTCTTTCAGTTGGGTGCCCCGTACAATTGAATCCTCACAGAACAGCAGCTTACGGTCTTTGATCAATTCGACGATCGGAATCAGCTTCATCTGGGCAACTAGATCACGCGATTTCTGATTCTGTGGCATAAAGCTACGTGGCCAAGTGGGTGTATACTTGACGAAGGTGCGCCGGTAAGGCACCCCAGATTGCGCAGCATAGCCGAGTCCATGACCGATTCCAGAGTCCGGAATACCACAGATCGTATCCACCTCAACCGTCTCACTCTGCGCAAGTTTTGCCCCACATTCGTTCCTCGCTTCCTCGACATTACGTCCCTCGTATGTGGATGCCGGATAACCGTAGTAGACCCAGAAGAAAGAACACATCTTCATCTCTCCCTCCCCGGCATACTTCTGCTCAATTCCATCTTCGGTCATCAATACAATCTCCCCCGGAGCGAGATCCTTCTCGTATTGATAATCCAAATTGAAAAATGCGCAGCTTTCCATCGTTGCCGCCCAGGCACCATCCTTACGGCCGATAATGATCGGTGTGCGCCCGAACTTATCGCGCGCTGCATAGATGCCGTCCTTCGTCAGAATCAGGAGCGAACACGACCCCTCAATCTGTGACTGAGCGTAGCGGATACCCTCGACAAAATTTTCTTTGCTATCAATCAGGGAGGCGATAAGCTCGGTTGGGTTCGCCTCTCCATCCGTCACCTCGGCAAAATGACCGCCGCCCTTTTTAAAAGCTCGTCGCACCAGCTCTTTATTGTTATTGATACGCCCCACTGTAACAATGGAATACATACCCAGGTGAGAGACAATCAGCAGCGGCTGATCGTCAAAGTCGCTAATCACGCCGATACCATAATTGCCGGACATCTTCTCGACATCATGCTCAAATTTTGCACGGAACTGCGTCGTTCGGATGTCGTGAATATAACGGTCAAAACCGTCCTTACCCTTAACAGCCGTTGCCATTCCGCCTCGCATCGTTCCCAGATGCGAATGATAGTCAGTCCCGTAAAAAAGATCGGTTACACATTCTTCCTTTGAAGCCACACTAAAAAAGCCACCCATGGGGTCATCCTTCTTTGAAAAAGTTTATCAAAATTAAAAAAATCCTCAGCTGCACAAAAAAAAGAATCATAGTCCAATTCATAACGGCACCGAAGCACGCGCCAAAGGCTAATTGTACAGGACAGGTTTGTAGCAAAAAACCGTCCGAAAGTAAAAGAAATACCGCAAAACATAAAATTATCAGCGGTTTTCTGGAATTCACGGTCTCCATGTTTTCTTCGAAGAACCGAAATCACCCGATGTCCGGATTTGCTCAAGCCAAGCGGCAGCGGCAGCTTTGTCCAAATGCCGCTGGTAGCGGAGGCGCTGGTACTGCTCCACGCTTTCTCGGAGGGCGGCATGCGTTTCGGGTGAAAGATCGGGTTCAATTCTCGCCAGCCACGCATCCCAGCTCTCCGCCTCACCGCGCATCAGGTGCTCGGGCACCGCACGCCGCACGAGCCGCTTCATCGCCGTGGTTAGCGCAGCACGCAAAACCGTCTCTTCATTTCGTTGGCGACGCAACTTTCGGCTTCGCCACCAAAAGAAGAGCCCCAGTATCAAGGTCAAGGCAATCCCCACTGGCCCCCATAAAACATTCCAAATATAAAAAACCGCCACCGCACCAGCATCAGCAATTGCAACAAGAAGGTTGACTTGGCCGAGATAGAAAATCAATCGCTTCCACACTGAAATAATCACGTCGATAACGCGCCGGAATTTATCAGGCGGATCAATACTGTCGGGAAGGCCGCCGGGTGGTGTCGATTCTACAATGAACCACTGTCCTCCGACATTATCCCACGCTTCAACCCACGCATGCCCTTGGCGCTCCCTCACGACCCACCGCTTTAGCAAAGCGTTCCGTTCGCTACACACAAAACCTCCGACGATGCGTGTCGGAATTCCACGCGCACGAAGCATCAAGGCCGCTGCGCTCGCAAAATGAATACAGAATCCTTCGCGTTGGGTCATGAAATCAAGCAAAGGATCTGGATCGGAGCGAATCCGTACATCAAGCCGATACCTGAAGTCGCGTGCAAAATACTTCTCAATACACGAAGCCGCTTCACGCGCAGTCGGTGCGTTCGTCAACCCATCGCACGAAGCAACCCAGTTCGACACCGTTCCAGAAAGCGGAGGCGGTAACTTTAGGTATTCAGCCTTCCCTGATCCTTCCGGAAGCGGGTAGGCCGTTTCGAGCCATCGTCGGGGTGCCACGTCCGCCCAATAGCGCTCTGGATAGGCGCTCTCAGATGTCAGCATCCCATTTTCTTCCTGCTGTGGTGGACTTCCCGCAAAGGTCAGCGTCCGCGCGTTGCCGGGAACGCAGAAACTCGTCATCAGCTTAGGCGCGAAGACTTCGATCTGCATAACCTGCAAATTTTCAGACGCGACGGACTCGGCAAGGGAATAGGTATGCATCCCCTCGCCCTCCATCGACGTCCTTTCAAGCGGAAGCAACTCTTCGCCAGGATCGATGCGCGCCCAACGTCCACCTAGATAAGTCGTATAGACATTCTCCCGTAAGTACCCGGGCGCACGATCCGACTGCACAAGCATAACAATCCGCGTCAGACTTCGAAATCCTTTCGGTAACGGGCGCCCCAGAAATATATCCGTTCCACGTTGCGACATAAAATCAAAACCTGATCTGGAAGACCAGCCAAAAAGCTGTCGTTGCGCCTCACGAACAACCCATCTCGTTGGCTTGAAGAGAGCAAACGACACCGCAATCACCAGCAACATCATGGTCAAATGGCCGAGCAAATCCCACCTTGCCACACGACCGGAGCCTATTGTCTTTCTCTTCATCACCTGCCGCACAAGATCCCCTGTGCATGCAACCACCACATAGCCCCATATCACCAGACTCTCATCGAGCACTGACGTGATCGCCACATTCAACCCCGCACGATGCCACAAGGTCTGCATGATCATCGGAATGACACTGCTCGTCACGAAGGTCGCCACCAGCTTGTCAGGGCAAAAGAATAGACACGTTGCGCCGATGGCATAAAGGATTGTCACGATACGGTGCACGAAGTAGGCGGTGTCTCCGATTTTCTCAGGAGGAATAATCCGCGCCACATTTGCGGAGAGACAGACCACGGTGATGATCAACCACGTCCAGATCACCCAGCGCGTGTTACCGGGGAATGAACGCGGGATGGCCACAGCCACCAGCCCCATCACGGCAGTAGCCAGAAGCAATCCTTGGTCTCCGCCGCGCGAATACCACCAGACGCACCACAACAGCACGACAGCATTGCAGGCCACAGCCCAGCGGTTGCGTGGTGGTGCCTCTTGGCCATCTGTTTTACGCATTTCTTTTTTCACATCAATTCTATCATTTCACACTTCATAATTGCCTTTCAGCACCTCGCGTGCTGAGAGGCAGATCACATCGCCGGGCAGATCATCCGGACGTTTGCCGAAGGGCGTAAGCAAAATCACCTTGAGGCCTATATCCCACACGCTGATTTCTTCAATCAAGTCGCTGCGTCTTTCATCCCATCCCGTCAGGACAAGACAAACGCTTTGAATCAATCGGATTTCGTCGAACAAAATGGGCTTGAGTTTTTCCAGCGGATCTTTCCGCATCGGCTCGATTGCAGCAAGGATATCGAGCACCTCTTCGAGATAGCCTACGCGTCCGGCACTGACAAAACGATACACATCCGGCCCAGCCACCAGCAGTTCCAGAATTCGATCTGTTGTCGAAAGGTAATCCACAATGGATGCCGTGACCGAAAATGCTGCCTCGAAAGGATCGATGCGGAGAAAATGTTCACGTATGCCGCCGAACATCCATTTCCCGCGCGTGTCGATCAACAGTGCCGTTCTCGACCGTCCTTCGGTCTGAAACTCTTTCACCACGGGTACACCGAGCCGAGCCGAGGAGCGAGCATGAACATGCCGAAGGGAATCCCCATCACGAAATTCGCGACAGCCATGAAATTCGAATGCCTCTCGCGTCAATTCGGTCGCCGAAGAAAGTTCGTTGCGATTGCGGTTGCCGAGGGGAATATCAAAGGAGTCAAGACGCACATAGCGCGGATACGCAAACAGCAGACGCTCGTTCCGATGGTCTGTGCGACCCCAGCGCCAAAAGCCACAAGGGAAATCCGAATCCCAGCGAAAGAGTGGCAGCGTGAACACGCCACGCACGTTCACCGTGACGCTTCCCGACACGGTAGCTTCCTCGCCGGCAGCCAATGTATTGAGTAAAGCACGCTGAACCCACAACCCAATGAAGCCGGGAAAGATGAGCGTATCGATAGCAAGGCTTCGTGCCGTGCGCCTGCCGATATTGCGGACTCGATACTGCGTGGCAAACGTACTCCCGCATTCGATCCGCGTCGGCAACTGTGCCTCGATGTGCAACGTAGGACGCAGAAGCCAACCGACAAGCATACACGACAAAATCCACGCGATCACGGCAAACGAAATGTTGAACGCCCGGTTTTCCCACCCCAGCAGCATCATCAGCACTGCCGGGGTAAGACCAACGGTGCATACGAGAAGAAGACGTATCGTCATTTGAGCCGTTAGCCAATAGTAGACCCAGGAGATTCCCACAAAATTCTTCGTGATCCGCTCACGCCGTCCATGCTGATAGCCGATGCCAGGCCCTTTTAAGCGCTTTCTGAATAAGGCCAATCGCCTGCTTCGCGTTTTCATGCAGGAACGGTTTCCGAACGCAAGACCTCCCGGATGACCATTTCACCAGTGAGTCCGCCATGCCGCGCCTTGACCTCTACAACAACCCGATGTGCCAACACAGAAACCACGAGTCGCTGAACGTCACTGGGACGGACGCTGTCACGTCCATCCATGAATGCCGCCGCTTGTGCGCAACGCCGTAAGTCAAGCGCCCCGCGCGGACTCACCCCAAGGCGCAACCTCGCATCGCCACGTGTGCGGGACACCAGTCGCACGATATAATCGAGAACCGACTCTTCGACGTCCACGCTGCGCACTGCCCCTTGCAAGCGGATCAACGCTTCGGTTTCCATCACTGCTCCAAGTCCATCCAGCGGATGCGTGGACTCCTGATCGTGCAAGATCATCAGCTCGTGTTCTTTAGAGGGATAGCCAAGTGAAATCCTCATGCAGAACCGATCCATCTGCGCCTCCGGAAGCGGATAGGTGCCGTTGTGCTCGACTGGATTCTGCGTGGCAAGTACGAGGAACGGGCGTGGCAGCGTCCGTGAATCTCCCTCGGTCGTTACTTGGCGTTCGCTCATGGCCTCCAACAGAGCTGATTGCGTACGCGGTGAAGCGCGGTTGATTTCGTCTGCCAACACGATGTTCGTATAGATGGGACCGGGACGAAATGTGAACTCGCCACTGGCGGCCGAATAAATCATGCCACCCACGATATCCGTCGGTAGGAGATCCGGGGTGAACTGGATGCGCGAAAAACGGGCTTTAATGGAAACCGCCAGTGCCTTTGCTAATGTCGTCTTACCTGTACCCGGAACATCCTCAATAAGCACGTGCCCATCCGCCAAAAGCGCGACCAGCAACTGGTCTATCGTCTCGGTCTTGCCCCGGATCACCGAGCCAAGATTCTTCCGGAGCCGTTCCAGCCCACCATTTTCCGCCTTTCCTTTAACTTCTTTATCCATCATCATACCTTATTCGGCGACCGACAATGCAGCGACAAGGCGAATAGCGAAATCGGTCATGGCGTTATCAATTTCTTCTTTGCTAGCACCTTTGCTGAAAAAGCGAGGCGAATTCAAGTTTACGCCGGGAACAAACTTCGCACCAGCCGCTTTAAATGCCGCTTCAGTGACAGCAATGGATTTTCCACCTTTGCCACCTGCTGAAACGAGAGTCGAACAGACGAGCCCGGGATTTCGGATGAGCACGTCCTTAAGTTTCGGGTAGAGGGCACTCAACTGTTTGGTAGGTTTGCCCATGTGTTCCGGGCCGGCAAAAATAACGAGGTTCGCGCTTTTCACCGCATTGCTGTCTGAGGCATCGAGACAGGCGAGGGCAGTCAACGAGGTAGTGCAGGCGACAAGCAATGTTGCGAGAATTATTTTATGTGTAGTCATGTCTCAAAACCTTTTTTATTCCAGCCTTTTCTTTTTCAACTCAACTGGCAGAATATTACCATATTCCAAAGTTCATAGGGAATCAATTCTCGCGGTTTACAGATACACGTACACCGCCGCGTAGCACTTTTTCAAAAGTAAGTAGACAAGGCATTGACAAATCTCCGATCGTAGCCTATTGTTGCGGCATGGATTCTAGCATCCAACATTTCACTCGCTACAAAGGCTACGACTACACCCGTGGCGCCTCGCTTTTCATCACGATCGTAACCGAGCCTCGCGGCGCTTATTTCGGCAGCATTGTCAATGGCGCGGTTTCGCTTTCACCACTGGGCGCACGCGTGGCAGAGTCCCTTCGCTCCATGCCTGAGCGGGTTCCCAATGTCGCCTTGTTCGGTTGGGTTGTCATGCCAGATCACATTCATTGCCGAGTTTACCTCAAGCCAAACCTCGCCGAACCACTCAAAACGCTGGGGAAGTTCTTTGGCTCTTTCAAGAGCTACACCACGAAATGCGCTTGGGATCTTGGTGGAGCAGGCAAACTCTGGCAGCAAGGCTACCACGACCGCATTTGCTCGACTCGCCCTTTTATCGATGCCGTCGAGCGTTACATTCGCTATAACCCACTTAAGTACGAACTCCGCCACAACCACCCTGAACGCCTCCGAATTCATGAGCCTCTCGATTCGCCTCGACTCGACGCCGAAACCTTCTGGAGGGGCATTGGCAACACAGGCTTGCTGAATGGCGATACGAAACTCCTCGGCCTGCGGGTCAGCCGCAAGCTTACGCCAGAGGCTATGATGCGGGTCGTCTCACGCTGCCACGATGCCGTAAACGCTAGCTATGCTATTCTCAGCGGCTTCATCAGCCCCGGCGAAAAGGCTGTGCGGGATGCGCTACTCGTGCTGCCCGAAGCCAAACTCCTGCACATTCTGCCCTCGTCGATGGCTCACGCCTACATGCCTGAAAGCCTCTACCTTGATGCGCTCCAAGGTAACCGCCTGCTTATTTTGGCTAAAGGCAACGAAGATACGCCCTTTTCAAAGAGCGCTTGTGATGCACTCAACGCCGATGTGACGCACATCGCGAACGCCGGCGAAGGGCTCGCCGCCTACTGGCGCGATGGTGGCGCGCCCTCTATCCTTTAGCACAGGCACAGCGGCCTGCTCTCAAGACAGCGGTCCACGCAGCCCCACCCGCCCTCATCCCGCGCGTCTTGAGTTCCGCCCTCTGCGGCGGGATCCAAAGGCAAACACAAGTAGCACCCACGCCACAGGAATCGCACACGCAAGCTGAACATACGGCCGCGCCCAACTAGCTTTCATCACATTCTTAATGCCACGTGAAATTCGCAGCTCAAGAACCATACTGCCGCCAGGCTGCGTTTGCAGCGCACGGGTAAACACGAGCGATGGTCCATTCTCGGGCATCGTCACTGATATCGCCTGCGCCGCTTCCACAACAGCCGCTTGCTGCCCGACGATCTTCGATGAGACCAGTTCGAGGGCCATGCGATCTCTCGCACTAAGCCGGCCTTCGAGCTGCTGCGCGAATTCTTGGCTGAAGTTTCCATCGTTAAACCCGATTGCCGACTGCTGCTGAACGCCTTCCTCAAAAATATTGTTCGAGGCACGGAGCGCATCGCGTCGGTTCATGAAACCAATCTTGGTATTTTGTACCGCAACATTCTCGAACTGTACACGAGCATCTTCATTCAAACTCGCATCAGCCTGAGAGAGATCAATCGCCTGCTTCAACGCGCGTTGCGCCTTGCCGCGCTCACCCGATTCAAGCATCTTCCCGACCTGAGCAAAGCTCGATTTCGCCTGAACCAAAACGCCCTGACTGATCTCTTTGTTTCGACTCTGATAACGGCCTCTGTCGAAACTCGAGCCCAAGTAGTATTGCTTGCTTCCACGACCATCCGTTTCATCGAAGTCTTCGTTCTTCAAGGTATAAGTATATTCTTCAGGCGCGTAGAGCGTCCATTGAATGTCGCGCAGCGGTAAATCCGGGAAGCGTGGCGATTCAAGAACGACCTTACCTGAAAGCCCCTTGTCCGGATTATCCGCCCACACGAATGACACCTCCGCCTTCTCGCCTTCCGTCACCAAATCGAGGGGGACGCACAGAACGCCGCCTTCTTCTTTGGACACTGCCACGGAAACGCCGTTCACTTGCGCAGTCCATAAGTCTGAAGTTTCGCGCGGAAGCTTGATGCGCAA
Source organism: uncultured Lentisphaerales bacterium (assembly GCA_964553035.1). Lineage (GTDB taxonomy): Bacteria > Verrucomicrobiota > Kiritimatiellia > RFP12 > UBA3636 > JBBQIY01. Next base: position 1,602 of record CAZKJH010000092.1, on the reverse strand, counting down.
AAACCGCAGTCTGCCGACCGAGAGTTTAACCGAAGTCTGTGCGAGCGTACGCCCTCCCAAAGAAAGCACTGTCGTTTGTCGAACATTCTCGACCGCCGCCGGCAACACTTCTGCCGATAAATGTCGCGTCACGCTCAACGCGAGCGAGGTCTCGGCATCGAGTACTTTCCAACACCCCAGCGCGGCGGAGAGATCGCCAGCGCCGAAAATGTCGGGGATCGTTCGCGCATCTTCCGCACGGAGCCCTGCTGCAGAAATTTGCGCATCCACTTTAATTCTGCTTTCGCCAAACACAACAACCCAGCCGGTCTGACGCTGCGCACCGACAACGCGCATTGGTTTCACCGTGACCGGTTCCGCCGGGTCAACTTGCTCTTGATAGAAGTACGTTGCCGAATACTCGTTATCAACCTTGCCCTGGAGTTCAATCAACCAGACCTGCGAACCATCATCAGAGTCGGCTTCTCCTTCGGGCACCACGCGCGAAATGTTCCGTCCTGAAACTGTCAACGATGCCCCCTTCACTGGAACCACAACGCGGAATTGTTTCACACCGGCATTCTCAATCTTACAGCGCAGATAGATGCGATGCTGAAGCATGCCTTCCGCGATCGAAATGCTTTGTAGCAACTCGGGCTTCACCACAGGGTCGAGCACTTGGGTCTTGAGCGAGGCCGACCAATCTGTCCGAAGGATGTCGAGCAAAACGGCATTCTTTTTTGCTACACCGAATCCTTCATCGCTCTTGGAGCTGACAACCCCATCGTGCTGATCGAGCGTCAACTTCACGCCGCGCTCCGCCGTGATCGTCACACGGCCTGTTTGCCGCACAGCACCGCCAACCGAAATGCGCGGCACGTTGATCTCGGCATCCACGCCGCGCTGTTGCTTCGAGAGCACCACGTAGAGTTGCGTTTCGCCCTCAAAACTACTGCCGAACATCACATCAACGCCGCCGTTCGTTTTGCGTCGATCATCCCAGCTCACGACCTTCTCTCCCGTGAGCGTCTCAATCACGTAGCCAGTGGGGATTTCGAGATTAACAGAAAACACACCTGCCTTCGCCACCGTCAATCCGAGCTGAGCATTGAGCGTGTTGCGTTCATCGCCGACCGACATCGCGATCGTCAATGCGGAACGCAACTCGGGCTTCACAGCATCCGCCGACATCGTCACGGCAACCTTGCTGGCATTATCGTAGCGGAATGCACGGCGGATTTTTTCCGCTTTCATTTCTGGAGTACTCTGCCACGAGTTTACGCCACGCCTGAAATCTTCATTTCGGATGGGATTGCATCCTGCGCTATCAATCAGATTGAGCAACACTGAATCCGCCGCAGAAACGCCGAGTTCACCATTCTGGCGCGTCACATCCATCACATCTGGAACCGCGAGCTTGCATTCGTAAGGAAAGTTCTTTGCAACGGCGTTGCAACGAACCGACACCACAAATTCCCCGCTCAACGGTGCCTTCACCGCCACGGAGAGAATTCGCGTCGCGCTATCAAAACTCCACTCGGCCACATCGCCACCGAGGTCGACGACATGCAGCGATTCGGGAATACCAATGCGAACTTTTTTCACAACACCTTGAAGCACCCG
>CAZKJH010000091.1:0-15347 GCA_964553035.1 uncultured Lentisphaerales bacterium | reverse complement strand
ACAGCGCGCCATACGCGTTTTCCAGACTTCAACCTCCGACTTTTTCAGCGGAATCAAAACAAGAAATTGCGATTCCCTTTGGAATCTTTTCGCCGCACGGATCGTGGTCTTTGCCCGTTCCCTATTTCGCAGGGGTGAAGTTTCGGATTGGACAGGTCGAATGGGGAACTCAGGAAAACGGGAGGCTTGGACGTGGAGAGGATAGCGTCGAAGACTGTAGCCCAACACAAGACTTCGTCTCCTTCTCACCGCCATCCCATCACAGTCAAGCGCATTGTCAGAGAGCCACCAACTTTTTCCTGATTTCCTTGTCGATAACTTCAAGTCACAGAGAGACGTTTACGGTTCTAAATCTTAACCGCAAAGAACGCCAAGTTTTCGCAAAGGCCGCAAAGAATATGTGATCAATAATCTATAGCTTAGCGAACTTAGCGAAAGACATTATCTCCCGCGATGTCGGAACAGAGAGTTGCAACGGAGGCGGGTCCCGCAATGTTTCTGGCAATCGATCTCATGAGTGCCCGAACACGTGCGGGGTTTCTGGTCATGCCGTCGACTTCGGAAACATCCGTCTCGACGATGGCATCCAGATAGTTGACGGCTTGCTGCAATCCCGTGGAACCGGATGCGTCAACCGCTGCCGGCCAGCCCCCCCGTGCCGTGACAAACGCCAGGTGATCGATTTCCATATCCGAAATTCCTTCGGGCTCTTCACCGGAAAAGAGCGACGCAAGAGAAACCTGGCCCTTTGACTCTCCCGATTCAAACAGTGACATCGTTCGCATCTGAACCTGCGAAATGCGCCCCGTACCGGAATGCATCATCGCGCTTTCAAGCGGCTTTGTCGAGCCTGTCGCCGCAGCAATTCTAATGATGGCAAATCTTCTCTGAAGCGGCGTGCTCGGAGAGCCCGCCCTACCCTGAAAACAGTGCAAAATGATGTATTCACGAGGTAGGGCGCGATCTCCGAGCGCGCCGTATCCATGAGTTGTGACCATAATTAGAATTGCTGCTGTCGCCGGATTCCCGTTGACAGCGCAATTGTAGCGGGAATATACTTACTTGGGTTTCGGCTAATCGACAAGACGAAGAAAATATGAAACCGAAGTGTCGGGACTGAAATTTCAGGAGATGTTCATGAAGCATACAAACACAGACAGGACGGGTTCCCGCAGCGGGAAGATCGACCGAGACAAGCTCCGTGCTGTCGTTCGCAAGCTTGACCTAGATTCCTGCATCGACGTGCTGGACGATGCACTCGCGATGCTGCCGTCAACCCGGCTTGAACAACTCGCGAAACGCCATTTCCATGGCCAAAGCCTGCGCACTTCGACGCCGGGGCCAGCGGCTTTGTTTGCCGATGTTCGCGCATTCGACCAGGCGAGTCTGGCGGGCGAATACTACGAGGACTTCTGCGTCAACTCCAAGAACTACAGGGAAGTCTCAGGAGGGACGAGGACTTGGATTGCCGAGTGTCAGAGGCTGCTGGCATGCTGCGTGAAGGCTGTTAGGGTTTAGTCAGATTTCGCTGTTGTTTGCTTTGATGGTGCTGATGATCGGGTGCTGTATACCGGTAAGCGTCCGGTGAACCTTACGCATCAAACGGAATCGTCAAGAGGCGGAATTACGAAAAAAAAGAATGTGCTGTGACTCTATGGATTTATTAAGAAGGAAAAACAATGAGAACGAAATTGACGATTGCGATTCTGTTTGGAATGAGGTTCGCTTTTATGAGTGCTGCTGAGTCTAATGCTCTCGGCAGCCAGACCGTTATGGATCCGCTGGACGTATGCAACGTGGTCTGGGACAGTCCGAGTACGAATCAGAACGGATCCATGCCGATCGGCAACGGAGATATCGGCATGAACGTCTGGGTGGAGCCGAGCGGCGAGCTTGTGCTCCTTTTGAGCAAGACGGACGCATGGAGCGAACAGGCCGAACTGCTCAAACTGGGCCGGGTGCGAATTTCGCTTGCGCCCAATCCGCTGGAAGGGGGTGCTTTTTTCAACCAGTCCCTTCTCCTGCGGCAGGGGGAAATTGCGATCATGGCCGGTGAAGGAGCTGCGACTGTTGCCCTTCGGGTTTGGGTCGACGCAAATCAACCCGTCATTCGCGTCGAGGCGGAGAGCGGATCGCCGTTCGAAATGCGCGCCTCGCTGGAAGTTTGGCGCGATGGGCAGCAGGTCTTGTCGAACCACGTCGACCGCGTCGTTTGGTATCAGCGCAATGAAACTTCCATCTGGAAGAACAATCTGGAGTACCAGGGGCTGGGCGACTTCATCCCCAAGTCGCGTGATCCTCTGCTCTATCGAACTTTCGGCGGCTGCATCGAAGGCACCGGCTTCCGAAGCGATAGCCTCGCGACACTGAAGTCGACGCGGCCCGCAAAACGCTTTGAGATCTCCATCCATCCGCTCTGCGCACAAACCGACACGCCGGACGAATGGGAAGCCCTGCTCGGCACACAGGTCGGAAAGAGCAACGCCACGGACATCGAGAAGAGCCGTGACCTTCACCGCGCATGGTGGAATGAATTCTGGAACCGAAGCTGGATCCGTGTCAGCGGCTTTCCCGATGCGCAGGCGCTGAGCCAGGGCTACACCCTCCAGCGCTGGATGAACGCCTGCGGTAGCCGAGGCGATGCCGCTGTCAAGTTCAACGGCTCGATCTTCACGGTCAACGCGGAGGCCAGCGGCGATCCCGACTCGCGCGCCTGGGGCGGCCAATACTGGTGGCAGAACACCCGTCTGCCCTACTGGCCCATGCCGGCGTGCGGGGATTTCGATCTGATGATGCCGCTTTTCCGCATGTACGGGGCGATGCTGCCGCTCGCCGAAGCCAGAACGAAGGCGTGGTTTCATCACAGCGGTGCCTTCCTTTCTGAAATCGTGTTCTTTTGGGGAATGATCAACAATGGAACCTACGGTGAGCCGTCGTACCGGGAGAGGCTTGCTCAGAATCTCGACACGGGGGAGCTTATGGGCAAGTGGGCCGGCTATATCCGGCGCGAGTACACCGCATCGCCCGAACTGATGGCGATGATGATCGATTACTACGATTACACCCGGGACGAACACTTCCTGAAAGGAACTCTGCTGCCGGTCTGCGACTCGCTGCTGCGCTTCTGGGACCAGCACTACCAGACTGGCGAAGACGGAAGCATGAACCTGTATCCCGCCCAGGTGCTGGAGACCTACTGGGATGCCCGCAATCCAACGCCGGACGTGGCAGGACTCCGATGGGTACTTGGGAAGCTGCTCGACATCCCCGAAGCGGATACGGGAGCAGTCCCACGAGAATTCTGGAGGACGCTGCTGGCCAAGGTTCCCCCGCTGCCTCTGGGCGAGAAGGAAGGTAAACCCTGCATTCTGCCCGCGGAATGGACGGACGGAAAGACCCACAACGGCGAAAATGGCGACTTATACGCGGTGTTTCCCTTCCGTTTGTACGGTGTCGGCAAGCCGGATCTTGAGATGGCCCGGTTCACATTTGATCGGCGCATGGCCAGCGGCGATAAGGGGTGGGTGCAGGTCGGCGTACAGGCAGCGTACCTCGGCCTCACTAATTCGGCCGCCCAGGACGTGGTCTCACGCGCAAAGAACAAGGACGCGGCCAGCCGGTTTCCGGCTTTCTGGACGAAACACGCCGATGAGGTTCCTAACCAGTGCCACGGCGGCAACATGATGATGGCACTTCAGGCTATGCTCATGCAGACCGATAACGGCAAAATATTGCTCCTACCCTCATGGCCGAGCAACTGGGATGTCGACTTTAAGATGCACGCGCCCGGCAGAACAGTTGTGCAGGGGAGCGTGAAAAATGGAAAACTTGTCAACTTGAAGGTGGATCCCGCAAGCCGGAGAAAAGATATCGAGGTGCTGAAAGATTCGGAAGACCAAGACAGCAAATGACGGGTCGGATTGGCTTCTTCAGGCTGTCGAGAAACAATAATTTCGCCTTTATGTGACCTGAAAACAAAAGAATGAGACTTTAGCGTTAGTTTTTTCCCAAAGAATCAGGTACACTAAGTATCGTAAAGGCTTCAAATACCCAAATAAAAGTCACGATTAATTAGAGGCAAAGACCGATACTATTTTTATATGGGGTGTTGCTGACGTATCATTGAGACAAACACAAGGAGCAAACGTAATGAAAATGATTCTACGATGCATCATGATCAGCTTGGCGGCCTTTGGAGCCGCCACAACTCAGGCCGCCGATAAGTATGTAGTGGGGGGCGGAACCGGAGACGGATCAACTTGGGTCAACGCCGCCGGCAATATTCAGACGGCCGTGGACGCTGCAACGGCAGGTGATACCGTGTGGGTTCGGGCAGGAACGTACACGAGTACAGCAGCGAACGTGGTGTCGATCAATAAATCCCTGACGCTACGGAACGACACCGACGTCCCGGCGGATGCAATCATCATCGATGGCGGCGGTGTCCGGCGCGGAATATACGTCAATCTCACGGCTGCGGGTTCGGTTGTAAAACTCGATGGGTTGACCATCACCAACGGGTACGTGAGCAGTGTCGGCGGTGGCGGCATCTACATCTTACACAGTACAATTGCAACCGGCACTGCGCTCGTCCAACGCTGCGTGATTGCCGGGAATTTTGCCACCAACTGCTATGCCGGCGGAATCTATACGTATGGGAAGAACGACCAAACAGCATTTAACACCATCCTTTCCGATTGTCGGATTGTGGGCAATGTGCGCCGATCAAACAGCACGAATAACGGCTTGGGTGGCGGCGTCGCTGCGTACAGGGCCCTGCTTACCATGGAGGACTGCGACGTGTCGGACAATGCCGATCATGGCGGCAGCAATCATTTTAATGCGGGGGGGGTCGGTGGAGGCATTTATATCCGGGAGGGTGCGCTCGGGTCTGAGATCCGAAATTGCCACATCGAACGTAATCTCACGGAAAACTCCTTTAATGTCACAGTTGCAGCCGGTGGCGGTATAGGCCGAAACAGCGCTGACACCAATCTGCTTTCCATTCAAGATTGTGTTATTCAGAGCAATACGAGTCACAATGGCGGCGGCATTACCGGGCCTGCGCTGTTTCTAAAAAACTGCACAATACAATACAATCTCGGGGGACAAGGAGGCGGTTTGCAGACGGTGGGAGACGTGGATGCCCGCAATTGCCTCATTACGCATAACGAAACCACAGTTGGAGCTGGTGGATGGTATCATTCTAAGAATCCGTCTGTACTGAGAATAGACAATTGCACGATTTCGAGCAATAAGACCACTGCCACCAGCAACCCGGTCGGTGGAATCGTGACCCTGCCAGGGACGACTCATATCATCCGTAATTCCATTATCTATGACAATGAATCCACGTGGACTATGAATATGAAGAATTTTTACCTGCAAGGCAGTGGGACGGTTTCGAATTCCTGCTCCTTCCCTCTAATCGCCGACGGAGGTAACATCTCCTCCGATCCGAAATTTGTTTCCATGGCTAACGCCGACTTCCACCTACAGTCCGATTCGCCCTGCATCAATACGGGAACGAATCAGCTCTGGATGGCAAGCGCCCTCGATTTGGACGGCAAGAAACGCTTGGACTGGAAATCGGGGCTTGTCGACATGGGTTGTTACGAGTTCTCGCCCCCGTTTCCACTTGGCACCGCGATCATCATCCGCTAAAACAAAGGAAAGTAATGACTAAACGCTCGCTTTCATTGATAAGCAGACCCGTCTCGCGCATCGCTGGGGTCTTGGCTGCGATCCTGATGTTGCTGCCCGGTTCTGCTGCGGCAGAAGAATCTCTGTATGCTACTGTGGTTCAGGCAGGTCAGGCGTTTGAGAAGGCCGGCAAGTTTGCGGAGGCGCGCGCCGAGTTTGAAAAGGCGCTTGCGGTAGAGGGCATCACCTCGGATCAGGCCGGACAGGCAATGATCAGGGTCGGAGAAACCTTCATCAAAGAAAGAAAAGTAGAGAAAGGCATTTCCGAGTTGGAGAAAGCCTTTGCGCTGGATGGCGTTTCAGCCCAGACGAAGATACAGGCCAGTCTCCTGGTCGGGCAGACCTCGCTAACGTGGTCATGGCAATTTAAATGGCTCATGGCTAAGTCCAGAGATGCCTTTGCCCAGACCATTGACCTTCCCGAAATCACACCGGAACAGAAAACGGTCGCTCAGAAGGGGCTGGTGAAGGCACTGATGGGATTGAGGCAATTCGCCGAGGCGCGCACTGTGATGGTCAAACTGGTGGAGAGTCCCAGTCTGTCTTCCGTGGAAAAGCTGGCGACGCAGATGGAAATCGGAATGACTTGCATGCTGGAGAGAAAATATCCAGAGGCGAGAGCCGAACTAGCAAAGGCACTGTCCATGGAAGGCGTTACGGAAACTGATAAGGTAGACATCCAGTTGCAGGTTGGCCTCAGCTATTACTACGAGAAGGATTTCGAACATGCCAAACCCGAACTCCAGAAGGTTTTGACGATGCCCACTGCAAACGCGCAAAGGGTTCGGCTTGACGGGTGGGTTCGTACCATACCCTCCGTCGAGGCAAACCTGCGTCTGCGAAAGATGAATCCGGCAGACGACAAGGGGAAAACCATCACGGCATTATTCATCGGCTGTAGCATGACTATGCGTGGAATGATGCCAACTGTTGTCGAAAAGCTCGCGGCATCTGCTCCAGAAGACCGGCCCCGAATCATAGCTGCCTCGCACGTGCGCGGCGGGACAAGACTGAACACGCACTGGGATGCAGGTGAAACTAGCGATACGGCTCGGGGCATGATTGCCGAAGAACTCTGGGACGTCGTTATCTTAGACACTTACAATACCGGAAAACCCGAAGACATTATCGAGTCCAGCAAGTTTTTTGTCGATCTTGCTCGCAGCAAGAACATCAAGCCGATTTTCTACGAAAGCCAGCCGGTGCAGGTAACACCTTTTCCTGAGGGTTACCAGAAATACCATGAAGTCAACGTCGCGCTCGGAAAGACTTTGCAGAGCCCGATCGCGCCGATCGTTCTGGCCGAGATGAATTATCTCAAAGCCGTTCCGGATGCTAAAATCGGAATGTTCTATGACGATTGGATCCATCCTTCAGAAAAAAGTGTTTATCTGGCGGCGTGCTGCATCTATTCCACAATCACCGGCTACAGTCCGGTTGGACTTTCGTATCAAGGCATTTCTGAGAACGAGGCCAAGGCGCTGCAGGAAGCGGCATGGAAAGCGGTTCAGGAGGCCAACCCGGACCTGAAGCCGTGGAAGTGATTTCTTAACCCGTAATATGTAAAGAGGAGTGATCAACCAATGTATATCGATGCACACACACATGGCATGCATGCAAACCGGAATTCAGCCGGGAGGCTTGCACAGCCTTTGATGACTGCCTGGGTTCCAGGCAAGATGACACCGCAGGACTATGTCAAGAGCAGTTTTGAAATGGGAATCGAGAAAATTGTTCTGCTGGATCCCCCAGACATAACGTTTGAGATGAAAAAAGTTTTCGGAGACTATGTCATTCCAGTTGTGCAGGTGGATATGGACATTGTTACACCTGACGATATTGACAAGATTTTCCAGCGCGGTGCAGTGGGCATCAAGTTTATTTCGCCGGAAAAATCGTATGGTCATGATTCTTATTTCCCCCTTTATGATGTAATTTTCCAACAACATGGACTGGCCGTTTTTCATACCGGATTCCTGTCCCTTGACGTCTATGAGCCGGGAGGGTTGCATAACCGGAAGACCTACACGGACATCACAGACATGCGTCCGGCTGCGCTTGATCGGGTTGCGCGCGCTTTTCCAGAGATGAAGATCCAGATGGCGCATTTCGGCAATCCATGGTGGGAGGAGGCCTGGAAGATGTGTTCCAGCCATAAGAATATCTACGCCGAGCTTTCCGGCGGGACATCCTATCGACGTTCCATGGACATGTGGGCTCAAATTTTAGCTCCGGACGGAAAGCTTGACACGGGCGTGGTTGGCAAACTCCTTTTCGGTACTGATGGATCTTATTTCACTGAAGCTGACGGTTGCAAGGAGGGGATACTGAACATGATGGATTTTCATGCCCGGCTCTTTGACCGACTGAAAGTTCCCGAGGAACTGAGACAGAAGATTTATCGTGAAAACATCCTGATGCTGACAACTTTGAAAAGCTAAGTCAGAACGAATAATAGACAGCGACAAGGAACAAAGCCATTGAAAACAAGTCTCCCCAAAAGTAAAGTATCGCCAGCGAAGAAGGTTATTCTCTTCGACATGTGCCAGGTTGATCTCAAGGGACGAAAATTTGACGTTGCCGTGCTGCCGATCGGAGCGACAGAGGTGCACGCCTTGCACCTGCCATTCGGCAACGACGCCATTCATGCCTCAGAAATTGCGAGACGTGCGGCCGAACGCGCAACTGAAAAAGGTGCCGGTATTCTCGTCATGCCGACCATCCCGTTCGGCTGCAGTCCGGATGTGATGAGTTATCCGTATACCGTAACCGTAAGACCCACCACGCTTTTACATCTGTTTGAAGACCTGATCGTTTCCCTGACCACGCACGGGATCCGTAAATTCATAATCCTGAATGGGCATGGCGGCAATTGCGGAACCATTGAGGCGCTGACGCGCGAGCTGTTCGGGAAATACGGGGCTTTCATCGCCGGACTCGACTGGTGGATGACAGTTGCCGACGTGGTTGCGGAAGTCCAGGAGACGGATGAACTCTCGCACGCAGACGAGATTGAAACCTCGGAATCGCTTGTACTGTGTCCGGAACTGGTGCGCATGGACGTGGCCGAACGGACGCACACGAATCCGCCCCAGTTGAAAACAATGATCAAGTACGGAGGCAGCTTCCGCCGCCCCTGGCACCTCTATACGAAAAACGGAGGTGTGGGCGATCCGACCATGGCGACGAAAGAAAAAGGTGAAAAGATCGTCAATGCAGCCGTGGAACGCATTTCAGATATTTTCGTGGAACTTGCTCATGCCAAACATGACGGTGATTTCTTATATTAATCTCAGCCTGCAAGGAATATTTTTATGAAGCAAGACACACCGCCATTCCCATGGCCGGATGCGAAAATTCCTCATTACACGGCTTACCGGGTCGCGCGTCCGCCGCGGCTCGATGGACGTCTGGATGAGCCCGTCTGGTGTGCCGCGCCGCGTTCATCGCGTTTCGTAGATCTGATATCCGGTTGCCCTACGATCCATGACACGCGTGCCGCAGTGCTCTGGGACGAAGAATGCCTCTATGTAGGGTTCTGGGTAGAGGAACCGTTTCTCGCCGCCACCATGACCGAACGTGATGCGCCCGTCTGGAAAGAAAATGATGTTGAAGTTTTCATTGCCGGCAAAAATGCCTACTACGAGTTTGAAATCAACCCGCTCGGCACACCGTATGAGGCGTTTTTTGTTTGGGAGGACGCTTACGAAAGCGGAGGGTTTAGCAAGGCGCCAGAGTTTCGCCGCGATGCGCCTGGTGCCAAACCCTGGAACGGGGTCGGATTCACAACCCATCCACGTGGGCCACGTCTTGGGTTTTTTAAATGGGATATGCCCGGAATGCGCAGTGCGGTGTTCGCCGACGGCGTCATCAATGATCCCACGGTCCGGGATCGGGGATGGAGAGTTGAAGTTGCGTTTCCCTGGGCTGGCATGAAATGGCTGGCGCAAGGAGACGGGCGTTCAATCCCCCCCCGCGAAGGAGACATCTGGCGCATGGACTTTTCCCGCTTCAACAAGGTGAAGGAGGCCCCACCTGCCGCTGATTCAGGCGGATGGGCTTGGAGTGCCCACGGTGCTTGGGATTCGCACATACCGGAGTGCTTTCCCTACATCCACTTCACTCGCGAACTGGCGGTTCCGGGAGGTCTTTCATGAAGGTGCTATTGATCGGCAACAGCCAGATGCAGTCTTATGACCTTCCCCAGATGTTGGAGCTTATGTCGAAATCCGCTCCGGCGGATCATCCGCGTCTTGAAATCGGGCGCGGACTCGTCGGTGGGAAGGGTTTGAAGGGGTATTGGGATTTGGGGGAAGTTCCGGGATCTCCGCGTGCATTGATTGTGGCGGATCAATGGGATTATGTCGTCATCCAGGAAATTTTCTGTGCCGGTAAACCTGAGTTTGAAGAATACGCCGAACTGTTTGACGATTTGATCAGGAAGCGGCACGCTAAGACAATCCTGTTCGCAACCGCCAATGTCACTCAGTACTACAATTCTTCATTTAATTATCCTGAGTCATTCGAAAAATTAAATGAGATGCAGATTGCGTTCGGAAAGAGAAGGGGCATACCTGTCGCCGCTGCCGGCTATGCTTGGATGAAGTACCTCGGGCCGAATCCTTCGGAGGCGCAGGTGTTGGATCTCTATCACCCGGACAAGGGGCATCCCGGTGCAAAAGGAACCTACCTCTATGCTTGCCTTCTTTACGCCTGCCTCACGGGTAAGAATCCCATGGGGCTCGCCCACGAATTTCCGAACATTCGGGAGGGGATCTCCATACCGAACGCAGAAGCGATTTCCATGCAGAAGGCTGCTTGGGCAGAGTATCAGGGATCTGAGAAGTTGCGAGTTGCGAGGTGAAAGAGAAGTTGCGAGGGGAGAAGAAGTGAAGCAGTAGGATATGTGCTCATTTTCATGTTGCGCACAGAGAACGGAATAGCAACACCGGCCTACAATCTGTTTGGATGGTGATTCGTATAAAGTATAACGATTGAAATTGAGACTGACATGAAATATAAAGGCTGGAATTTCGAGAAAACTTTGTTGATTCGTTCCGACAGTCCGTACGAACGCGCGGACGAATTTATCGATACATACGTGGCGGTTGAAACGAACTGCGCACAGACCTTGGCTCGGGATTTACGGGTCGTTTTGAAACCGGCATGGAATCGGCTGGGACAGGAGGTGCCCTGTCAGATCTACAACATTCAGGAACACGGACCCATCACCACCTTCCGGGTGGCTTTCACGGCGACCATTCCCCCCAACGCTACGCAACGTATCGGCCTTCTGTATGATAATCCCGCAGCACCCAAGCGAGACATCGAAACCGATCTTTCGGTCTCTGGGAACGGCTGCGGCTATACGATTGAAAACCGGCACTACCGCATGAGCACAGATCCGCGTAGTGGACAACTCGACCGTATGACCATTAAGCTTCCGGTGCTGGAATACACGCACGTGAAATGTCTTACGCCCGAAGGGCAACCCCAAGGCGGCGTTCAAGTTCTGTTGGCCGACCGGAACACGCCAACAGATGTCAGGCTGGCTCATGCTGGACTGTGGCAGAACCCGGAGACAACCTGTGTGCAGGGACCTCTATTCTTCTCCATGACCCGTCGGGGTCGACTTGCCCCAGTCGACCGCGAGGCTACAGAGAATTCACCTACGCTGGAAATTGCCTATAAATTCTTTGCCGACAAACCTTATTTTCTGGTTTCCAGTCGCCTGGAATTCCACGCAGACACGCCCGTCTACGGCATTCATCAGGACTGGATCACTGTTAACCAGAACTGTTTCAGCCACTACTGCTTCCGCCCGGTCACGCCCACGCTTCCAGCTTCGGATCTGGAGGAGGTAGGCCACATTCTCGTAGCGTCTGATTATACCCAAGGGCTTCCGGAGGTGCTTTTCGGCGGATTCCTCCCCTACGACCTTGCGTGGCATGGATTCATCAGTACAGTTCGCAAGCGGGGCTTTCGGTTTGACTATGCGCTGTCTGGCATCCGATTGCGCAGCGAGTCCAGTTCTCCCGAACAGCCAGCTCCTCATTACCGTGCGGCGACATTTGTGCGGCAGGCTAACGGGCTCCTCTCATGGTCCCGCGCCCCCGTGTACGTTAAGAACCGCAGCCTCGCGGAGAACCTTGTCACGATTCCCCAGGGAACCGTCTATACCCAATCCAATGCAATCCATCTGGGCGAATGGGACGAGAAGAAGCAATGGCTCAATCGCATCGAAGCCTTGGGTAAGCGCCTGAACCAGCCCTTGACGATTACGCAACATCCTCACTTTCTGGTGGGGCCGATTCCTCCCGAGCCCGTGGAATGGTTACCCTGCGGTCGGTTTGCCCATTTCTATGAAAAAGCGGGGGCCCGGTAAACATGGATACATTACACAAAGCATCTTTTGATGATAGCGGTTGGTCTGGCTATCAGACCCTTAAAGTCCGCGAAACCGATGGTTTCGCTCGCCAACAGGAACCCATAGACCAGCCCTTTTCCGTACCGATGTCCAACGGGTTTCGGATGGAAGCCGAATTGCGGATTGTCCGTGCCGATGCCGAGGGGTTGGAGGAGATCCCTTCTCAAGTTTACGAGATTAACCAGCAAACGGAGCAACTGACAGGACGTGTGGTATTTCTTGCCGATGCTGTGCCTGCGCACGGCGAGGTAGAGTTTCGGCTGTATTATGGAAACTCGCAGATTGAACCGCGCGACTATCTCAGTCCCCTGCAGGTCACGAAAGGAGACGCAGGCCCTCAGCATTACATTCTGGAAAACGAATTCTACAAGATCGAGACGATGCCACAAAGCGGACAAATCTGGCACATGTGGAATCGTAAGGGCGCAAACAAGTCCTGGCATCACCACGAGTGGGATGTCAATAAAGATAAGGGTGGAGATTGCTGCCACTGGGCACCGAATTGCTGGGCCGCATACCCCGAGCGAATCACCAACGGCTATGATGTGCTGGCCGGAGGGGAAGATATCGACCTAATTGACTGGAACTACGCCTTCGGCTGGCAGAACCCGGAAAGCCAGATTATCGCTGGTCCTGTTTTCTGGGAAATGACGCGATGGGGTATCGTTTGGCCACACCCCGATCATACGAATCTCGACATCAAACGCGACCCTTCGGCATTCGTCTACGCACGGGTAGTCTACCGTTTCTACGCGTCCTTACCGTGGTTCTACCAGTCTTCCGTGCTGGAAACCATGAAGGACATGCGCTGTTTCTTCATACGCAATTGTCAATTCGTCTTTCTCGCCGACATCTTTTCCCATACGTTCATCGCACCGGAGCGAACCGGAATTCTCCCAAATGACGAGGAAGACGTGGCGGTTTTGCGCCTGATGGCACCGATAGACCAGAAGCCGTACACGCACCAGCAACACAGCACGAGCAACATTTTGCCTTCGAAACTATCCTACTACGGCTTTTTCAACCAAGAGAACTCGGATGCATTTGCACTCTTCCAATTGACGGAAAAGAATACCAACCTGAATTCGGGCTCGCCCGTCTATCAGAATCATGCAACGCTGTTTTCCGAGCTGACAGGCTGGTCTGCCTACTATTGCCGCTCATTCTCGTATACCAATCAGCGCTACAATCCTGAGAATGCAACCTTTCTGCCCAAGGGGGAGCGCTACGAGGAGGAGAATGTCTGCATGCTCTTCAAGCATAAAACGCTGTCCGAGACGCTGAGCGCGATGAAGGAAACAGATCGGTGTCTGAAACACCCTCTGCAATCGAAGTGGGAATATGCGACCTGAAAACAAAATAATGAGACCACAGCAAAACCCGTATCTGAAGCCATCGAAATAATTTTTAACCCGTAATACATTAAGAGTAGTGTTGAGATGGGAATCGACAAAATTGTTCTGCTGGATCCGCCGGACATAACGTTTGAGATGAAGAAAGTTTTCGGGGACTATGTCATTCCGGTTGTGCATGTGGATATGGACATCGCCAAACATGACGGTGATTTTTTATATTAATCAAAACCAATCGAGGAAGGAAAGATAACATGAACAAGATTTTCTACATTACAGTCGTATCACTGTTAATCGCACTGACGGCACCCGCACGGGAAGCCATGGAATGGTGTGTTATCAACAGTTATGAGGCCAACTCCACCAACCTGCTGCGGGTGCTACTGATCGGCGATTCCATTACGGTTCGTTACGCAAGCACAGTCCGCAGCGAACTGAAAGACGCAGCGTCCCTTTCGTCGCTGGGTACCTCAAAGGCGATTGGGGATCCGGCTCTGCTGGATGAAGTCCGTACGATCTTACGCCAATACAAGTTCGCGGTGGTTCATTTCAATATTGGCCTCCATGGCTTCGAACCGACTGCCTACCGCAACGGGTTCCCGGAGTTGATCGCAACAATCCGTCAGGAAGCCCCAGAAGCCAAACTCATCTGGGCCACCACCACGCCCTGTCGAGGTGAAAGCACAACCGAACGTGTCCGCAACTCCAACGCAATCGCCGCCGAATTCGTGACACAGGAAAAGATAGTTGTGAATGATCTCTTCGGTCTCGTGATGAATAACACCAATAATCCGGCGGTGCTCTGGGACGGAGGAGGCGTTCACTTCACCACGGAAGGTGCCGCCCTGCAGGGCAAACAAGTGGCAGACGCCATCCGCAAATTATTGCCGTAGTTTTTGACAAAAAAAGGGAGTAGGGCGTAGGAAACCATTCTAAAATTATGAATTACGAATTGCGAGTTACGAATAAACGCGCACTTTCGTCGACAAGCAGATCCGTGTCTCGCTTTGCGCGAGTTTTGCTTGCAGTTCTGATGTTGGCACCTACCTACGCGGCGGCAGAATCCCCATATGCAACTGCGGTTCAAGCAGGTGAGGCGTTGGAGAAGGCTGGCAAGTTGGCGGAGGCACGTGCCCAGTTTGAGAAGGCACAAGGTAGGGCATCCTCGCCCCACCTTGTGCCTCTTCGATTCGAATAGACCTGAATCGAGACTCGGGTTCAAGACTATCAACGATGGGCGATGAATGAGCGCTCCCGTAACCTCAGCCGTAATAAACGGGTAAACTACGTCTTACGCACTTCTCACTATGCACCTTCCTCTCATTCTCCCTAGCGACTAGTACTCTGTACAGCGTGTATTGGTAAGACAAGATTACAAGATTAAGTTCTTGGTTTCAATATTGTTAATCATGTACTCTACCCGAAAATTACCGTCATTTCTGCCTGTACGGTGTACTAGCCTCTCGCAACTCTCACACTCCATCGACAAAGTTCGCGACTTATGTTGCGAGCGGCGATATGTTGCATCCTCTTGTTTTAGTGCCATTTTTTCCGTTTTACAGCAGGTCATCTGGAAGTACGCAACATAACGTGAGGTGTGAAGTGCCCTTTCTCAGCCTCGTAATGTAATCTTGAAGAAATCTTCAAGATTACATTACCAGCCCAAATGGGTTGTCTGAATCGACACTAATCTTGTCAACAAAACCGCCAGATTATTGCAAAAGGATTCTTTTGTCGGGTACTGTATGGCGATTTTCCGCTTTTCAGTCCACAACAACGCTGGCGAATCCTCTGTAATCTTGAAGAAATCTTCCAGATTCAGACTTCCTGACCTCGGCGGGGTTCCAAGGGGTTTTTCCGGAAAT
>CAZKJH010000090.1:0-15353 GCA_964553035.1 uncultured Lentisphaerales bacterium | reverse complement strand
CTCCGAGCGCGCCGTATCCATGAGTTGTGACCATAATTAGAATTGCTGCGAAAAATAGGGCGTAGGTGGAGGAGGAAGTCGATCCGCTGTAGCTGGCTTCGTTGAAGCCGGCCCAGTCCGCGATCACCGATCGCGGCTACAGAACTCACAACTCGCCACTCTCTAATCTCTCGCCACGGTAACTGCGAGGATGCGTTCTGCGCCGTTGGCCTTGAGTGCGGAGGCGCATTCGGAGAGCGTCGATCCCGTCGTCATGACATCGTCTACAAGCAAAATGCAGCGACCGTAAGTCCAGGGATGGAGTGCCGCTGGCGATTCGAATGCCCCGGAAACATTTACTCGGCGTTCTGTAGCATTCATGCGAGTCTGCGTTGGCGTATTGCGCGTGCGAACAAGGATCTCCGACAGAACGGGAGCCTTCAGTCGTTTTGAAAGGTCGTTGGCAAGCAAGCCGGCTTGATTATAGCCGCGCGTGCGTTCCTTGGTGCGCGAGAGCGGGACTGGGCAGAGGCAGTCGATCTTCTCCTTAGAATACTGAGTGATGACGCATCCTTCAAGCAGGTCTGTGAGCTCATGACAGAGCCATGTGGCCTTATTGTATTTGAACTTGTGTATCAGGTCGCGAACGGGGCCCTTGAATTCAGCGGCGCTTCGGGCAATATCGAATTTAGGCTGGAGCGTGTGGCAGGGTGCACACTCTGCCACGACGTTGCCAGCAGACTCGATCTCCATCATGATCTTGCCGCATCGTACACAGCAGGTGATAGCAGGACGGATGGAGATGGCAGCGCGGCAAGTGCCGCAGAGATGGGTACGCGAGGGAGCACCACATGCAGCACATGCGATTGGGTAGAGGAGATCGAGGATCGTGCCAAGCATTACCGTATTTTTGAGAGAATGATTTTGGCGCTGCGCGCAAGCGCGCCACGTTGTTGGTCGACAACAGCCATTGCTCGTGCGCCGAGTTCGTGGCGTGCAGGTTGGTCACTAGCGAAATCCGAGACCACCTTGGCAAGCGCCTTGGAGTCAGCGATCTCGAGGATGCTGTGCTCGCGGCGGAACAATTGCATGACGGCGGCGAAGTTCTCGGTGTGCGGACCAACGACTACGGCTTTGCCGAATGAGGCAGGTTCGATCATGTTCTGTCCACCCATGTTGGGAGCGAGAGTTTTGCCAACAAAAACGATGTCAGCCATGGTATAGAGCGCGAAGAGTTCACCGGTGGTATCGGCCATCAAGATCGTGTCAGCCGAGGGGATCGTTTTTTCTGTGCCCGCTTTCATGCGGCTTCGGCGCAGACATTTGAATCCAGCCTCATTGACTTCCTTTTCCACCTCATCCCCACGCTCCATATGGCGGGGCACGAGGACGAGGCGCAAGCTGGGCGAAGCTCGGCGTACGGTGTCCCATGCCTCGACGAGAGCCAATTCTTCTCCCGGCCAAGTAGATCCGCCCAGCAGTATCGTGTGCGCAGCGAGATCTATTCCTGCAGAAGAAAGTGTTTGAATTGCGAGTGCGCGAGCCGAGTCGACAAGTTGAGGCACGTCGAATTTGACGGAGCCCATGACCTTGATTTTTTCAGCAGGGGCACCAGCATCGATAAGGCGATTGCGGTCGATTTCGGACTGCACAAGCAGGGAGGAGAAGCAGTTGAGAACGGGTGAAAAAAAGAATTTTAATTTCTTATAGCGTGGAGCCGAGCGATCAGAAATTCTTCCGTTGACGAGGAGAATCGGGACGCCTTTGCGTTTTAAGGCGCGGATAAGATTGGGCCAAAATTCAGATTCTGTCAGCACGAGTGCTTTGGCGTTGATGATGCGAAGGGATCGTCGGACAACATGGGGAAAGTCGATCGGGAGATAGATGAGTACATCATCGCGTTCCACAAATTTCTTACAGACGGCATGTCCCGTTGAGCTAGTCGTTGAAAGAATGAATGATTCTTGTGGGGCGAGTCTGCGCAGTTCCTGAAGGACGCTTCCCGCGAGTGTGGCCTCGCCCACGCTGACGGCATGTATCCAGATGCGCGGCTTTTCAGAAAGGCGTGCAGCGATTTCAGGAGAGAACTTACCGAGGCGTTGACTGAAGTCGGTCTTGTAGCCACCGCGTTTCCGCATGCGGGCGATAAACTTCGGCAGCATGAGCGTGTAGCCGATGGCGAAAAGAATATTATAGAGGAACCAGCGCATGTTAGTTTGTCACCTCGAGAGTGCGTCCCTGAATGACCTCGCTGAATTCAAGCGTCTGACTTTCTTCGGGGCCGATTTGTTCGAAGGTATAGATTCGGTTTGCGTCTGTATCATGCCAAATCACAGCTTTTCCATTTTGCCAGCGACTGCGCTTAACGCGATCATGATGGTGTTCGCGCGGTGCGGTGAAAGTGATGAGCCTTCCCTGACAGCCATTGACGAGGCAGGGTATAGACGCTTCCACTTCTATAGAAAGCGAACGCAAGAAAGATGTGTAAAAGGTGGTGAGATCGTATGTGCCGAGGATCATGCTGACGAGGCCCCAGCGCCGAAAAGTGGCTCGGCGTTTTGATGTTTCGCTTTCGAAGCTCATCGTGATGTTGGCGGGTAGGACGACGATGTCTTTGATTGTGTAGTCACGTGGGAGCACGTAGTGGATTCCGTACAGGTTGTATTCGCAGGTGTCGTCGTCATTGTTAAAATCGCAGGATTCGAGAATAGGACGGATGATGCTTTCACGATCTGCTTTGGACGAGTGGCCTTCGAAGACCCACCGGATCAGGTGTCCGCTTTTGGGATCATAACTCACGGCCTGGCAGGGAAATGATTCGTCAAGCCAGCCAACGAGGAAGTGTCCAACCTTGGCGGTGAGCATATCGGCTGGACGGAGCTTTTGAGGATTTCCTTGGCTGACGAGGTGGTTGGCGAACAAGGAGATCATTGTGGTGAGACGGTCCGGTTCACAGTTGCAGGGCTCCCAGCTCACGACACCCTGGAGACCGTGACGCGTATTAAACTCGAGACGTCCAGCGCGAGCATCCCCAGAATCGGAGGTAACTTCCCAGTCGGTAGGAATCACGGCTCTCACATGATGCCAAGCGAAAGCGTTGCCACTCTTAGTTTGGGAAGGCGTCTTGTTCTGCTGCGGTTTCTTCATACGGATAATATGCTGAATTCGGACTCGTTCTGCAAGGAAAGAAATAAGTCGCTAGCAGTGGCATATGCTTCAATAGCGATGCCTTTGCGTAACTGGAACGCACCACGTTTCATTTTTATATCGATGTGCGATGCATTGTGTTTAATCTGGCGAAGGGCAGGGTGCCAGACGGTTCTTAAAACAAAAAACTCGCAAGCTGTTGCTTTGCAAGGGTTTTTAAGATGGTGGCGGGAGAGGGACTTGAACCCCCGACCGATGGATTATGATTCCAGTGCTCTACCAACTGAGCTATCCCGCCTTTGTGTGTTAACTGGGCAAAATCTATCAAAAAACGTGGCCTTGCGTCAATGGTAAAAATTGTTCACTGTAAATCTTGCTGGAACGGGGTGATTTATGGCATAATTGATACCTTGTAAGTCACTATCCATTTTGGAGTTACTATGGTCGAAGTCAAAAACAAAGTTCACATTGATATTGCACGAATATGTGAACTGGCACATTTCGACATATCGCGTGAGGAGATGTCCCAATTTCAGGGGCAGATCGAAAAGATCCTCGGCTATGTTGCGAAGCTGAAAGAGTTGAATTTGGACGGCATTGAGCCGACCTTGTATGGTCAACCGGTGAAGAACGTTTTTCGAGAAGACATCACTGAGACTAGCCTCGACCCTGCCGATGTGCTTGCAAACGCGCCAGAAAGCATCGGCGGTGAATTTAAAGTCCCCAAAATTGTGGAGTGAGCATGTCGATTGATATTGGACAAATGACGATAGTCAAGGCCGCCGAGGGTCTTCGAAAAAAAGCGTTCTCCTCCGTCGAACTGACGCAGGCGGTTCTCGATGCGATTACGGATAAAGATGGTGCCATCGGCGCTTATCTCACCGTGGATGCGAAAGGCGCACTGAAGGGTGCCGCTGCAGCGGATGTCCGCCGCGCTGCCGGCGATGATCATGCGCTTCTGGGCGTTCCACTGGCGATGAAGGATATTTTCAATGTGAAGGGGCAACCTTGCACCTGCGCTTCCAAGATTCTGGAAGGCTACATCGCGCCCTACGACGCAACCGTCATTGAGCGACTCAAGGTCGCGGGTGCTATCCCGACGGGCCGCGCCAATATGGACGAGTTCGCGATGGGCACGTCAACGGAGTACAGTGCTTACCAAGTGACGCATAATCCTGTTGATCTGATGCGTGTGCCCGGCGGCTCCAGCGGTGGGTCTGCTGCTGCCGTTTCCGGTGGCATGGCGATCGCCTCGCTGGCAACCGACACAGGGGGCTCGATTCGCCAACCGGCTTCTTTCTGCGGATGCGTTGGCGTGAAGCCATCTTACGGGCGGGTCTCACGTTATGGCGTGACAGCGTTTGCTTCATCTCTCGATCAGGTCGGACCGATTACCAAGACGGTTGAGGATGCGGCGCTTCTGCTTCAGGCAATTGCCGGACGCGATGCGCACGATCAGACGACGTTGGATGAGCCGGTCCCGAATTACGTGGAGATGCTCAAGGGTGCTTCATTGAAGGGACTGCGTATCGGCGTTCCGAAAGAGTATTTTATTGACGGTACGGATGTCGAGGTGATGGCGCAGGTGCGTCGCGCAATCGACTTGTGTGCTAAAGCTGGTGCCGAAATCAAAGAGATCAGTCTGCCGCACACGGAATACGCGATCTCGGTTTACTACATTTGCGCCACGGCAGAAGCGTCGGCCAATCTCGCCCGCTTCGATGGTGTCCGCTACGGACATCGCCTCGGCTCGCCCGAAGGCGGCTTGCAGGAGATGTACGACAGGACGCGTACCGATGGATTCGGTGACGAAGTCAAGCGTCGCATTATCCTGGGAACCTTCGTGCTCAGCAGCGGCTACTATGATGCCTATTACAATCGCGCGTTGAAGGCACGAACGCTGATTCGCCGGGATTTCGAAACGGCTTTCCATACCTGTGACGTGTTGATGATGCCGGTCACGCCGACAGCGGCTTATAAGCTGAATTCAACCATGGACGATCCTCTGAAAGCTTACTTGGGCGATATCTTTACGGTGTCGACAAATCTCGCGGGAATCTGCGGTATGTCGATCCCCTGCGGAAAGACCTCAGAAAATTTGCCAGTCGGCCTTCAGATCCTCGGGCCAGCGTTTGGAGAAGTCGCGATGCTTCGTGCGGCGAAAAGCGTCGAAGCCTTGTTGAAACTAAACGAGAAATGAGAGGTTGAGTTTTTCAGCAAGGGGGATATATGTTAGCTCGGCAAAAGAAAGCTCCGGTTTTTTTCGGAGAAACAATCACGAAGGGAGAGTGTCTAAACACCACGTTAAATCCCGACGGTTCTCCTGTGCTTTTTTATCAACATGACAATGGCAAGCTGTGGCTTGGCGATAGCATAAAATGGATGAAAACGCTTTCGGATGAAAGTGTTGATATGATTTTTGCAGATCCCCCTTATAACATTAGCAAGGCGGAATGGGATACATTTGCCAGCCAGGAAAAATATATTCAATTTTCAATTGAGTGGATAGAACAGGCTTCGAGAATACTTAAAGATTCAGGAACCTTGTTTGTATGTGGTTTTTCTGAGATTTTAGCTGATATTAAACACCCAGCTTCAAAGTTTTTTGCATCCTGCAGATGGATTGTCTGGCATTACAAAAACAAGGCAAACCTTGGCAAGGATTGGGGGCGAAGCCATGAGAGCATTCTTCACTTTCGAAAATCAAAAAAGTTTACGTTCAATATTGATTCTATTCGAATCCCGTATAGTGAGCATACGTTAAAGTATCCAAGCCATCCTCAGGCGACGAGTAGCCAATATGGCAAAGGGCGTGATGACGTAGAACTTTGGACTCCGAATCAACTTGGCGCAAAACCTAAAGACGTATTGGATATTCCACAGGATGTAATAGAGTTACCAACGACTTGTAATGGAATGCATGAGAAGACTCCGCATCCGACGCAAAAGCCTGAAGAACTCTTACGGAAATTGATTCTGTCCACAACGAACCCCGGCGATACTGTCCTTGATCCTTTCTGCGGTTCTGGAACCTGCGCGGTTTGCGCTGAGCAACTCAAACGAAAATGGGTCTCTTGTGATTTGTCCGCTGAATATCTTGGATGGGCTGTTGATCGGATTGAACGTGTTGAGGCCTGGGACATCGACACGTGGGTCCACTATGACTTTGAAAACATGCGCAGGAGGGCCTCAATCCGATGAGTCTTAAAAAACTAAGGGGCAGAGTTGTTGACAAACATACCTTCTCTGATTTGGACGGCTATCTCACTTTTTGTGATGATTTTCTTGCACACATCGGTGACTCAGGAAATATCCAAGCGGATATTGTCTCGAAAAATGAAACCCAGTATCATTTTCTACAGTATAAGCAAGATGGGAACTATCAGGTTACCCGCCCCTTTAATTCAACGCTGCTGTTGCAATCGAATGAGTTTCGACAGGTCTCTAAAAATTTCCGCAGTATTTTGAAGTCGGTAAAGACGATCAACAAATCGGATGCTTCGATTCGAAAAATTCTGAATAACGTTACTTATACCCTGCAGCAGTCTATCGGTTTAGCTTTGGATGCATTACCTGCAGAAGAGTCAAATAAGGCACGGAAACTTAACGGCGATTTATTTGAGCGTCTTGTTAAATTGATATTGAACGAGACTGGCGTTCCCTGCCGCTCAGGTGTTATTCAGCTCCCTGTTATTGTTAGAGGAAAGCAGGAATTTACGATGAGTTATCAGCACAATTTGATTTTTGAAATGGAAGAGAAAATAAAACTCATCGGTTCGGTTAAAACGTCTAGTAAAGATAGGCTTGATAAGATTTTTATTGATAAGTTTCTTTACAACAAGTTAACGGAGACCGAAGTGCCGCATATTGCCGTATTTTTAAATGACGTACAAAGAAAAAAGACTTCAAAAGAGGGGCAGTACGGAACAAACTCAACTTTTTTATCAGGCCACTTTAGAGGCTATACTGTTAAATTAAATCCGTTGGATGGCGTGTATTACTGTGACATACGCGAAAACATGAAAAAAGAAAGTTTTCTCAGAAAGCATATCCTAACTTTTGATCATTTGCTGCTCGATGACATTTGGAGGCTTATTAAGTGAAATATCTCGTATCTATCGGTCTTGAAACCCACGTCCAACTGAAGACCAAGTCAAAGATGTTCTGTGGCTGCGCAACCTCGTTTGCGGCGGAACCCAATTCGAATGTCTGTCCGGTCTGCCTTGGCTATCCCGGCGCGTTACCGGCGATGAACCGCGAAGCGGTTAAGCTCACGGTTCTGTCTGGCCTCATGCTCGGCTGCGAAATCAGTGCGTACTGCAAGTTTGACCGCAAGAATTATTTCTATGCGGACGCATCGAAAAACTACCAGATCTCGCAGTTTGATATGCCGCTTTGCATAGGCGGAGGCGTTGATATTTGTGTGTCGACCCGCAGCAAGCACATCAACCTGACGCGCATTCATCTTGAAGAGGATGTTGGCAAGAATACGCATCATCCGCGTTGCAGCGGCGTTGATTTCAACCGCGCCGGCACACCGCTCATGGAGATTGTTTCGGAGCCGGAAATGTCGTCGGCTGAAGAGGCGATTGCCTATCTGCGGGTGCTGAAGCAGATCCTCGTTTACACGGGTGTCAGCGATTGTAATCTTGAAGAAGGCAACATGCGTTGTGACGTGAACATCAGCCTCCGGCTCAAGGAAACTGATCCGCTTGGGACGAAAATCGAGATCAAGAATATGAACTCGTTCAGCCATATCCAGTCGGCGCTTCATTACGAGATTGACCGGCAGGAACGGGTGCTTGCTGTTGGCGAAAAACTGGTGCAGGAAACGCGCAGGTGGGATCCTGATCTGGGGGAAACGGCATCCATGCGCTCCAAGGAAAACGCGCACGACTACCGTTATTTCCCCGAGCCGGATTTGCTGCCGATTGCGCTGCCTGTTGAACAGGTTGCTGAGTGGAGCAAGTTACTGCCTGAAATGCCTGAGAATAAGCGCGGACGCTTTGTGGAGCAATACGGCTTGCCGGAGTATGATGCCAAGGTGCTTTGCGCACAACTCTCCGTTGCGAACTTTTTCGAGTCTGCGGTTTCGCTGGGTGTGCCTGCGAAAGCTGCCTCGAACTGGATTATGACGGATGTACTTCGTCTTCTTGGTCAAACGGAGAAGGACATCACGGAGGTTCCGCTTACGGCTGAGGCATTTGCGTCGCTTCTGAAGTTACTGGATGCCAAGACCATCAATATGCCCGTCGCCAAAGTCTTGTTCGACGAGATTTTCGAAAAAGGTGGTGATCCGGAAGCGATGGTGAAAGCCCGTGGACTGGGACAGGTCAGTGACACTGGGGCTATCGATCAGTTTGCACGTGATGCCATCGCGGCGCATCCGAAGGTCGTCGAAGACCTGAAGGGAGGGAAGGCAGCGGCCTTACAGTTCCTTGTTGGACAAGTCATGAAGATGAGCCGTGGCAAGGCGAATCCTAAAATGTCCGGTGACACGATAGAGCGCCTTCTCGGTATTACCGAATAAGCTGTCTGATCGGACGAATCTGTCCGATCCGTCAGATCTGTTTTAACCTTCCGCTTTCAATTCGTAATTTCTAATTCGTAATTTCTAACTCTCTCATGAACGGCAAACTGATCACATTCGAAGGCGTTGAAGGCGGCGGAAAGAGTACACAAGCAAAGTTGCTCACGGAGCGACTTCGTGCTTCTGGACTTGAAGTACTCACGACACGTGAGCCTGGTGGAACGCCGACAGGCGAGGTCATTAGGAATCTCCTCCAGCACAATCTCGCAGGTGAACCGCTTTGTGATGCCTCCGAGGCTTTGCTTTTCTGTGCGAGCCGCGCTCAGCTTTGTCGCAACGTCCTCGCTCCTGCCCTTGAATACGGCACGTGGATCGTCCTGGATCGCTTTACGGATTCGACGCTGGCCTATCAGGGTTATGGACGCGGCTTCAACGTTGAGCAGCTTCGCAACATGAACGATTTCGCAACGGGTGCGGTGAAACCTGCTCTGACAATTCTTATCGATATCCCCGTTGAGCTCGGGCTTTCACGGGTTATCTCGCGGAGCAATGGCGCACGTGATCGCATTGAGCGCGAGCCCTTAGAATTCCATAAACGACTTCAGGCAGGGTATCAGGAGATTGCGAAACGCGAACCAGAACGGTTCGCTGTTATCGATGGTACGGTACCCCAGGTGGAGGTCGCCGAGGCCATTTGGTGTGCGGTCGAAGCGCGGCTCATGAAATAATTCCTAAGAAATGGCCAACGTAATCCCTGACAGAATTCTTGAAGAAATTAAAAGCCGCACGAGCATCGTCGATGTGGTGTCTTCACGTATTACATTGAAGCGCATGGGATCGGTATTCAAGGCGTGCTGTCCGTTTCACAAGGAGAAGACGCCGTCGTTCACCGTCAATCCTTCTCGTGAGAGTTTTAAGTGTTTCGGCTGCGGCGAGGGTGGTGACATTTTCTCGTTTTTGATGAAGCATGACGGCATGACGTTTGTTGATGCCGTGAAAACACTTGCTGATCGCTGTGGTGTTCAAATTGAGTTTAATGATGACGGCGGTAACGCAGCCGCATCGAAGCGAATGCTTGCGCTCCACACGGAGATCGCCGAGTTTTATCGGCGCTGTCTTCTCCAAATGAAATCAGCCGAAGTTGCCAGAGTTTATCTGAAGTCTCGCGACCTTCCGGAAGACATTATCGAGAAATTCAAAATTGGCTTTGCGCCAGATGTACCCGCAGCACTTGAGACCTTTGCAACGAAGCATCAATACACGATTGACGAGGTGGTGCAGGCGGGCTTAGGACTGCCGCTTGATAGACCACGCGCAGGCGTGAACTTGCATGATCGCTTCCGTGGACGGTTGATGTTCCCGATCTGCGATACCCAAGGACGTGTTATTGCATTCAGCGGTCGCGTTCTCGACCCAGCCAAAAGTCCGGCCAAATACGTCAACAGTCCCGAAACAGAAATTTTCAAAAAGAGCCGTGTGCTGTACGCGCTCGACAAAGCTCAGCGGAACATTGTGTCGGCACCGCATCGCGAGGCGATCATCTGCGAAGGACAGATCGATGTCATTCGCTGTCATGCCTGCGGTTTCGATCAGGCAGTCGCTTCACAGGGGACGGCTTTTACCGAAGATCACGCAAAGTTGCTCAAGCGTTATGCCGATAGTGCCGTACTGGTTTTTGATCAGGATTCGGCTGGTCAGAAGGCTGCTGTCCGAACAGGGGCAATTCTTCTTGCGGCAGGAATTCCTGTTCGGGTTGCGCGGCTTGATCCGGGTGAAGATCCAGACTCCTTTCTCCGTAAGCATCCGCCAGAGGTTTTTCAGAAGGTTCTCGATGATGCTATCGGCCTGATGCCGTTCCATGTCGACTATCTGCGTGCGCAGGAGAGTGACCCCGAATCCGATGGCGCGGTAGGAAGAATCGCGGCGGGTGTGTTGCAGACGGTCGCCGTGTGCATGAACGAAGTTCACAAGGCGAGGATGCTGCAGGAAGTTGCAACACTTCTGAGGATTCCAGAATCCGCACTGGAAAAAGAAATGGCAGGAGTAGAGGAGGTGCTAAGGCGCCAGGCAGAGACGCAGGAGCGTCGCCACACCGTGCGTACTGAAACGAAGTCTTCTCCAGCACCCAAGTGGGAGAACTCGACGGCGCGCTCTGCGGATCCTGTGCCGTTTGATGAACCCATGACCTACATCGATCCCGACGAGCATTTTGGGGATCTAGCGGTCTCAGGCTCTGGCGCAACGGCGACTGGCCATCAGGCAAAGTTGCCGGATAAGATCGACGTTTCTATCTGCGAGCTGCTGGTTCACAACTTCTACGATAATCAGGAGGTCACGAAGTTTCTTGTTACGATGCTACCGGCATGGCTGATTACGGATGGGCTGTGCCGCCGTATTATTGAAGCGTATTATAGCGACTTTGAAACGGGTGCGGAATCGGTGCTTGAACTGCAGAATTCCGATAAGGTCGCTGGTGAATTTATCGGGATGATCGCTGTCATGCCGAATCGGGCTGGAATCCGCGAGACCTTTGTGGCAAAAAATCTTGCGAGTGACCTTGCGTTGTCGGCTTGGAAGCGTTGGTGTGTCGAGCGCAGGGCAACCCTGACACGAGATGCGAAAAATACAATTTCACCCGAAATCGAGCACCGTCGAGCCTATCTTGCTGTGGCCGCTAAAAAACTCAATCGCTGGGAGACCGGCGAGAGCATGATTAAGATGTTACTTGGCGATTCGGATGCTTCGAGCGCCGCTCCAAGTTCAGAACCAGCAACGACTGGAAAAATCGATAAGCCTGTAGAAAAGACAAAAAGAACCCCAGATGTTGCCGAGGTTTCCGTTTGGACAGGTGGCGATGATTCCGAGGAGCTGCCGCTAGATGATCTGGTTCCAGAGTTCGATGAAGAGCCAGAACTCGATTAGGGCGCAGGGGGTGGCAGATTGCCCTTATGACGGTAAATAATCCGGCCTTTTTCAAGGTCGTAGGGAGACATTTCGATCGTGACCTTATCGCCCGTCGTGATCTTAATGAAGAATTTACGCATCTTCCCCGAGATGTGGGCGAGGATTTCGTGCCCGTTTTCTAGTTTGACACGGTACATCGTCGCCGGTAGTACTTTGACCACCGTTCCGATGACTTCAATTGAGTCGTCCTT
The DNA here is from genome assembly GCA_964553035.1 of uncultured Lentisphaerales bacterium. Classification (GTDB taxonomy): domain Bacteria; phylum Verrucomicrobiota; class Kiritimatiellia; order RFP12; family UBA3636; genus JBBQIY01. The sequence goes on along the minus strand of CAZKJH010000090.1, from coordinate 3,542 downwards.
AGCCATAGCGTTTCTTGTATTTCCTGTTGTTTTGCAAATGTCCTTTCAATTTTACATTGTTGACCGAATCCGAGCAAGGATAAAATAAATGAGAGATAAAATTCCGCGCTTGCGCTCAATTCTTAGTTTTCAGTGGCAAAAGCAAGCAATTTTGGATAAACTTTAACCGCATTTAGGAAAGCAAGTTTTAAACACCATATCGGACTGAGAAGAAAATGACAGAAAAGAATAATTTGTATGCTGTAATTATGGCAGGTGGCCGAGGTGAACGGTTTTGGCCAGTAAGCCGCCATTCGCGTCCCAAGCAATTTGCATCGATTTTTGGTGGTAAACCACTGATCACGATTGCTGTCGAGCGTCTTGAAGGGCTGGTGAGTTACGAGCATATTCTAGTGGTGACCTCTGCAGATCTTATTGAGCAATCTCGGCAAGCGTTGCCGATGTTACCCGAGGGCAATATTTTGGGCGAACCATTTGGACGCGATACGGCGGCGGCTTGTGCGATTGGTACGGCATGGGTGGCGCGGCAGGGTGGGGACTCTGCCACGATGGCCGTGTTAACTGCCGATCACCTGATTGAAGATCCGGTGACGTTTCGGAAGACGCTTGCGGATACCGCAGATTACGTGGCACGAGAGCCTGCGATTGGCGTGATTGGAATTGTACCCGAATTCGCTGCCACAGGTTATGGCTATATCGAGTCTGAAGCGGATCTTGATCTCGGAACGGCCACCCGGTTTATGCAGGTGAAACGGTTTGTCGAGAAGCCGGATGAAGCGACGGCGAAGCAGTATGTAACGTCAGGAAAACATTTCTGGAACTCGGGGATGTTCCTGTGGTCTGTCGCGACGTTTAAGAACGCCTTGCGCGAGTTTCGTCCGCAGCTCTTCGACTTGATGGAACGCATGGAGCTGAAATTTGGCGCACCTGATTTTGAGGATGCTTTCCTCGCCGAGTACAACATGATCGACAAGATTTCTGTGGATTATGCGATTATGGAAAAAGCGCGAAATATCATCGCGGCACGTGGTGATTTCGGGTGGGACGACGTGGGCACTTGGGTTTCGGCTTCGGATCATTTTGAAAAGGATGCGGCTGGAAATGCAGTATACGGACGATGCGAATTTCTCCGTGCTTCAGACAACACGGTTGTGAATGATGTAGCAGGTCACCTTGTGGCGGTCATGGATGTTGAGGGTCTCGTTGTGGTCCATACGCCTGATGCGACGCTTATTTGTAAAAAAGGCGCTGCGCAGGGTCTGAAGGAAATGGTCAAGCAAATCGCCCAAAACGGTGGCAAGGCTTTTACTTAATCGCAGAAAACATCATGGACGACTGGGTGGATATACGCAAGGACGAAGCACATGTGACACGCGAACGTGCCAAGGCGCGAGCTTTGCGTGAGAGTCCATGGTGGAAAGAGCAGTTGGCGAAAGGACTTTGCCATTACTGTGGTGGGAAGTTTCCGTCTCAAGAACTGACGATGGATCACGTGGTTCCCGTTGCACGCGGCGGACGCTCAATAAAGGGGAATGTCATGCCTTGTTGCAAGTCCTGTAATATAAAAAAGAAATGCTTAACCCCTGCGGAACAGATCTTGATGGATCTTGAGCGGAGTGGGGAACTCGGGGAGATTGACTGTGAGAAGTGAAGGTATGCGAGTCGTCGAATGCGATTATCTGATTGTTGGCAGTGGGATGGCGGGGCTTTCTGCTGCGCGCCAGCTTGCCCCCTATGGCAAGGTGCTGATCATCACCAAGCGAGAGAAGTGGGAATCGAATACCAACTATGCTCAGGGCGGTATCGCTTGCGTGACGCTTGAAGCCGACACGTTTGAAATGCACGTGACGGATACGCTTGACGCTGGCGCGGGGCTCTGCGACGAGGATGTGGTGAGGAGTATTGTCAGCGATGCGCCGGCGCGGATGGACGAGCTACGTTCTATCGGGATGCATTTCACGCCGCGTGAGGATGCCAACGGCGAACCGGATCTTGGCCGTGAAGGTGGGCATTCGATGCGCCGCATTTTGCATGCCGGCGATATCACCGGACAACATGTCGAAGACGTGCTTTTGAAAAACGTCGCCAAGAAGAAAAATATCACCATAATGGAGAACGCGCAGGCGATTGATCTTGTGACGCGCAATATTAGCGGAGCGATCTCGTGCGTTGGATGTTACGTTCTGAATCGGATCACGGGTGAAATTTTTGCAGTACGGTCACCGTATACTATTTTGGCGACAGGTGGTGCGGGGAAAGTTTACCGCTACACAACAAATCCAGATGTTGCATCGGCTGGTGGTATTGCTATTGCGTGGCGTGCAGGAGCTGAAATTCGTAATATGGAATTCATCCAATTCCATCCGACTTGTCTTTATCATCCCGAGGCCAAGAGCTTTCTTATTAGTGAAGCGGTACGCGGAGAAGGTGCCCAGCTCGTGGATGGGGACGCAAAGCCTTTCATGTTGCGCTATGACAAGCGCGGAGCACTCGCTCCACGCGACATTGTGGCGAGGGCAATCGATCACGAGATGAAGGCTCGTGGTCTTGATTGTGTTTACCTCGATATTCGACATAAGGGACGCGATTTCTTGATGAAGCGCTTTCCTAACATTTACGAGAAGTGTCTGTCGTTTGGGATTGATATGGCGACTGACTTGATCCCAGTCGTTCCAGCAGCACACTACTGTTGTGGCGGAGTTAAGACGACGGTGAATGGGTTGACCAATATTTCGGGGCTGCTCGCCGTGGGCGAAACGGCCAGTACGGGGTTGCATGGCGCAAATCGTTTGGCGAGTAACTCGTTGCTCGAGGCGATCGTCTGTGCGCATAATGCAGCCAAGTGGATTGCCGTGCATCCCCGCAAGGCGGATATCTCGGACATTGTTATTCCGGCGTGGGTGTATGGCGATGCTGTGCCAAGCGACGAGCAAGTTGTCGTGGCGCACTGCTGGGATGAAGTTCGCACCTGTATGTGGGACTATGTGGGCATTGTGCGGACGGATAAGCGGCTTGAGCGTGCGCTTAATCGCATCATGAATATTCGAAGAGAAATCCGCGAGTACTATTTTGATTATATTGTGACATCCGATACGCTTGAACTTCGCAACATCGCTGATGGTGCTTTATTGATCATCAAGTCTGCCATGCACCGTAAAGAAAGCCGCGGGCTACATTACACGCTCGATTATCCAGAAATGTTAGCTAAAGGTAAAGACACCGTTCTTAAATTTGATCCAGCTATCGACTTTGTGAACAAATCGAGCTAGACATATGAATGGCGGAGGGGGAGGGATTCGAACCCCCGGAAGCTTGCGCCTCAACGGTTTTCAAGACCGCCGCTATAGACCACTCAGCCACCCCTCCGAAAACGATCTCTGTACTACCGGAATAGAGCCGTACGCACAGAACTCGCTATTTGTGAAGACCTCAGTATTCTACACTATTGTGGCTCAAGAATTCAAGAAGATAACACCCGATTACAGTTGCTAGTCGCTAGTGGCTAGTCGCTAGTACTGTCCTGCGAAAGAGCCGACAGGGTT
>CAZKJH010000089.1:0-15446 GCA_964553035.1 uncultured Lentisphaerales bacterium | reverse complement strand
CTCTCTCAACTACGCCCTACGCCTTACGCCCTACTCCCTCTCTCAAGTCCCCAGCGGAAACTACGCCTTACGCCCTACTCCCTCTCTCAAGCCATTGCATCCGGTAAATCTTGTAATCCTGTCTAAAACCCTCTCACTCCCGTAGAATCGACAAAGTTAGCGACAAAGCTAACGACAAAGTTTTCCCAGCTCGCAAAAGAAGGACTATCGACCATGGACCATAAACTATTAGGAATCACCTCAGCCAGAATAAACGGGGTCTGGGGTGCCCCCAGCGGAAACTACTCACTACGCCCTACTCACTACTCCCTCTCTCAAGCGGGGCCTGGGGTGCCCCCAGCGGAAACAACGCCCTACGCCTTACGCCCTACTCCCTCTCTTTCGCAACTCACCACTCGCAACTCTTCCCCATGAACTTCCTCGATAAAATTCTCGCCGAAAAGGCACACGAAATAGCCCGCGCCAAAACCGCTTGCTCCGAGTCGGAGATGCGGTCTCTGGCTGCGAAGCGCATTACGCCTTTCCGCGGATTCGAGGCAGCACTCCAGCATGACGGCGTACGCATTGTCGCAGAGATCAAGCGCGCCTCTCCTTCCAAAGGCGATATCCAGCTCAATCTCGATGCAGCCGCTACGGCGGCGGCCTACGAAGCAGGAGGAGCCTCAGCGCTTTCGGTGCTGACCGAACCCGCCTATTTTAAGGGCTCCATCCAAGACATGCGCGACGCACGCAATGCGGTCTCAATTCCCGTGTTGCGAAAAGATTTTATCATCGAGCCTTATCAGGTTTATGAATCCTGCGCTATCGGCGCGGATGCTATTCTGCTCATCGTACGAATCCTCAATGATTTCAACTTATGCACACTCTACGCGCTCGCGAAGGAATGTGGGCTTGATGTGCTCACCGAAGTCTTCGATGAAGCCGACCTCGATCGTGCCCTTAAAATCGGCGCAAGCATCATCGGCATCAATAACCGCAATCTTGCCTCCTTTTCCACCGACCTCATGAACGCCCCTACGCTCGCAACGCGGGTCAAGCCACCTGCAATCGGCATGGCACTCAGCGGTGTTTCTGATACACGCGATGTGGCACAAATGGCGCATCAGGGTATCTCAAAATTCTTGATTGGCGAAGCGTTGGTGAAGTGTGCTGACCCTGCCACATTGCTGGGACAGATGTTATCCTGCGAGGTACACCGTGGTTGAGCCCCTCATCCATAACATCAAAATCTGCGGCATCACGCAATCGGCAACGGCGATGCTTTGCGCTGAGCTTGGCTTCGGGGCGGTCGGATTTGTTTTTTATCCGAAGAGTCCGCGAAACGTCTCTCCAGAAGCGGTTCGAGGCATTACGCATACCCTCCCCGATAGTATGGCGAAGGTTGGCGTATTCGTTGACGAACCGCTTAACGTCATGCTCACAACCGCCGAGTTGGCAAGACTCACTACCATTCAACTGCACGGCAACGAGGATAGCGACACCATTCTCACCCTCCAACAGCACGGCTACAAAGCAGTAAAAGTGGTGCGCAGTTCAGAGGAGGCACAGCGCATGATGCGGACTCTACCTGACGAAACCTCCTTGTTGCTGGAATGCGGACGCGGTGTCCTACCCGGCGGTAACGGTGCCGTATGGAACTGGGCAGAGGCGCACACAATCTCGGACAACGTGCCACTCGGGATCGCTGGCGGGTTGTGCCCAGAAAACATAATAAAGGCGATTGAAGATTCAGGCGCAATGGCGTACGATATTAGTTCCGGTGTCGAAAGCTCACCGGGTGTCAAAGATCCAGACGCGATCCGATGCCTCGCCGAAGCCGTTCAAAACCTCAACCTCAACCTCGAACCGTTCTGGTAATATTCACAACTCTCCTATCGCCAAAGTTCGCGACAAAGCTAACGACAAAGTTTTCCCAGCTCGCAACTCACTACTCCCAACTCGCAACTCGCTACTTCCCCATGAACCACATCGCCCTTGATAACATCCATGTTGATTCCGTTGAACTGCTCGCCACCCCACGCGAAATTCATGCGGAATTACCCCACACTTCGAAAACGATGCAGACCGTACTACGCGGCCGTAGCGAAATCGAACGCATCCTCGACCATGAAGACCCACGACTTCTTGCCATCGTAGGCCCGTGCTCTATCCATAATCTCGATGCCGCAGAGGAATATGCCCAGCGACTCAAAGTGCTGAGCGATGAAGTTTCCGACAGTATCTGCATCGTGATGCGCGTTTACTTCGAGAAGCCTCGCTCTGTTCTGGGTTGGAAGGGTCTCATCAACGACCCGTTTATGAACGACACCTTCCGGATCGAAGACGGTATCCGCATGGCACGCCGCTTCCTCCTCCGCGTCGCGGAGATCGGTCTCCCCGCCGGCACGGAATTGCTCGATACGCTCATTCCCCAGTACATCAGTGATCTCATCTCGTGGTCTGCTATCGGCGCACGCACCGCTGAAGCCCAGACGCATCGGGAAATGGCGAGTGGCTGTTCCATGCCTGTCGGCTTCAAAAATGGTACCGATGGCTCGGTTGCCACAGCGATCAACGCCATGCAAGCAGCTCTCGGTCCGCACCACTTCCTTGGCGTTACGTCCGATGGTCTCCCTGCCGTGTTCAGCACCACCGGCAACCCTTATCCGCACCTCGTGCTACGCGGTGGCAAAACGCCCAACTACGATTCCGCCTCGATTCAAGCATGCGAGGTTGCCCTCAAAGAGAAGCATCTGCTACCCGCCATCCTCGTTGACTGCAGTCACGCCAACTCGTACAAGAAACATGAACTTCAAGGCGATGTTCTCGAGAACCTTTTCGATCAAATGGAGAACGGCAACAAGTCAATCCGTGGCTTCATGCTCGAGAGCTATCTCGAGCCAGGGTCACAGGCCATCCCAAAAGACCTTTCCGCCATCAATCCCCGCGTTTCTGTGACCGATGCCTGCATCGGCTGGGAAGCAACAGAACAACTCATGCGCAATGCCCATACGCGCTACCGCGCGATCATGTAAGGGCACGGCATGCCGTGCCCTTATCGAGCCTCCCATTTTATGAAAACTATTATCGGTAACTACCCAGACGCTACAGGCCACTTCGGCCCCTACGGCGGACGTTATGTCGGCGAAACACTCATCGCGGCGCTCGACAAACTTGCCGCCGCCTACGATGAGGCCAAGAACGACCCTGCATTCATCCGCGAATTCCACAGCATGCTCGAGCATTACGCAGCTCGGCCCACGCCCATCGATTATATCCAACGCCTCTCCGAGTATGTTGGTGGCGCACAGATTTACCTCAAGCGAGAAGACTGCACGCACACCGGTGCTCACAAGATCAACAACGTCGTCGGGCAAGGCCTCCTCGCCAGGCGCATGGGCAAGACGAAGCTCATCGCGGAAACAGGTGCCGGACAACACGGCGTTGCCACCGCCACCATCGCCGCACGTTTCGGGATGGAATGCAAAGTCTTTATGGGCAAGGATGACATTGAACGCCAAGCCCCAAACGTCCTGCGCATGAAACTCCTTGGGGCTGAAGTAATTCCCGTTACCTCTGGGACGGCAACACTCAAGGACGCAATGAACGAAGCTCTGCGCTACTGGGTGGGTGAGAGCGAAGACACGTTTTATGTCATCGGCACGGTCTCGGGGCCGCACCCCTATCCCACCATGGTACGCAATTTCCAGCGCGTCATCGGCGACGAAGCGCGCAAACAGATTGTTGAGTTCACGAGCCGTATGCCAGACATGCTTGTCGCCTGCGTCGGCGGCGGAAGCAACGCGATGGGACTCTTCTACCCCTTCCTCGACGATGACTGCGAAATCGTCGGCATCGAAGCGGCAGGCGAAGGGTTGGACACGCCCCACCACGCAGCCTCCATCAACGGCGGTACGCCAGGAAGCCTTCACGGTGCCATGACGTATCTCCTACAGAATAACGAAGGGCAGATTAACGAAGCGTGGTCTATCTCCGCTGGACTCGACTATCCCGGCGTTGGCCCTGAACATGCGCTCCTACACGACATCAAGCGCGTCCGCTACGAAGGCGTGACGGACGCCGAGGCGGTCGCGGCCTTCCGGTTGCTCTGTCAATACGAAGGCATCATCCCCGCCCTTGAAAGCTCGCACGCGCTTGCCGGTGCCATGCGAGAAGCACGCAAACGCCCCAAAACCGACATCATCCTCGTCTGCCTCTCCGGCCGCGGCGATAAAGACCTCGATCATATCATGAAGTATCTGAAGAGCCACTAGTGGCTAGTAGAAGAGAGTCGCTAGTGGCTAGTCGCTAGTAAGGGAAAGCAACACGAAAAGAAGGACTATCGACCATAGACCATGGACTATCAGGAATCACCTCAGCCAGAATAAACGGGGTCTGGGGTGCCCCCAGCGGAAACTACGCCCTACGCCTTACGCCCTACTCCCTCTCTCGGAAACTACGCCCTACGCCTTACGCCCTACTCCCTCTCTCGGAAACTACGCCCTACGCCTTACGCCCTACTCCCTCTCTCGGAAACTACGCCTTACGCACTACTCACTCTCTCCAACACTGCATCTGGGAAATCTTGTAATCCTGTCTAAAACCCTCTCACTCCCGTAGAATCGATAAAGTTAGCGACAACGCTAACGACAAAGTTATTTCGCAACTCACCACTCGCTACTTCCCCCATGAACCGCATAGACACCACCTTCAAAAAACTCGCCGATGAAAAACGGAAAGCTCTCGTGTGCTTTCTCTCCGCCGGCGATCCCGATCACGCAACCAGCTTGGCGATTCTCAGCGAAGCGTGTAAGGCCGGACTCGACATCATCGAACTCGGCGTACCCTTCTCTGATCCTACCGCCGACGGAGCCGTCATTCAACGCGCCTCCCAGCGCGCACTCAAAACCGGTGCATCGCTCAGCCAGACTATTGTTCTTGCGAGCGAGTTACGCAAAACCACTGAGACTCCCATCGTCCTCTTCAGCTATTACAATCCCATCTTCAAATACGGCCTTGAACGAACAGCTAAAGAGGCCAAAGCCGCTGGCATCGACGGCATGCTTGTCGTCGATCTTCCGCCCGAAGAGGCTGGCCCACTCGCAGCCGCTCTCAAGGGTACAGGCATTCAAATCATCCGGCTTGCCGCACCCACGACGACACCCACGCGGTTGAAGATGCTCATCGATGACGGCGGCGGCTTCCTGTACCTGATCACGCGCCTTGGCGTTACCGGAACGGGCGGTCTCGATTACGAAGCGGTTAAAAAACATGCAGCGGAGGTTAAAGCCATCTGTCCGCTACCCATCTGCCTCGGCTTTGGCATCAGCACGGGCAAGGACGCGCAGACCCTCGCTCCGCTTGCCGATGGCGTAGTGGTTGGCAGTGCGCTCGTCAAGCTCGTTGAAGATAATGCCTCCACCCCCGCCGCCATCCCAGAAATCATTGCCGCCAAAATTCGCGAATTGCGGGAAGGCATTGATCGGGCATAACGCATGGTGGAATGCATTCCATAATTAATGAGTATATAAGTCAACTTTAGTAGTACACTGGAGACATACTATGATCATATCGTTTGAATGGCGAGAAGCCGCGCTCGAAGAGGTTTTCCAATGGCAATAGGATCACAGCAGAGTCGCTATCCGGCCAGCACTCGGGGTATGACCAGCAGAGGCTTGCGCCCTGCCCTCGTGGTGGTCATGCTGGCTGGAGCCCTGTGGCTGGCTCCGCAGTGGTGGAACACGTTGACAACATGGAGACAGTATGCGACGGATGCCTTGCTACTGGTCGTTTGGTCGGTCGGCATGGTCGCCAGCGTAGCATTTTGGCAGCGCCGCGTGGCAGCGCCGGCCGCAGGCATTTCTTCGCCACCGCCCCGTCGTTTGTCGTGGACGACATGGGTCTTGGGAGGGGTTACGCTCCTGTTCTCACTCACAACGGTGACGCATCAAGGCCGCTATTACTTCATCAATTGGCTCGACAACACGGGATCCCTGTCGGCACTGTCGCGCATGGGTGTCATGCGGTTCATCGTGCTCTCATGGCTATGTGTGCCCTTTTTTCTATCTCCCAGGGCACGAAAACATCTGCCCCGATTACTTTTCTTGGCGTTGATTGTAGGCCAAGCGGCCTGTGCGTTCGCTCTCCTCCACGAGACCGGAGGTTTGGCTGTCTATTCCGACGACCACCCGTCGTTCATGTTTCGTCTGAGCGAGTTTTGGGGCGCATTCCCTTGGCGCGAAAACTACGTTCCTTATTGGAACGCAGGCGTTGTGAACAGCGTACTGGTCTCCTCTGGAACGACCGGCTACGCATGGGCTGCGGCTCCCCTCTGGTGGTTGTTCGAACCGCATGTCGTCTACACCTACGCCCTGATTGCCGTTCAGATCATCGCCGTACCCTGGATGACCGTCTGGGCACTGCGAACGATAGGGTTGGGAACCGAGGGCGCATTGGCTGGCGGTATTCTATCGCTGGCCGCCCACCGGCTTTTCTTCGTTTGGGTGCTCCGCTTTGGGACGGCGGGAGCTGGGCTCTCCTGGGCGATGATACCAGCGGCACTTGCCTTTCTCTACGCGGTCGCCATCGGTCGCCGCGCAACCCCGGCTGCGGCCACGGGCTTAATTGTATCAATGTTCTTTCTGGCGCAATGGCCACCTTCTATGGTGGTCGGCCTGCCGTTCGCGATAATGACGCTGGCATCCTGGCGACGATGGTGGCCGAGCCGTGCCCGTTGGGTGCTGATTGGGGGCGGCGTAATCATCATGGCACTACTCGCGCATACGCTGGTCGCGGCGGCGTTGGGCAAGGAACTTCTCCAGTATACGCTGTCATCTCCAGAAAAATTCAGCGGTATCCAATATGTGTTGGCGCGTTTCTATCGGACGGTCGGATTGGTTATTGTCGAATTGCATCCTCTGTGCGCCGTCTTCGGCATCGCCGGAGTCTGGCTCATGCCCTGGAAGCGGCTACGATGGTGGGTCGGGCTGACCCTGCTCACGTTGACGTTGACATTCTCAATCGGGCCTGAGGTAGCACCACGACTCCAGTTGGAGCGCATGGTAGTCCTCTGCGGCATTCTGGCGATTATACCGACAGCCTGCTGGTTGCGGCGCATCTGGAACGCACGAGCCCCCTCTGCGGCGATCGTACAAGCCATGGTGTTGGCGCTGTTGCTGTGTGGTCTCGAGACGACGAGTCGTATCTATGCAAATCAAGGGTTTGCTCCGTTCAGAGTAATAAAGCCCAGCGTGGGGCAATTGGCCTCGTGGGTGCAAGCGCACGTCCCAGTCGACGGTCGCGTCCTGTTCGCAGGCCCCGCTGTCCATGCCTACGGAGGAGGCCATGTCGCATACCTGCCTATCCTTGCAGACCGCGAAATGATGGCCTGCGATTACTATGGATTCCCTGCTGGGATGGTGGAAATGGATTACCCGCCTGTTGCCAGCCGTACGCGCCCCGGAGGCATGCATGGCTTCATGCAACTTCATGGCGTAACACACGTTGTCACCTGCCGACAGAACTACATCGACTATTTTCGGTCCGAGCCGACACAGTTCCATGACGTCGACTGGATTCCATCAGAGTACGGCGGCGGTTTCGCAATCTTCGAGGTCGCTGATTCTGGGGGGCGCTTTCTCAAACCAAATGGAAACGGTATTGTGAAAGCAAACTTCAACCGATGGGATATCTCATTTGACGATCCGCCCCCAGAGGATGCCGTGATCCGCTACAACTGGAACGACCGTCTGAAGGCAGATGCGCCGGCAGAACTCTTCCCGTATGATACGGGTCTGGGTGCCATCTTTATCGGGATACGACCAAACGGCACTCGCAATGTCCACATCCGCTACAGAAACCGCTTCTAACATGCAGGAAAAAGGGTCAGCAAGAGTCAAGCGCACACGACTTTCATGGGTGGTGTTTACCCTAGTATTCGCGACAGGGATCGTCGCACGCATCATCGGTGCTTATTGGTATCAGTACTCGCGCAATCCCGATTATGCTGTCATTGTCCAGATGGCGCGACACGCCGCAACAGGCCGTGGTTGGCCTGTCTTCTATTACGGGCAACCCTACATGGGCTCCTTAGAACCGTCAGTCAGCGCGTTGCTGGTGATGCTCTTCGGCCCCTCTCCGTTTGTCATCTGTATGGGAACGGCCTTATTCGGTATCGCGCTGCTACTCGCTGTTCGTGCTTGGGCAGCAGATGTCGGGGGACGCTGGGCCGGGGTTGTGGCAGTAGCGATCATTGCCATCGGCCCGATCAGTTACTTCCATTATATGGCATCCCCACGCGGCGGCTACGCACTGGCACTGTGCCTCACCGTGCTGCTGCTGCGCGAAGCGGCCCGCATGGCTGGGCACGCATGCGTCTACGGTTCTATTGGCGTGAGAAAATGTGCATGGCTTGGCCTCTTGGGGGGACTGGGCTTCTGGAATTTCTGGCTAACCTTGCCCGCGCTTGCAGCGGCTGGGATCGCGCTGCTGATCGGACTGCGATGGCGGATTCTGAGGAGGCGGGTTTGGCTCCCAGGACTCCTTGGCTTCACGATTGGGAGCCTTCCCTTCTGGGTTTGGAACATCACACACCAATGGGCATCGCTGGGATCCGATGGCGGGATGGTCACACGGGGGCAAGCGCTGACCGCACTGAAAGCGATGGTTTCTACGCGTCTTCCTGCATTGCTAGATATCCGATTCGATGCTCTCGACACACACGGCGCGATGGTTATCGCGGCATATCTGTTCCTCCTCATGCTCGCACTCTGGATGCTCTGGCCCCGGCACCATCGACGCGGCGACCCCGGATTCTGGATGCTCGTCGTGACGGCTCTCTACGCATTCCTCTTCTGTGTAGCGTATGCACTTTCTTCCTTCAACATCCCCAATACGCCTCGCTACCTTCTGCCCTTTATCCCCGTGTTTGCCGCGTTGGCCGGTGCGGCGGTAGCCCGCTGCGCGGCTACTATGGCATCCGCTCCACGCTCGTGCGTGCGTACCCTTTGGGCTGTGCTCGTCTGCGTAGGCATGCTCGCGATTGGAACCATCATCGAAGCAAACGTGCGAACAATCCCACACCACCGCATGCAAGACCCCTGGTATCAGTCGGCGCAGCAGTTGCCGGAAGTGCTGGCGGCGCGAGGCACGTCCGCCGCATTTGTAGGCTATACTCTCTATGGCATCAACTGGGTCACAGACGAACAGGTTTGTGCATCTTCGCCCGAATTAGAGCGGTACGCCCCCTACGCACAGAAGCTCGAACGCACGGATAGTCCAGCAGTCATTGAAAATTTCCGAGGTTTCGATCACTTCCTGCTGTCAACAAGCACCACATCGTCTTTTGAGCGAGTGGGCACCCTCCGTGTCCATAGCGAGGCCGTTGCGCCTGCTGGTGCAACGGTTCCGCTACCAGCCGAGCATTTCTGCGCCGCTCGCACTAGCGACGGTCCGACACCGGTGCTTGTACTGGTTGATCAACTCGCCTCCACGGTAGCCACCGTGAAAGCAAACGGCAAAACAGGAAGGTGGATCGACCTCGAGTTTGATGGGCCAACCGACGTGTGCGGCATCCGGATCTGGACGCTTGGACGCGACACCTTTGACGGCTGGGCGGTGGAAGGACGCGTGCCGAACACCACCGAATTTACAACACTCTCGCCACTCCATGTGAACACGCCCTACTACTGGTCAGGACCTCGCTTCTATGCAGGGGGAGATCATCTTCGAGCCGAAAAACGCTTCGCGCCCATCAAGATCGAAGCGCTACGTATACGCTTTCTGCCGCACGGCGATAGCAACGTGGTCCGTATTCCCGAACTTCAAGTGCTCCAGCCCGCCGTTGCAACGCAGCCCGATGTGTCTGCGCTTGCCGATGTCGTTCGGGAGCACAAGATTCGCCGCGTGTTCGCCGACCGCTGGTTAGCAAATCAGTTGCATGATGCATTAAACGGAACGGTGTGGACATCGCGCGAGCAATCGGTGTTTGGCGAGAATCAAGGTGGCACCCATGTCACGGTTGCCGCTGGCACCGCAATCGCGGCGACACCGGACACCGTGGCATCGGTGCGTCAGGGACTGACCATGTTGCATACTCGCGCCACGGAAACCGTCGTCGGTGACGTGACGCTGTTTGAACTAACTGACGGCGAAAAAGGCATCCAAGACTATTACGGGCTTCGCTTCAATGGCATTCAACTCCTGCATGCCAACCACCACACGCTGGCCGATGCGCTGCGGCGGCAAACCGAAACGGTCGAACCGGCAGCCCGAGAAGAGCTATTACAAGCGGCATTGGACTACGACTCCAACAAGGCACGCACCCCAACGGAGTTGACGACGTTCGTGGGGGGTGCCGAACGGCCCGACGAGGCGCACGAGTTCCACGGCGAGTATCCTCAAGTCCTGCTCAACGCATCGTTCTTCGATGGAAAACTGATTTTGGTAGGACTTTCAACCTGGCCCTCGGTTGCCAAGCCGGGTGAGACTTTTGGGTTCGAAGCCCTGTGGCGCGTGGCCCCGGGCTTTGTGCCCTCCTCGTCAACCATCCTGTTTATCCATTTTCTGCAGGGGACGAAGATTCAATTCCAAATCGGCCTTCCGCTTGATCTGAACAACGACGCACTCGACCCACAACACGACACGGTTTGTAGAACCTACGGCTCAGGCACAGCTCCAATCGGCACCGGAGTGGGAGTTTTCACTCCCGCACTAGGCCTCTACACACCGGGACTCTTGGGAGGACGCATCCCCATGAAAACTACCCTGCCTATGTCGCGCAACCGCGTCATTATCCCAGGAGAATTCGAGATTAAAGAATGATAACCCCACGTGAAAATTTGCTGCGTTCCTTGCGACGAGAAGGTTTTGACACCGTTCCGCTTTCTCCAGGGGGGTTTTGCCCCTCACAAGTTGAGGCTTTTGAAGTCCGCTTCGGGCATCGCGACATCCCCGGCTGGTTCGGCTCGCCCTGCCGAGCGATCGGTATACAGGACGAAACCACCTGCACCAATCCACATGCCTTGTATCAACGTGAGACGTTGCCCAATGACATCTCGTTCGATAGCTGGTGCGTAGGACATTCGAAGCAGCCCGATTGCTGGCATATGACCCGAATGCATCACCCCTTGAAGGGAGATGCGGTGACTGAAGATGAAATCCGCCGGTTCCCGGAACCGCGCATCGCATGCGGCGAAGTCGTGCGGATGAAAGCGGAAGTCCTTCGGCTGCAAAACCTGGGGCTCGCATCTGCAGGCGGCCTAGCCTGTACCATCTGGGAGAGATCCTGGTACATCCGCTCCATGGAGGACTTGATGGCAGACATGATGATGGATGACGAACGCGCCACCCTCGTGCTGGATCGCGTGACCGCGTCTTCCATCGAAAGCATGCGCGCTTATGCACAAGCCGGATTCGATATCGTCATGCTGGGTGATGACATCGGCATGCAAGACACCATCATGATGAGCGTTAAACTCTGGCGCACCTGGCTTAAGCCTCGTCTGAAAATGGTGATCGATGCCGGTCGCGCCATTAAACCCGACTTGCTGATCTTCTATCACTCCTGCGGCTATGTGACCCCGTTTTTGAATGACCTGATCGAGATCGGCGTGGATGTCCTGAATCCGGTTCAACCGGAATGCATGGATTTTGCGGATGTCCACCGTGAGACGGCAGGACGTTTATCCTACTGGGGCACGATCGGCACACAACAACTGCTTCCCTTCGGCACTCCCGACGCCGTGCGCGACGCCGTTTGGCGCAATCTCGAAATCTGTGGCCCACAAGGCGGCATTGTCATTGCCCCCACCCACCTCGTGGAACCGGAAGTACCATGGGAAAACCTTGTCGCTATGCGCGATGCAGCCCGCAGTTTCACTGCCGGCCATTAACATCCACCACAATGGCAAAGCAGTAATCTTGAACAAAAAAATTCAAGATTACAATTGATGTTGCGGCCTTGCGAGCCGTCTGTGATGAAAGCGAAATTTCCTGCGCCGTGGAGCGATCGCGCTCAGGCAACGGTGCGCATGTCTGGTTCCTCGGCACCTCAGAAGAAAGCCTGATGCGCCTCGCTTCACGCGAGGTCGCAGATAAACTGCAAAAGACAATTCTGCCCGATAAGAACCGCTTTAAAGCGTGACGCCGATGCCCCCGATCAAGACCAAATCGTTCTTCTCAAGTCCATCTCCAGGTGTGCTGTCATGCTTGTTCTGAAGGACAAGCCGCAGACTCATCGAAGTGTTCAGTGCAGCTTCCGCACCAACCTCCACGTTCAAGAGGTAGTCACCAAAGTCATCCGCCTTCGGCAGATACTCGGCAGACTGCCAGACTTTAGCCGTCTCACTGAATGCATAGTCGAAACGCTCGCCGATCCGTAGCGCCATATAGTTATCAGTCACACCGGAAACCTTCTCCCGAATATAGGCAGGACCCGCTTCCACAGAGAGGCTCGTCGTATCATTCTTGACCAGGTAAAAGCCAAGCCCAGGAGCAAGCGTCGCGCGATAGTCGATTCCGGCAATGTCGTCATACAGGGTTGAAGCATTAATCGACCAGAAGGTTAGTTCCGTAATCGTCTTCTTCGCGCCTGCAAAAATGTTCGCATTTTTAATCGTGGTATCTGAGTTCTCGCTACCCACGCCCTCGGCATCCGTTGTCCTCGTGGTCGTCTCACCGTAATTGGCTTCGATACCCGCTCTCACGGATCCGAGTCCTTCTTTCTCTCCTTCAGTAATAAGCGAGGAGTTCGCCTGCATCGTCTCACTATTGCCGTCCGTCAGTGTGGCACCAATGCTCAACTTTGTCTCGAACACCCCCTTTGCTGGTGCTTGCTCTGATGCTACTTCCTGCCCCAAGACTGTCATCTCAGCAACTATACCCGCCACCGCTACCATCATCAATAAACGTAAACTTTTCATGCCTACAATCTCCGTAACCGTTCACGGGGTATAAACAACCCCGATTTATTGGAAGCGTATCGTTTTCGCGGCAGCACTGTCCAGCACAAAAAAATTATCGCAAAAAACTATTTTTAGTCAGCGCGATGGTTCCAGCAAAGACAACGAAAGCCAATGACAAGAGAAACACGACCATGTAGCTGGCTTCGCTGAAGCCGGACAGCCTCAACTACGCCCTACGCCCTCACAAGCCCCACCTTCAACGGATCAGGTCCTAATTTCTTGTTTTCAGGGTTTACCCTGTCACCATCTGAGCCGCATTGCTGTTTATCAAAGGTGCGCAAGAATGCACATACTCTGTAGCTGGCTTCGCTGAAGCCGGACACGCCCTAACGGGGCCTGGGGTGTCCCCAGCCTCAACTACTCACTACTCACTACTCCCTTACAAGCCCCACCTTCAACGGATCAGGTCCTGATTTCTTGTTTTCAGGGTTGACCCTGTCACCATCTTGCTGTTTATCAAAGGTGCGCAAGAATGCACATACTCTGTAGCTGGCTTCGCTGAAGCCGGACACGCCCTAACGGGGCCTGGGGTGTCCCCAGCCTCAACTACTCACTCCTCCCTCCTCCCTCACAAGCCCCACCTTCAACGGATCAGGTCCTGATTTCTTGTTTTCAGTTGACCCTGTCACCAGGCACCAGGGGGTTGACCCTGTCACCAGACTAGTACATTGTACAGGCAGAAATGACGGTAATTTTCAGGTAGAGTACATGATTAACAATATTGAAACCAAGAACTTAATCTTGTAAATCTTGTAATCTTGTCTTACCAATACGCGCTGTACAGAGTACTAGGCTCGGAGTGCGTGGAGCGGGACGACGAAAACACCGTCTGGACGTCGGTGCGAAAATCCGTTTCCCGTGAGCACGACAAGCGCTGACGGCGGCGGCGTTTTGTTCGTGTCGATGCGTGCCGCGAGTTTGAGGAGGTTTGTGGCCGCCGCATCGGCGGCTCCTGCTCCTAGTTTAATTTCTACCGCCATCCAGGCTCCATCCGCCTTCTCGATAATGGCATCGACTTCAAGTCCGGAAGAATCCCGGTAGTGGCGGACTGCTCCGTCGAAAGTTTGTGCGTAGATTCTAAGGTCACGCACTGCGAGCGATTCGAACATCATGCCGAGAGTCTCCAAATCATCCGCGAGTTTTCCAGCGGATAGACCGAGTGCAGCGCATGCGATGGATGGATCCGCAAAATGCCATTTTGACGCAGAGCGCAGTGTCGCACTCGAACGGATATGGACGTTCCATGCCGGAAGGTTTTCGACGATCATCAGTTGTTCCAACGCGCTAGCGTAGTCTGCCGCTGTTTCTTCTTTAAATGAGTCTGTTCCGCCTCGAACGTCCGCCGCAAGAGAGCGAAACGAGGCTTCCGTTGATATGTTTCGGGCGATGGATTGAATGAGTCTTTTGACCTTTTCTGGATCGCGGCGCTTTTCCGAAACACGGCTGATATCGACTTCAGCAGTCAGTAATACATAATCGCGGGAAAATTCGGATGCTCGGTCGAGGCTTTTGTTCAACAGGGAGGGCCACCCTCCGTAAATGATTTGCTCCGCAATCAGGCCGAGAGAAGTTTTGACCGGTGGTGTTTGAATGGTTGTCGCACGAAAAAGACTTTCTAGGCTAATTTCGCCAGACGACCAGCCACGTTCGTAGAGGGACATGGGACGCATGCGCATCACGGAAAAGCGCCCCGCGCCGGAATGTCGTCTTGTCTTCTCATCGGGGTTTGCAGACCCAGTCAAGATGAACTGTCCGTCCGCTTTACGGTTGTCTATTTCTCGCCGAATAAAGTTCCAAAGTCTGGGGTATTCCTGCCATTCGTCGATGAGGCGTGGAGTATCCCCTGTGAGTACCTGATGCGGGTCGAACTGCATGAGCGCAGCGGCTTGATCATCGGCATCCATGCGGATGTCACTAGCGGCCGATTGGAGCGCGGTCTCTGTTTTCCCACAGGCTTTTGGCCCTGTGATTAACACGGCCCCAGCATGACCGAGACGCCGCGAAAGTTCATCGTCTGCATATCGTTTTACGTAGCTCATGTGTCGGATTATAGCAAACCAGGGGGATGAATAGCAAGTGTACAGCGGGATGTATAGAGATTGTATAGGGGGATATATAGAGATTCTGTATGGGGATATATAGAGACTGTGCAGGGGGCGAAAATAGGATTCCAGTACACTGTACAGGCAGAAATGACGGTAATTTTCAGGTAGAGTACACGATTAACAATATTGAAACCAAGAACTTAATCTTGTAAATCTTGTAATCTTGTCTTACCAATACGCGCTGTACAGAGTACTAGGCACAATCCAAGGCTACCGCGGATTCACTAGCGGACAGGTGTGCGAAAGGCATTCGTTTTTCTGGAGAGCGAGACTGCGGCGAGCCGCATTGCTGTTTATCAAAGGTGCGCAAGAATGCACATACTCTGTAGCTGGCTTCGCTGCCTCAACTACGCCCTACGCCTTACGCCCTACTCCCTCTCTCAACTACGCCCTACGCCTT
>CAZKJH010000088.1:0-15569 GCA_964553035.1 uncultured Lentisphaerales bacterium | reverse complement strand
TGCGGCTATCACATTGGCGACTACTGGCAGCACTGGTTCAACATGGGGGATAAGCTCGGCGTGAAGGCTCCGAAGATCTTCTATACGAACTGGTTCCGGAAGTCCAGCGATGGCAAATGGCTGTGGCCGGGCTTTGGCGACAATTGCCGCGTCCTGAAATGGATGTGCGAGCGTGTCGAAGGCAAGGTCAGTGCTGTCAAGACAGCGGTCGGTTATGTGCCGAACACGGGCGATCTGGATGTCAGCGGGCTTAAGATCAGCGAAGCGGAAATCACCGAACTGCTGCGCATCGACGTCGACGGCTGGAAGGGTGAAGTGCCGGAGATTGAGGAGTACCTCAACACCGCTGGTGACAGACTTCCTGCCCGGATGAAGACGCAGCTTGCTGAGTTGAAGAAACGCGTCGGGCTGTAAGGGTTCTGGCTCCGGGTGGCGCTAACTGAGTGATTTGGCGGTATTCCTAATCTTAATCTTACTCGTAATCTTACTCTCTCTGATGGGGGCGGATTAGGATTAGGATTAAGATTGGAACGTAACTTAAGTTAGCACCGTGTCCTCAGGCTCCCCCTTAGAATTACTGATGCGCTGAGTCGTATTAAAAGATACAATGACAGTCTATCGCAGGCGAATGCGAAAATTCGTCATCATAGAAACGTATACAAAACAGGAATAGATTCATGGACTATAGAATATCGCAACGCGCCGCTTCACTTTCATCATCCCTCACGCTCGCAATTGACGCAAAAGCGAAGCAGATGAAGGCGGAGGGAATTGATGTGGTCGGGTTTGGTGCCGGGGAACCGGATTTTGACACGCCGCAACACATCAAAGACGCCGCAATAGCCGCCATCACGGCGGGGTTCACGAAGTATACGCCTGCCAGCGGAACGCCGGAATTACGTGAGGCGATTGCGAACAAGTTCAAACGAGAGAATGGGCTGAGCTACAAGCCGAGCCAGGTCATTGTATCCTGCGGTGGAAAGCACTCCTGTTACAATGTGATCATGGCAACCTGTCAGGAAGGTGACGAGGTTATTATCCCGTCGCCGTACTGGCTCAGTTATCCAGAGATGGTGAAGTTGGCTGGAGCCAAATCGGTCTTCATTGAAACGACGGATCGCTCGGAATTCAAAGTCACGCCGGAGCAGTTGCGCGCCGCGATTACACCGAGAACGCGTCTGTTTATTTTCAATTCTCCGAGCAACCCGACAGGAACCGTTTACACGCCTGCAGAAGTGAAAGCACTGGGCGACATTTGCGTGGAAAAGAGTGTGCTCATCATGAGCGATGAGATTTACGAAAAGCTGCTCTATGATGGTGCGACGCACACCAGTGTGGCATCCCTAAGTTCGGAGCATTTTGCGCACACGATTATTGTTCATGGCTTTGCGAAAGCTTGGAGCATGACAGGCTGGCGCTTGGGCTTCTGCGCAGCACCGGAACCGATAGCCAAGGCGATCGACGCAATCCAGAGCCACAGCACGAGCAATCCGACAAGCTTCGCTCAGAAGGGTGGCGTGGCTGCATTGAACGGTTCGCAGGATCATCTCCCGATCTGGCTGGCGGAATTTGATAAACGTCGCCGTTTTGCGCAAGATCGTCTCAACGCGATCCCGGGCATTACCTGTTGCAATGCGAAGGGTGCCTTTTATTTATTCCCGAACATTTCAACGACCGGTCTCAAATCCACGGAGTTCTGTGCGAAACTGTTGGAGCAGGAGAAAGTCGCCGCCGTGCCGGGCATTGCTTTCGGTTCCGATGACTATATCCGCCTCAGTTACGCGACTGGATTGAGTAACATTGAAAAAGGGCTGGAGCGCATGGATCGCTTTGTCCGGGGTCTGTCATAGCGCCTGCACGGAGAGACGTCTTTACCACCCCCTTCAGATCTACACGGGTCCGACCTTAAACCACTACGGTTCTCTGGAGAGCCGCATATGATTTCTTCTTCTTCACCCTCGGAATCGAATTCGATAGGACAACCTGCGGTTTTTCTTGATCGCGATGGAACCCTGATCGAGGATCGTGGGGATTTGCGCGATTCAACAGAGGTGGTTTTTTACGAGGAGACGGTTGAGGCCCTCCGGCGGCTTCAGGCGCACGCGCGTCTGTTCATCGTCACGAACCAGTCCGGTGTGGGCAAAGGCATGATCACAGCGGAGGAGGCCGCGCGTGTTAACGCATTCGTGGTCGATTCGCTGCGACAGAAAGGGGTGCTCATCACCGAGCTCTATTCCTGCCCGCATCGTCGCGAAGACGGGTGCGAATGCATGAAGCCTAAACCGTTTTTCTTAGAAGAAGCGACACGAAAATACGGGTTGGATTTATCGCGTTCGTTTGTGGTGGGGGATCATCCCAGTGACAGTGCGATGGCGTTGGGTGTTGGAGCCACAGGGCTTCACGTGTTGACCGGTCACGGTCTGAAGCACAGACACGAAGTTCCGGCGAGAGCCATCGTGATCCCGAGCATCCGTGAGGCTTCCGAGTGGATCGTGGCCTGTCATGAGCTGTGGCGGCAAGAAGCGAGGACCCCCGGTTTGATTGGTGCCGCTTCCAGCATTTTAAGACGGGGCGGCATAGTGGCGTTCCCCACTGAGACGGTGTACGGACTGGGAGCCGTGGTGTTCGACGAGAAGGCGGTCGCAAGGGTTTTTGAGGCTAAACAACGCCCGCATTTCGACCCGCTGATTGTTCATATTAACAGCGTGGAGCAGTTGGGTCTTCTGGCCGAGCGGGTGCCACCGGCCGCGTATTCACTGATCGATCGCTTCTGGCCAGGGCCACTCACGTTGATTTTGCCTAAGACGGCAGGCGTCCCTGATTTGGTTACGGCCGGACTACCGACGGTTGCCGTCCGCATGCCTCGGCATCCTTTGGCATTGGAACTGATTCGGCAGACGGGCATGCCGATTGCGGCACCCAGTGCCAATACGTTTGGGCACACCAGTCCGACGACGGCGCTTCATGTCGAGGCCTCCTTGGGATCCCGCGTCGATTTCGTACTGGATGGGGGGCCTTGTTCGGTCGGAATCGAATCGACGATTATTTCATTTTGTGAAAATTTGCCCGTTTTGTTGCGTCCCGGTGGGATCCCTGTGGAGGATATCGAAGCGCTCATCGGATCGGTGACGCAGCCGTCATCGGCGAGCTCAGAGCCGCCATCTGCGCCTGGCATGCTTTCTCGGCATTATGCGCCGCAGACCCGATTTCAAGTTGTGTCCTCGCCGGAATCGGCATCTGCCTACGCGGGGCCTCGTGTGGGGCTTTTGGCCCTGAAGAAATCACCAGAAACCCATCGATTTGCTGCGACGGAATTTTTATCCGAAATCTCGAATTTGCGTGAAGCGGCCACGAACCTCTTTGGCGCCATGCGGCGCCTAGATGCGCAAGGGTTGGCCTTGATCGTGGCGGAGACCGTCCCCAACGAAGGGCTGGGACGTGCGATTAATGACCGACTTTTCCGCGCAGCCGGAATTGAACAAACCAACGAAAACATAATGCAAAACAGGAGATAATTCGATGCAGACAGAGACCGTACCGCTAGTATCCATTGTGATGGGAAGCAAGTCCGACTTGGAGACGCTTCAGGAGGCTTCGACCGTTCTTGACGGATTTGGTCTCAAGCATGAGATCCGGATCATCTCCGCACACCGAACGCCGGAGACGGCCCGAACCTACGCTCTTTCCGCCGAGGATCGCGGGGTGCGAGTCATTATTGCAGGTGCCGGTAAGGCGGCCCATCTTGCCGGTGTGATTGCGTCAATGACCCATTTACCCATCATCGGTGTGCCGATGACAACGAGCGATCTCGGCGGATTGGATTCCCTCCTGTCAATGGTTCAGATGCCGGGTGGGATTCCGGTCGCAACCGTGGCGATCGGCAAGGCTGGAGCGAAGAATGCGGCATTGCTGGCCGTTGCCATTCTCGCCCTGTCAGATGCCCCACTGCGCGCACGTCTTCTCGAATATCGTCATAAAATGACAGCCGAAGTTGATCAAGCCGATCAGGCGCTCCAAAAGGCAAGATGCACCGATGGCAAGCCCTGAAACAAGGACTGCACCGTTTCAAGACCTCAAACGCCGGTTCATTTTACCGGCGATTCTTCTCATTCAGTCCTGCCTCGGCGGACTCTATGCTTGGAGTGCTTTTGTGCCATCCTTGCAGGCCGATTTTGGTTATACGGCTGCACAAACGCAGTTCGTCTTTGGCACGGCAGTTTGGGTTTCTGCTTTGAGCATGGTGCTTGCCGGGCGGCTGCTGGGGCACTGGGAACCGCGCAACGTGGCGCTCGTGGGAGGGTTGCTTTACACATGCGGGCATTTAACGTCGGCCGCTTCCAACGGGTCGTTTCTTTGGATTTGTGTGGGATCGGGGCTTCTCGGGGGTGCTGGAATAGGCTTCGGCTATGTTGCAGCGTTGACAACGGGGATTCAATGGTTCCCGAAGCGAAAAGGGCTGGTGGCTGGTGTGTCGGTGGCAGGCTTTGGTGCTGGCGCAATCCTGCTTTCGTCGCTGATAACCGTGTTATTGCGAAATGGGTTCGGAGTTCTGGAAATTTTCCGCTTTGTCGGGCTGGGCTATGGCGCAGTGATCTGTTTGGGTGCAAGTTTCCTCATCCGTCCGGTTTTCGCATCCGTTCGCGCTAAGCCCATCTCGCTGAAGTTGCTGCTTCAAGATAAGGGTTTCAGGGCCTTAGCAACGGGGATTTTCTGTGGAACCTTTGCCGGCCTTCTGGTCATTGGCAATCTTAAGTTCATTGGTATGGACGGCGGATCAACATCAGAAACGGCGACCCTTGGCATCAGTTTCTTCGCGTTGGGCAATACATTCGGAAGACTCGCGTGGGGAGGGTTGTTTGATCGTTATGGATCTCCGCTCATCCCGTTCTCCTTGTTGTTTCTGGGCGTGGCTCTCGTGCTGTTGCTTGTTGTACGGTGGGTACCGGCGGCCTTCCCGCTCGGAGCCTTTTTAGTCGGTTTTGGATTTGGGGCCTGTTTTGTGTTATACGCCGCGCAGGTGGCTTCCCGGTATGGTGCAGATCAAGTGTCGAGAGTCTATCCGCTGATCTTTCTGGCACATGGCGTGGCGGGCATTAGCGGCCCTGCGCTGGGAGGATTGCTTTATGACTACACGGGAAGTTACGTCTGGTCCTTAGGCCTTGGCATTCTTGTGCTGGCGTTTGGTTTCTGGTCTCAGAAGAAGTCAGCCCGTTAATCTTGGGTTGTGTTGGCGATGTGGCAGGGTGAAATTGTGTCACGCGAAGATGCGAAGGCACGAAGGGAAAAAGCCTCTGGTGCATCATGGGATTATCTAATCTGGAATTTGGTATTCAAGATTAGATAATTTTTTCCATTCTGGAGGCCGGGTTTTTTCAGGGATTAACTACGGACGCAGTCTGGGTAAAACAAAGGCTTTTCGCGTTGATCCGTGGTAAAATCTTAACCATGGAAAGCTTTAAAATTACTCGCCTTTTGTGGTAAAATATCAAGGAATCAGGAAGGTCAGTGAATCGTGCCCATGTCCTGAGACGAGTCAATTACGGTTGACTTGTTGCGTGCTTCTAACCTAAACTAGCGGCTTTAGGAGTACAGGAAGGAACACGCTATGCCCAAGACGAAGTGCAATATTGATAGAAAAACAAGAGGGGTTATTGAATCCGAGATTTGTGAGGCCCTGATTAAGTTTGAGCGTGAATACATGGGGCGCGGTCCGGAGGAGGCACGTACGTATATCATCGATGATTTGATCATCGTTCGCTTACGCGGCGTGCTTACGCCTGCGGAAAAGCATCTGGTCAAGAGTGAAAGTGCCGACTATGGGCGTAGTTTGATCAAGCAAGTGCGCATGGAACTTCTGGAGAAAGCGAGGCCCCTGCTCGAAGTGCTGATGTACGACATCACTGGCGAGCATGTCAAAAGCCTGCATACGGACATCAGCACAACGACCGGCGAACGCATCATCGTTTTTTCGCTTGTGGGCTCCCTTGTTTTTCCTGCGCCATAGAACGGAAGTGAGTAGCGGTCGTAAAAAAGCTAGGGACGTGGGAGAATAATTTACGGAGAAGAATTTACAGGGGAATATGACTTGACATCCACTCGCTGATATTCTAGTTTGTGCCCCCACATAAGCGGAAAAGATTGTGGGTTTATCTGGAGTCTGTCCTAGTGGTTACGCAGAGATAAAAAATGAAAACAACAGTGCGAATAGAAATCGACGATAAGCAAATTGACTTACCTTTCGTTATTGGAACAGAAGGAGAGATCGCTATCGATATCTCCACGTTACGTGACACCACCGGCGTGATCACGCTGGATGAAGGATATTCCAACACGGGATCCTGCACGAGCCGGATTACGTTCATCGATGGCGATAAGGGTATTTTGCGTTATCGGGGCATCCCCATAGAGGAGTTGGCGGAGAAGGCCTCCTTTGTGGAGACGGCGTATCTCTTGGTCTATGGCAAATTGCCGAATCCGGTCGAACTCCAAGGATTTTCGAACAGGCTGACGCAGAATGAGAATCTCCATGAGGACATGAAATATCATTTCGAGGGCTTTCCTTCTAACGCCCATCCCATGGCCATCTTGTCCGCGATGATTAACGCCAGCAGTTGTTTCTATCTGGGCTTGTCCATCGGCAAGCCGACAGCACCCTTCTTCGATCTCCATGCAGCACGGCTCATCTCGCAAGTGCGCACCATTGCCGCATTCTCGTATCGTAAGTCTCGCGGAATGCCGATCATCTACCCGAAGCCTTCCAACCGCTACGTGGCCAATTTCCTGCACATGATGTTTTCGGATCCCTACGAAGATTATGCGTCGAACCCTGCTGTTTTACGCGCGCTGGAATTAATTCTCATTCTGCACGCGGATCATGAGCAGAATTGTTCAACCTCCGCTGTGCGTATGGTAGCGTCCAGCCAAGCCAACCTGCTCGCCAGTGCGGCGGCCGGCGTGAGTGCCCTTTGGGGGCCGTTGCATGGCGGTGCCAATCAGGCGGTGATCGAGATGCTGGAAGACATCCACCGTTCAGGAGACGACGGTACGCGGTTTATCGCAGCCGCTAAAGACAAGAGCAGCGGGATGCGTCTTATGGGATTCGGCCACCGCGTCTATCGGAACTATGATCCACGTGCGATGATTCTCAAGCGGGCTTGCGACGATCTTCTCCGGGCGCTTCGGATTACCGATCCATTGCTGGACATCGCTCAACGGCTGGAAGCGTGCGCGTTGCAAGATCCGTATTTCATCGAACGCAAGCTGTACCCGAATGTAGATTTTTACAGTGGCATCATCATGCGAGCCATCGGTATTCCAACCGAGATGTTCACGGTTGTTTTTGCAATGGGGCGCATGCCTGGATGGATAGCCAATTACAAGGAAATCATGGACGCGCCCAAGACGCGTATCTACCGGCCCCGTCAGATCTACATGGGGCCAACGTTAAGTCATTACGTACCCTTAGCGGATCGATCATAATCCAGATTTTAATATCGACCGTAGTGTTGAATTGCCGACATGATAAGCCGGATCGACTGGAGAGAGGATCCGTTGTTAATCGATCCTGCTGTTGTGAACACAAGGCCGCGTTTCTCCTTCGCCTGCTCGAAGTCGCGAAGGAACTCTGCCACGATATTCGCATGTTCGCTCCGGCTTAGCGTGAATGGCGCGAGCTGACCTTGGATGACGGCGTTGGGACAGTATTTCCGGATTTCAGAGACGGTTAATGTCGGCCCGAAGTTTGTCCCCGTGAGATCCACCTCTGCGAGGAGGGGGAGTAGGTGTCCCATGGCCGAGTCACTGTGCTGGTAGCGGCGGTGGAGTTTCTTATCGGGGGCGAATTTACTGAAGACGCGACGATGGATTGGCATGGCGAACGCTTCGTAGAGTTCGGTGTTGAATAAGCACGAATTGTCATCAGCCCACGACCAGCTCATCGGTCTTGTCTGCGTCCACTCTGGAGCGTTCTCCGCATCGATGGCTTCCGCTCGAGCGACAATGGTACGAGCAAGGACATCGGAGAAGCGTCGAAAGAGGTCTTCGTTGTCGTAATACAACAGCAGAAGGTTTTCAGCTCCAAAAATCGAGCACGCGAATGTGCAAGGTCCTCGCTGCCCTCGGTATTGCGGGACGTGATGGCCCGAAGCGAACATGTGCTGCTTTTGTGTTTCCCAGTTTTCCGGGAAGAGGAATGCTTTTAGATTTTCGAGGCGTGACTCAACGCGATCCAGGAGAGCGGAGAGTTCGGCTTCGTTTTGGACGGTCTGTTTCAGCCACCAGGAGCCGCCCGCTTCGCCTTCCCATTCGTTCTTGGCCTCGAAGATATCGTAGAGCTGTTTAATCGGAGGCCAGAAGATGGTTGGGTCTTCTTTTGTTGGATCGTTCTCGGGCAGGAGACGGCGACCGACAATGCGTTCGGCCTTGTCGTTATACTGGCGGAAGGTATCAAAACGCCATTGAGCGAATTTAGGGAACGCCAATTTGCGGAAGTCCTCCGGGATTCCCAGTTCGTCGAAGACGCATTCAACCGACGTAAAATAC
Organism: uncultured Lentisphaerales bacterium; assembly: GCA_964553035.1. Taxonomy (GTDB): domain Bacteria; phylum Verrucomicrobiota; class Kiritimatiellia; order RFP12; family UBA3636; genus JBBQIY01. The sequence goes on along the minus strand of CAZKJH010000088.1, from coordinate 7,028 downwards.
ATCGGCACCTGTGGGATATCGCTCCCGAATGGGTTTTTCTCGGCAGGCTCTTGGTCGTGCCAGAATTGGGCGGTATCCACGGGCGCAAGACCGTCATGATTGTTCATGTCGGCGAGGATGCTATCGATGAGGGATTGGAATTTCATGAGTAGCTCCGAGGTTAAAACCTGTGATATGCAGTCACAAGGGCTGGGGCATGGAAGGAGTCGGATCGCAACCGAGACCGATAAAAACACTGCAGTAAACTATACTCCATTTGGGAAGAGCAAGTCAATTTTTAATCGAAATTCAGCGTACAAAAATTCAAGATTGTGGAAAAGGCGCTTTAGTCCAGCTTCTTGTAATCTCGAACAAAAATTTTGTTCGAGATTATAAGAATGATGCTCACGCTGGAGGATTACGAAGTCCGCAAGTGTTAGTTTTTAGCTCAGGACTTTGAGGGCGATATCGGTGCGTCCGAGGGGTGCGCTGACCTGAAAGCCAGTGCCACCGCCGGCTTGGACGGCGGCTCGAATTTCACGTGCGATTGAGATTCCGGTTTCGATGGCTTCCTCTTTCGTCGTGCAGGCGCGGAGGCGTTCGATGAGGCGTTCGGGTACGCTGACACCCGGTACGTGTTGGTTCATGAAGTCGGCATTCTTGGAGGACAGCAGGGGGTAGAGGCCAACGATAACCGGAATGGTTGGCTTGTGCTGGGCGATGCGTGCGAGGAACGCGAGCAAGGTTTCGGAGTTGAAGACGGGTTGCGTGATTGCATATTCGGCACCGGCCTCGATCTTAGCATAGAATCGTTCGATTTCGCGTTCAAGGTCGATGGCGGCTGGGTTGACTCCGACGCCGATGGAGAAGCTGATTCGTGCGCCCAACGGTTGGGCGGCGGCGTCGAGACCGCAATTGAGATTGTGGCAGAGTCTGGTTAGGCCAATGGCGTCAACATCGAAGACGCCAGTGGCATCGGGGTAGTTGCCGAGCTTGGGGGGGTCGCCTGTGATGAACAGCCAGGTTTTGAGGTCGAGAGCCACGCCACCGATAAGGTCGGATTGGAGGCCGATGAGGTTGCGGTCGCGGCAGCAGCAGTGGGGAATTGGTTCGATTGATAAGCCTGCTGCCTTCATGGCGAATGCTGTCGCGATCACGCTCATGCGTGCACTTGCTCGAGGGCCGTCTGGGAGATTGATTGCGTCGATGCCGGCTTCTTGACAGGTACGACATTTTGCGATGAACGCCTCGAGGCCTTCGCTATTGCGTGGGGGAAGAATTTCGATTGACGTTACGGATTGGTTGGCTTCGAGTTTCGCTGCGAAAGGGGATTTTAATGCAAAGGGTAGTGGGTCTAGTGCTTGAATTTCAGGAGTGTTGTCGATTTGACGGATCGCGAGGTGGCGTTTCACGCCCGACATAACGTGAAGGGCTTGTGCAGCCATTCGGAGATGGCTAGGTGTTGTGCCGCAGCACCCTCCGACACCATTGGCGCCTAGCTCGATGTATTTTTTGGCGTATTCGGTGAAGTATTCGGGACTGTTCAGATAAAGGGTGCGGCCGCCGATTTCGCGCGGTCCACCTGCATTGGGCATGATGACAAAGGGTTTCTTCACAATCGCCCGAGCGCGTCTTGCGGGATCGAGCATTTCGGCTGGGCCGTGGAAGCAGTTCATCCCTACGATATCGATATCGGGCGAGATGTCGAGCCGGTGCATAACGTCATCCGCCGCCGATGCAGCAAATGCAATGGGTGAGATAGAAGCCATGACGGGTAGGCCGTGCCGCCGAGCCGCTCGTGCGGCGACCAGCAACTCCTCAACGCAGTGGAACGTTTCCAACGCGATGAGGTCGCATCCTGAGGCGGCGAGTATGCCACACTGTTCGTCGAACGCTTTCTCGATTTCATCTATGGTGTACTGAGAAGCACTGTTGCCTTCTCGCGTGCAGGGTCCGCAGGAGCCGGCAACGAAAACAGAATTTCCAGCCTCGCGGCGCGCGAGTGTCACAGCCTTCGAATTGATTTCTACGATTTTGTCAACAAGGCCAAATTCAGCGAGACGGATGCGGTTCGCACCAAACGTGTTGGTTTCGATGACGTCGGCACCAGCGGCGACATAATCACGGTGAATTTCAGAAATGATGTTGGGTTGGGAGGTAGAAAGGTCGTCGTAACAGGTGTTCAGGAATACGCCTCGCTGGTAGATCATGGTGCCCATGGCACCGTCGAAGACGAGCGGGTGTTGAAGAAGTTGGTTGAGAAATTTGCTGTTCATGGGAGAAGAGAGTAATTACGAATTATAAATTACGAATTACGAATTGGGCGGATGGCGAGGACGAGGACGAGTAGGGCTGGAAATTACAAATTACGAATTACAACTTACGAATTGGATGGATGGCGTCGAGGACGAGGGGGAGGACGAAAAGATAGGGGGGTAGGGGTTCAATTTCCTTCTAGCCACTCGCGACATCTTAGTTATTTTTTGCGGTGAATACGATACTGGTCACAATGCAGATGATGACGGGAATCCAGACGATATAGTATGCATGATAGGCGGGGTTCTTGGAAAGGGACTGGGAAGCCATGCAAAAGAGGTAGAACCCTCCGGCGATGCCAAGGCTGATGCCGATGCCGGCGGAGGATTCTTTTCGGTGCTGTTGGATACCCAAGGGTATGCCGACGATGACGAAACAGACGCAGGCAAGGGAGAAGCAGATTCGGTAATGAACCTCAACGCGAGTGCGTGAAATATCCTCGATACCCTTGTCGGTGGTGGGTGGAAATTCCTTAGCGATGGCAAGATCTTTTAAAAGTATCCACGTGAACTTATCCTTAACTCTTCGGGGGCGCATGGACTCTGATTTGTCGGCATTTTTCTCGAGATTACCGATCATATAAACGACGCGGTCGGCTTTGCCGATTCCAGTCTGCCCTTCCTGTATGGGATCTACGGTGACATCTTTCATGTCGAGTAATGCGATGTCGTTTGTCGAAAACAGGATCGCTTCTCGAGCACGGATTTCCTTGGTGTGGCCATTCTTCATGGTTTCCGTGATGCGGAGATCGAGGAGTTTGTTGTCCTCTTGTCTGCCGACATAAACGGAGTGGTCGCCGATCTCGACGTATTTGCCCGGCTCGATCAGTGCTGTCACATCGGAAGCTTTGAGTTGTCTGCGCATCGACGAGCGGACGTAAGCACTGTCTGGAGAAACATTATTATTCAGATAGAGGCAGAAAACGGAGAGCAACAGGGCGATGAGCACTGGGGTGTGCATAATTTCTGTCAGGCTGATGCCACCGGCTCGCATCGCACTGATTTCGCTGTCGGAGGAGAGTCTGCCGAATACTAGCAGCGCGCTGACGAGCGCGGCGATTGGTATAGAGTAGGACAGGGTGCTGGGGATGCCCTCCCAGAGGAATTCTAAGACAATATAAAGCGACATGCCGCGCGCGATGTATTGCGTGACCTTAAACAAGAGGCCCACTGACATGACGAAGCTCAGGATGAGGAGCGCCATGAGAAATGTTGCAAGAAAACTTGAGGCAATATAGCGATGTAAGAGGCGCATAGCTCGCGGGGTTTAAAGACGAAAAAGGGGGCGGGTTTGTCAATCCGCCCCCCTCTTTGAGTCGTCAGCCCTTTATTTGGAGGGGTTGACGTATTTAGCTTTTTCCTTAATGGCACCATCTATGTAGACTTCGACGCGGCGGTTGGCGAGCGTACCGTTGACGAGGTCGTGTTGAACTTTCGGGTGGTCGAACCCATAGCCAATCGATTGGAGTCTGGCATCATCGATACCCTTTGCCTTCAGGTAATTGAGTACGGCCTTGGCGCGGTCGCCCGAGAGTTTGAGGTTATACTTCCGGTTCGAGCTCAGCCGCTTGTCCGCATGGCCTTCGATGACAGCCGTGGATGCAGGATTATCGAGCATGACGGCCGCGACTTTGTCGAGCTGCGGGGAGAATTCAGGCTTGATGATGCTCTTGTCGGTATCAAACAAGATGTTGAGTTCGAAGAAGAGAAGGTCGTCGGCACCAACGAGGGGGTCGGTGTTATCGTAGAGCACTTCATGCCCATCGCGCACACCGCCATCGTCCGTGTCTGCGTCGAGGGGGTTGGTCTTATACTTGAGGACTTCGGCACCATCAGACAGGAGATCGAAGTCGGTATCAGGGTTGAGCGGATCGGTCTTATATTTGAGGACTTCATCGCCGTCCGTGAGGCCATCGCCATCGGTGTCGGGATTGAGGGGGTCGGTCTTGTAGGTGAAGACCTCTGCGCCGTCCTTGAGACCATCGCCGTCGGTGTCGGGATTAAGTGGATCGGTTTTGTACTTCAGAACTTCGTCGCCATCCGTGAGGCCGTCAGCATCGGTGTCAGGGTTAAGCGGATTTGTCTTGTAGCGCTTGACCTCTGCGCCGTCCTTGAGGCCATCGCCATCGGTATCCGGGTTGAGGGGGTCGGTCTTATAGACGTGAACTTCCTCTCCGTCCAACAGTTCATCGCCATCTGTGTCCGGATTGTTAGGATCGGTCTTGTAGATATTGGTTTCTTCGGAGTCGGTGAGGCCGTCGCCGTCGGTATCAATGTCGATGTCGATGAGTGGATCATCGGCGATCTGGTCGGCGGTAAAGCGGTAGACGAAGCCGATGTCCATCGTATGATTGAACTCCGTGTTGTAAAAAGCAAGGTTGAGGCGAGAGTCGAGGCGAAGGCTCCAAGCATCGCTAAGGTGGTACATGATGCCACCACCGATGCGAGCTATAGGGGTCACCGGACCGTCTCCGGAAATGTCTTCACCGGTGAGGACGAGACCACCACCGAAGGTCAGGTAGGGGTCGAAGCGGTCGAAACGCGAGAAGTGGAAGAGGGCGTCGCCGTAGAGTTGTGCCATCCACGTGGAGTCGAAGTATTGGTCACCCTTGGAGTAGGAGTAGGGTTTATCGTGATCTCTCCAGACACCGTCGTCGTCCTGATAGATATACGGGAAGTCTCCAAGGTGCTCATCAAGGGACGGTGCGATAAGAAGGCTTCCTTCGAATGTCCACCACTCGCTGTAATCGTAGCCGAGGCGAATGGTCAGGTAGAAGCCGTCTACGAGCGGCTCGTCGCCTTCTGCGTTGTACCAGCCGATACCGGGGCTGATGTACCACCGACCGAAGTCAGGGTTTTCGAGGATCCCGTTATCTTCTTGTGCGCCGACTCCTTCTTGTGCAAAAGAGGTCGATAATGTTGAGGCCACAGCTAACGCCATGACAATTTTTCCGAGTTTGTGGAATTTTTTCATACCATCCCTTCCAGTGAATAAACTGATCTGACTAAAAAGTTCAATCAACCCATGTAAATAGAACTGCCGAAAATGGTATCATGTCTTATCTGTGTTTACAATGCTAAAATATGATGCATACGGCAAAAAACGGTCTTTTCATTTGACCTGAAATAGGCTTGCGGCGTGGGTGGCACCGCGCCCTCCCTTCGCATGAGCGTTATTTCAGATGGCGGGGTCGGGTGCCACCCCGACCGCACTAAAAACAGCCAAATGAAAAGACCGTTTGGCTCAAGGCGTTTGTGGTTTTTCTTCAAACCGATTTCGCGAATTCCAAGCAGTTGCTCTTTTTGTTGATTCGTTGTAAAATATTGGAATGAACCATTCTTTATTCATTCTTATTGCCGAGGCGTTGCTGGTCTATTTTCTGGTGTTGTGGGCTCACGCTCAGCGGCATCGGGTTGGAACAGCGCATTTCTACGCACTGATTGGTGGGTTGACTGCGGTGATGTCGTGGGTGACAGATGCGGGCATGAAGATTGTGTTTGGTTCTCTCACTTTTTATGTCGGGTCTACCGTTTTTTATACCGCGATTCTACTGGGTGTTTTTGTTATTTATGTGTTTGATGGGCCTCGGGTGACCCAGATTATCATCTCGACGGTCGTTGGTGTTTCAGCGATTGTACCTCTCATTGCATCTGTTTTGCACCTGCAGTCTTCGCTACTCTTTGATGTTCCGCTTCTGGGTGTTCCGATTCCGAGCTTTCGCATCAATTTTGCTTCGGTGCTAACGACGCTTGTCGATCTGGTGTTTTTAGCCATGGCTTGGGAGTTTTTTGGGAAGCCATCGCTTCGTATTCGCTTGGGGCTTCGAACTCTTTTCACGTTACTGGGTGTCATGTTGCTGGATGTTGTTTTGTTCTCAACATTCGCCTTTGCCGGGTCTCCCGACTACTTCAGTATCATGAAGGGGACGATGGTCAGCCGATTTTTCATCTCAATTTTCGCCTTTCCTTTTCTCTACGCCTACATCTATCTGGAGAGTCGGAGGCAGGATGTTACGCTGGAAAATCGTCCCGTCCTTTCCATCCTCCGACATATTGCTGAAATCAGCAATGAGCTGAGCCTTGCGCATCAAGAGATTGAACGCCGGAAGGTAGCAGAGGCTGAGCTCCAGAAGGCGTTGTCTGAAGTCAAGGTATTACGCGGTTTCATTCCCATCTGCTCCGGATGTAAGAATATTCGCAACGACAAGGGCTTTTGGCAGCAGATCGAAGTTTATATCCGTGAGCATTCAGAAGCGGAATTCAGTCACGGTCTCTGCCCAGATTGCCTGAAGAGGCTGTATCCTGAGTTTGAGACCTATGACGACGACCCCTCGATCCGAATAGACCCGTAGACGCGGCATCCCCACTGCGCCTTTCAACCTGACTCGATTCGGGACGAAGGGCTCTGGGTCGCCAGAGCCCTGTTGAATCGTACCTAATTACGATCTGAAGGTAATCGGTTAGCGACAGGGGCATGGCAGGTTCATGACGGCGGCGGGTGATGGGTGTACCACACACGACAGCCACGGGGCGTTGACGAAGGCGGCGATAGCCGCCAATGTGCGCACCCATCGGTCGCTCGAAACACCGTGTGATAATCGCGCCGTGCTTTGCCCGTATCGCCGGGCGGACGGACACAAGTCCTGTCCGCTCGGCGCGTGCTTCGCCCAGCATCGATCCTGACACGGCATCTCGCTTTCCGGCGTTGCCGGAATCCGATGGCCGCGCACGCTT
>CAZKJH010000087.1:0-15734 GCA_964553035.1 uncultured Lentisphaerales bacterium | reverse complement strand
ACGGCCACAGGGTGTGGCGTATTGTTTGCAACCTCCGACTTTTTCAGCGGAATCTTATTTTCAGGGTTGACCCCGTCTCTACTCAGCGGTGTTTTCAGCGCGGGTACTGCCTGCGAAGCCGATAATACCGCCATCGAGATTTTGGCGGATATTATCGAGCACATGACAGATGCTTTCACGCTTGCGCTGCTTATCGTCATCTTCGCTGAAGAGCGAGGGTTGCGTTATGCGCTCGCCGGCAAGGCCTGTGACACCGAAGCCGATGAGTCGGACGGGACGACCTCGGAGCTTTTCGCGTTCCAGAAGTTCATGCGCCAATTCGCGAAATGTGAAGTCGTCGCATGAAGGTGCTTCGAAGCCTTGCTGGCGCGTGAGTGTGGTGAAATCGCTCCATCGCAGTTTTAATTTTCCTGTGGTGGCGAATTTGCCAGCTTTGCGCAATTGGCGACCTACGTCGGTGGCAAGTTCCATCAGGACGGCGCGGACGACCTCTGGGTCTTCTTCGTCTTCGGAGAACGTATATTCGCGCGAAATGCTCTTTTCCTCGCGCTCAGTTTCTACGAGGCGGTCGTCGAGGCCGAAAGCGAGGTTCTGAAGATGACGTGCGCCGCTTTCGCCAACGAGGGGTGTCAGGGTCCCGACTCTGCCACGCTGGATATCACCGATGGTGCGGATGCCTGCCGCTTCAAGGATACCGCCTGTGGTCTTGCCGATGCCGAAGATTTTACGGATGGGCAGAGGGGCGAGAAATGCGATGATACTTTCTGGATCAGAGGGAATCAGCGTCAGGCCATCCGGCTTGTTCATCTCGCTTCCGATCTTGGCGAGGAATTTATTAGTGGCCACGCCTACGGAGGCGGTGAGCCCTAGCTCGCGAGTGATATCGGCGCGGATGCGCTTGCCTATGGTTTCGCCAGTGCCGAATAGTTTGAATGAGCCGGTGACATCGAGGAACGCTTCGTCGCAGGAGAGACTTTCGATAAAGGGTGTATAGCGTTCGAAAATCGAAAACACCTGCGTGGATACCTCGTGGTAGCGTGCGCCGTTCACCGAAACGAAGACGGCATGGGGGCAGCGGCGATACGCTTCGCGCGAGGGCATGGCGGAATGAATGCCGAACTGGCGTGCTTCGTAGGAGGCGGTCGACACAACGCCACGTTCATGCGGACCGCTGCCTACGACAACAGGCTTGCCCCGAAGTTCAGGGTGGTCGTGCTGTTCGACGGATGCGAAGAAGGCATCCATATCAACATGCAAGATGCAACGCTGTCGGCTTTCAGCATCCAAATCAGTCTCCATTCGGCGTAATGGCTGGCGTTTCTTCGCCATCGAGCAGGGTTGCGGTTCTCTCGGTGCCGATGAAATACTCTCGAACGAGGAGTCGCCAGAAGACAACGATGAAGGCGCTGAGCGGGATCGCGAGTACCATTCCCAGTGCCCCACCAATGACGGAACCCCAGAAGAAGAGGGAGAAGATGACGACGAATGCATTCAGTCCCGTTCGGTTCCCGATGACTTTTGGTGTGATGAAGAAACTGTCGATCATCTGCACGCTCACAAAGATTGCGATCACCAGTCCCAGTTTGACACCACCGCCACCCGGACCCATGAGGGCAAGTGCGCCGATCACGGGCAGACCGATGATGTTGCCGAGGTAGGGGACGATGTTAAAGAGGCCGAGAAGCAGGCCGATGACCATGCCGTAGCTCAGGCCGGCAATGAGTTGAAATCCTAGGCCGAAGAGTATGCCCTGAATCAAGGCAACCATCACTTGACCGCGGAAAAAGGCGACAACAATCCGAATAAATTCATCGATGAGGAACTTGACGTTGTTTCTCGTCTTTTCGCTCACGCCGACCAGAAGTTTCGAGAAGTCGGAGCCTTCAAGGGGTCGTGAGGCAAGATAGATGGCCGTATAGACGGGTAGCGCGACCCAGCCCAGCAACGAGCCAAGGAACGTCCGAATGCCGCTCCAGATCGTGAAGGCGGAACCACTAATGCCGGAGGTAATGGCACCGAGATCAAACCAGTTTTGCGGATCGAGCTTGGCTATAGCCGGTGCGAGGTTGTGTTTTTCAATAAAAGTCATCACCTGAGGTGTGTTTTCGATCGTCGTGTCGACGATCCACTTCACGATGGTTGGGATTGAGTTAATCAGTGCGAGGATCTGATCCACGAGCAGCTTACCAAAGAACCAGATGAACATGCCGAGGGGAAGGAAGATTGCAGAAAAAAGAACGAAAGTCCCTAGAAAGTTGGCAGCACCCCGTGCAAGCTTGTCGCGGCGAGTGTCGTTTTCAGTGCTGATGAAGCGTCGATGCGTTCGAAGGCGGAGCAGCTCGCTGCCGATCAGCCTCCAGAAAAACTGCCGCAGTCTGTCGTAGGCCGGCTGCACAACCTTCGCACAGATAATGGCGATAATGGGTGGCAATAGCACACTGCTGTGAGCCGAAATGAACTCGAAGGTATAAATGAGGCTGAGGCCGACGATGACGAAGAGGATCGACATTGCTAGAAGCGAAACGGCATTGGAGATGATGCGATTTTGCTTCTTCGAGAACGTGATTTTTGATTGCGGTGCTTCTGCCGATGTAGAGGAATCTTCGTTCATGGGGTTATCCTTTTTTCCACGGAACACACGGAAGGATGGGAATGTGTTCATTACTTCCCGGCAACAGGCTTCATGAGCTTGGCAAAGGCCTTGCGGATTGTTTTGCGCTCGATGGAAATGCCGGTGTGCTCAGAGGCGACCCACGAATCGTAGAGATCAAAGTCGAGGCCGGCCGTTGCGCCCAGGTGCGTCTTGGCAGCGATAGCCTTATCGGGATCCATCGAAGTGAGGTCGCCGAGGTTGTCGCGTACCTGATGGTAGGCATCGCGGAACGGCATACCGCCTGCCACGAGTTCGAGGGCACGGTCGGTGGCGAAAACACCCGGTTCAAATGCGGCACGGAGTTTTTCCGGCACGGGCTTGAGGCCCGAGACGAGGCGGGTCATGATGCGGAGGCTGGTGCGCGTGGTCGCAAAGGCTTCCATGAGCATTTCTTTCGTGTCTTGCAGGTCGCGGTTGTAGCCGCCCGGCATCGCTTTGAGCAGCGAAGCGGCTCCGGCCGAGAGTCCGATGATTTTTGCAGTCTTGGCGCGAATGAGCTCGCACACGTCTGGATTATACTTTTGCGGCATGATGCTGCTACCCGTGCAGAATTCTTTCGGGATCTCGAAGTAACCGAATTCCGGCATCGAGAACAAGATGAGGTCTTCGGCGAGGCGCGACAGCGTGAGCATGATGTGGCAGAGTGCAGACACTGCCACGGCTTCGGTTTTGCCTCTTGAGTTGCCTGCGTATAAGACGTTGTGGATCGGCTCATTGAAGCCGAGGGATTCCGCGAGGAAAAGGCGGTCGGTGGGGAGCGGAACACCGTAGCTGGCAGCGGAGCCGAGCGGGCAGCGATTGGTGAAGTCGTAAGCGGACCAAACGAGCGTCAGGTCGTCGAGGAGGCCTTCGGCATAGCAGGAGGCCCAGAGCCCGACGCTACTTGGCATGGCGGGCTGGAGGTGGGTGCGGCCCACCATGGGAATTTTGCGGTGGTTTTTCGCGAATTTGAGCAGTGCCTGGGTAAGGGCGAGTGTCTCCTCCATGCAGCTCAGAAGTTGTTCGCGACCGTAGAGGCGGAGGGCGGTTGCGACTTGGTCGTTGCGGCTACGGCCCGTATGAACACGCTTGCCCAGCTCGCCGAGCTTTTCGGTCAGGGTGCGCTCGATAGCAAGGTGGCAGTCTTGATCGGCCTCGGTAATGGTAAAAGTGCCAGCATTCGCGGTCTCCGCAATTTTAGCCAGTTCGGTGACGACGGCGTTGCGGTCAGCGGTGCTGAAGATGCGTGGTTGATACGGCATCCGGGAAAGCATGGTAATATGGGCTGCGGTGCCGAGGCAGTCCCATGCGACAAGTTCGAGGTCGAGGATGGGATCCTTGCCAACAGTGAAAGCGAGCACATCGCGGTCTATCATGCCCACGACGGTTTTGGTGTCAGATTTCTTATTCATGTTCGATGGAGTACGGGTTGGCTGAAACATTGATCCGAATTGTACCACCTGAGCGGGGTAAGTGGAAGAGGAATCCCAGGGATCACAGCATTCTGGGATCAAAGCATTCCGCGCGGCATTTTTCGAACTCAAAAAATAAAGTGCTGAAAACAGACTTGACCCCGCTCCCGAAAAAGCGTACGCTTCCGACCACAAAACGGACAGACCTTAAAAGCAAAAGCATGAAGAAAGGCTCGGGAATATGCAACGGCAAGACATCAAAAAAGTACTCATTATCGGCTCAGGCCCCATTATAATCGGTCAGGCGTGTGAGTTCGACTATTCAGGCACACAGGCCTGCAAAGCGTTACGTGCGCTAGGTTACAAAATTGTTCTCGTCAATTCAAATCCTGCTACGATCATGACCGACTGCGTCATGGCCGATGCCACATACATTGAGCCGCTTAATATTAACCGCCTCGAGCAGATTATTGAAAAAGAACGACCTGATGCACTGTTGCCGAATCTCGGTGGTCAGACCGGTCTGAATCTTTCCTTGGAGCTCGCTAAAGCGGGCATTCTTGAGAAGTATGGTGTACAGGTGATTGGCGTGAACCTCGAAGCGATTGAACGCGGCGAAGACCGCGAAATTTTCAAGCGCACAATGAAGTCGCTCAACATCGAGACGCCCGCAAGCGAGATTGCGTATACCGTAGAACAAGCCGAGAAGGTCGCGCAAGATTTAGGCTATCCTGTTGTCGTTCGCCCAGCGTACACGATGGGCGGCACAGGCGGTGGTCTCGTTTATAATGTAGAAGAATTGCGCACGATTGCTAGTCGCGGCCTCGAAGCGTCGATGACGCATCAATGCCTGATTGAAGAGTCCGTGCTCGGTTGGGAAGAACTTGAGGTCGAGGTGGTTCGTGATGCCAAGAACCAGATGGTTGCCGTTTGCTTTATCGAGAACGTCGATGCCATGGGCGTTCATACGGGCGATTCTTTCTGTACGGCACCGATGATGACGACGCCTCTTCGTGTGCAGGCACGCCTGAAGGAATACGCCTTCCGCATTGTCGAATCGATCGGTGTCATCGGCGGCACGAACGTTCAATTCGCGTACGACCCCGTGTCCGACCGCATCGTCATCATCGAAATCAACCCTCGCACGTCACGCTCGTCGGCGTTGGCATCGAAAGCGACTGGCTTCCCTATCGCACTCATCTCCGCCAAACTTGCCGCTGGGCTTACGCTTGACGAAATTCCTTACTGGCGAGATGGTACACTTGAGAAATACACACCGGGCGGTGATTACATCGTGGTCAAGTTTGCTCGCTGGGCATTCGAGAAGTTCCGCGGTGTTGAGGATAAGCTCGGTACGCAGATGAAGGCTGTCGGCGAAGTCATGGCGATTGGTCGCACATACAAGGAAACATTCCAGAAAGCCATTCGCGCTTTGGAAAATGGACGGCATGGTCTTGGCTTCGCAAAGGATTTCAACACGAAGAGCCTTCAAGAGTTGATGGACATGTTGCATACAGCCACCAGCGAGCGCCAGTTCGTTATGTACGAGGCAATTCGTAAAGGCGCGACAAACGAACAACTGAATAAAGCCACGTCGATCAAAGACTGGTTTCTCCAGCAAATGCGTGAACTTGTCGAACTTGAAGAGAAGCTTTTGATTTCTAAGGGAACCCTTCCCGCTGACGCCCTGCTCATGCAAGCCAAGCAGGATGGATTCTCGGATCGCTATTTGTCAAAAATTCTCGGAATCAAAGAAGAGGCCATTCGCAAACGTCGAATCCAGTTGGGTGTCGCTGAAACCTGGCATCCAGTGCCAGTCAGCGGTGTTGAAGACAACGCATATTACTACTCGTCTTATAACGGCGTGAAAGATGAAGTTCCTGTTTCCAAGAACTCAAAAAAGGTTATGATTCTCGGTGGCGGACCTAACCGCATTGGCCAAGGAATCGAATTCGACTATTGCTGCGTCCATGCTGCCTTCGCGCTTCGCGAGCAGGGCTACGAAACGGTGATGGTCAACTGCAACCCTGAAACGGTTTCGACCGACTATGACACCAGTGACAAGCTCTACTTTGAGCCCGTTACACTAGAAGACGTGTTGCAGATTTACAACAAAGAAAAACCCATAGGTGTTGTCGTGCAATTTGGCGGTCAGACGCCACTCAATATCGCACGCCAATTGGCTGAGGTAGGCGTTAAAATTCTCGGAACGAGCATTGATTCGATCGATATTGCCGAAGACCGTGATCTTTTCCGCATACGCATGGACAAGCTTGGTATCCCCATGCCGGAATCCGGCATGGCACTCGATATCGCCGAAGCGATCAAGGTGGCGAACCAGCTCGGCTATCCGCTCATGATCCGCCCTTCGTTTGTTCTCGGCGGTCGTGGCATGGAGGTGATCTACGACGAAAGCATGTTGCGTGAATATATCGCCAAGGCTGTCGGTGTAACTCCAGAGCGCCCGTTGTTGCTTGATCGTTTTCTTAAGAACGCACTTGAATGCGAAGCCGATGCGCTTTCCGACGGTACGAATGTTTTTATTCCAGCCGTCATGGAGCATATCGAACTCGCCGGCATTCACTCTGGTGACTCCGCTTGTGTGATTCCCCCTGTTTCTATCAGCGACGAGCAGCTTGCAACGATTGAGGAGTACACGCGTAAAATTGCTCAGGAGCTGAAGGTCGTTGGTCTCATGAACATGCAGTACGCCATTGAAGACGGAAAAGTCTACGTGATTGAGGCGAATCCACGTGCATCCAGAACGGTGCCGCTGGTGTCGAAAGTTTGCAACTTACAAATGGCGCAGGCTGCAACGAAGCTCATGCTCGGTGCCACGATTGATTCGCTGGCCCTCAAGCAGAGAATCATTCCTCACTATGGTGTGAAAGAGGCGGTGTTCCCGTTCTCAAAATTCCCAGAAGTCGATCCCGTCCTTGGACCTGAAATGCGCTCAACAGGCGAAGTGCTCGGCATGGCGTCTACGTTTGGTCTGGCCTATTACAAATCGCAAGAGGCTGCTGATGGTGCGCTTCCTACGGCACCGGGCGGTCGGATGCTCGTGAGCCTTTCTGAAAGGCAGGATTCTGCCGCACACGTCGTTCGTGAATTCCAGAAACTTGGTTTCTCCATCGTGGGCACAGAAGGAACGATCAAGTGGCTAAATGCCCATGGTATCGATGGGACAGTAGTGCACAAGATCAATGAAGGGCGTCCTAACGTGCTCGACATGATTCTTAACCGCGAGGTTTCGCTTGTGCTCAATACGCCATCGGCACGTCGCGACTCGCGTGCTGACGATGCCTCAATCCGTCAAGCGGCTATCAAGTACAAGGTTCCTTATCTGACAACCTTAGCTGCGGCTCAAGCCGCTGCGCACGGGATCCGCTCTGCTCGCGACAGCCATGGACGCGTTAAATCGTTGCAGGAATATCACGCAGATATTCATTGATACACAAAAAACCGACCCGTAAACGAGTCGGTAAATTGGAGGCGTGAATCGGAGTCGAACCGATCTAGAAGGATTTGCAGTCCTCTGCCTAACCGCTTGGCTATCACGCCTTTTGATGAAGACCCATACAGTTTACCAAAAAGAACCCTCGGATGTCAACTCTTGCAGCAATTCTAATTATGCCTTTTTTCATTTGCGTGACTTGGCAAACTAACTGATGAAAAGTGATGCTGCCTTTTATGACTATATCCCACTCTGCTGCTGATTGCCCGACGTGCTTTTTGTGATGCTTGGTTCGAGCGGGCAATCGCCGAACTCGGGCAGTCGATGGGCGTGACGGCCACCGGCCTGCTTCTGCTCCGCACCGTCGATCCCGACTATGAGACCCCTGCCGCCGAAGCCTTCGCCTGCAAAAAACTCCTGCATGAACCCTTCATGGGCGGCGGTCTCTGGACTGGCACAGCCATCCCACTGCTGGCACTCTAGGGTGGCTGGCCGATCTTCGGCATCGCCATGATCGCCATCACCCTCTGGTCTATTTCTCTCTTCGTCATGAACCGCAAGGGTGCATAACCAGAGAGAAAACTCTCTGGTTACGACCCGACACCACCTTTATGGCATCAAAGTGTGCGAAGCGTCATCGCGATGGTCGCAAGCAGTGCGTCAGGATAACGCCCTCCTGGGTGCGGTAATGCGCCCGACGCATTGCGCCAGGGCACATCCCCACGATAAAGCAACAGATCTCCATCCTCGTTCAACTCAACTTTCTGAACCCCCTGCTCGGCAGCGAGAATGCGGATTTCAGCGAGCGTGAGGAGCCGCTTCAACGGCGGCGGAGCCGCGCCAAACCGATCCACCATGTCCCTTTCAAGTGCTGTTAGCTCTTTAATCGACGCACATTCAGCAAGACGCCTGTGGAACTCAATGCGTTGTGCGTCGTCTTCAAGGTACGCATACGGCAAACAGGTGGCTGCAGAACGGTTCGTTGACGAGGGATTCAGTTCGAGGAAGGGTAGTGACACTGCCACATCGACAAGAAGGGGCGGCTTTTCGCCGCGAAGACGTGCGACAGCACGACGGAGCAACTGACAGTAGAGATTAAAGCCAATAGCGGCAATGTGCCCACTCTGCTCCGCCCCCAAAAGGTTGCCGGCCCCACGGATGCTCAGGTCACGCATGGCCAGATTGACGCCTGTTCCAAGTCCCGAATGCTGCTGAAGTGCCTTGAGCCGCTGACGCGCATCGGTACTGATATAACTGTCGGGTGGCAACATGAAGTACGCGTAGGCTTTAATGCCGGCGCGCCCGACTCTGCCGCGGAGCTGATACAAATCCGCAATGCCGAAGCGATCTGCACGATCCACGATGATCGTATTGGCACGGGGAATATCGATGCCGCTCTCGATGATCGTCGTCGATAGCAACACGTCGTATTTGCCTGCAGAAAAGTCACGCATGATGCGCTCGATCTGCGACGGGGGCATCTGACCGTGCCCGATACCAATGCGGATGTGCGGCAGCAATTCGGATAAGTGCTGATACACCATCTCGATTGTCAGCACACGGTTGTGTAGATAAAACACCTGGCCACCGCGGTTGATCTCTGCCAAAATAGCCGCCTTTACCAGCTCATCGCTTTGCCGCACCACCTTCGTCTCGGTGGCCACACGCTCGCGTGGCGGTGTCTGCAGCAGGCTGAGATCGCGGGCGCCCATAAGCCCCAGATAGAGGGTGCGCGGAATCGGCGTGGCGGAGAGCGTCAATACATCGACCATCAGCCGGAGGGTTTTAAGAAATTCCTTATGGCGAACGCCAAAGCGCTGTTCTTCATCGATCACGACAAGACCGAGATTCTTGAACCGGATGCTCGGCTGAAGAATGCCGTGCGTTCCGATGATGATGTCAACCGTCCCGTCGGCAATACCGTCCAAGGCCGCATCGCGTTGCCCTCTCGTGCAGAAGCGCGAGTGCATGGCGATGTTCAACGGATAGGCGGTCATGCGATCTCGGAAGGTATCGTAATGCTGCTGGGCAAGAACGGTGGTCGGCACCAGAATCGCAACCTGTCTGCCCTGCATCGCACACATGAAGGCGGCGCGTATCGCCACTTCTGTTTTACCGTATCCTGCATCACCACAGACCACGCGATCCATCGGATGCGGTGAAGTCATGTCCTTCGTCACCTGCGCGATGCACTCCACCTGCCCCGCTGTCTCCGTGTACGGGAAAGATGCCTCAAATTCCTGCATATACGGTGTCTCAGGCGAAAAGGCAAACCCAGCCATCTGCTTGCGCCGCGCCTGCATCTCCAGCATGCGCAAGGCCAGATTCTGAATGGAGCTCTGCGCCTGTTCTTTCTCATCCGACCATCTTTTGTTGCCGATAGAATGGAGTTTGACTGGCGTATCGTCGGTGCCTTTATAGCGCGAAATCAAGTTGGCGTGGGAGACCGGAACAAAAAGTTTCGTTTGGTTCGCATAATCAATGCAGATCACTTCGCAACGCTGCCCACGAATTTCCATCTCCTTCGTGCCAATGAATTTGCCGATGCCGTATTCAAGGTGGACGATCAGGTCGCCCGGCGCAATCTGATCGAGCACTTGCGACGTAACATCCAGCGCATCCGAGTTTTCATCCTGCACAGCAGCGGCTTCATCCTCCAGTGCCATCGGCTCTGCCGAACGCGCACGCGGTCGCTTCGACTGCCCGTAAAGATCGGATTGCGAAAGAAAAACCGAGCGGATTCGCCCATCCGCTTCAACAACGGAAAAACCACCCGAGAGCGGGGCGACACGCAAGTCAACCGAGGCACCCGCGAGTTCACCGGTGATGTGGTCGAGCATACCGGGCGTATCAAGACAGAAATGCACTGCCGCCTTCGCCTTCACGTGGAGGTGTCGACACTCTGCCACCAGCTTGCGGCGTTGTGACGACATGAAATCGGGATCGTGATGGTGTCTATCGGCATCGGCAAGTCCACTGACGGCTCCAAACGGTAGTGCGGTCGGTTCCGCCCCAGTCGGTGCTGGGTCGCCGACGAAGATCTCGGCAATGTCGTTACGCGTTTCTAGTTGCGCCAAAACCACAGGCAGCCGTTGCAGCTCCGATAACACCGCATTCTCCGCAAACACATCGCCTTCGATGGCGATTTCATCATGGCTGATCCACAGCACGACGGAGGCGGCAGGCAGATACGTGTGCAACAGTGCCGTCGTTTGCTGCGGTAATTTCGCCGGAGGGATCTTGACCGCATCAAGGCTATGCGTGGAGCGCTGATCGAAGCAGTTAAACGTACGCAGCGACTCCACCTCGTCACCCAAGAACTCAATGCGACAAGGATGTCGTGAGGCGGTCGGCCAGACATCGATGATGCCGCCTTTGACCGCAAACGTGTGAACCTCAAACACCTCCGGCTCGCGGCGATAGTCCGAGGCAACGAGCCAGTTGATGAAGGTGTCCATCTCAACGGCCTGGCCCGTTGCAATGATCTGCGAAAGAGCCTCCGTTCGCTCTGGATCGGGCGAAGGCTGAAGCATCGCCTGCACGCAAGTGGCGATCACAACCTGTGGGTGGTCTACTTTTCTCAGCAGATTGAGGACGGAGAGACGTGCCGACATCGCCTCGGGGTCGTCATCGGCAAGATCCAGCATCGGGTAGGAACGAAAGCCTGAGGCATCAACACAAAACGATTGCAAATCCGTGCAGAACGCCTCCAGTGCAATTGGCGACGGCAGTACCGCAAGCACAGCAGATGTGGCAGAGTCGCGGCGAATGGCTTCAGCGGCGGCAGCCATCGCCGCCCCGGGTGGCTCAGAACAGCCCAGCCGACGCGCATGAGGAAGACATTGCCGGATGATTGTGGCAATGTCTTCGGACAGCAAGGGCTGGTGTTGAGGCTTATTCACAGAGTCAGAAAGTAGAGCGGTAGGTGGCGAAAAAGGGACGGAAAGGACATAAGGGACGAAAGGGTCAAAAGAATACCAAGTTCATCGGAAATAGCCTCGTTGCTGATCGCGGTGGTCGAGGCGAGCGCGGGTCATGCGCTCGCGTAGGCCGCCTTCTTCGGTAAAAGCCTTTTCCAAATGCTTGAGCTGTTGGTCGAGGAGGTAGCAGGTAACGCGGGTCAGGCCCAGAATGACATTCGCGACGATAATTGGATCCTCGTGCTCGATCCCCTTCCGGAACGTCTCATAATCAGCGCCAGACTGGCGGTTGAGTGCGCGCAAACGCTGGGCATATGCGTGCGTCGTCGGCCATTCCTCCGCGCCGCGCAACCGGAGGAAGTCTCGGTAGTCTTCCGCGAGTTCCTCTAGGCTGGCTCGGGCAACGTTGGTCAACTTCAACTCCGTCTCCTTCGAGGTGCCCGAGGCCTGACTGCCCTCGACGATGTTTTGCTTGCCCGACCGCGCCGCCTGGATCATCTGGTCGCGCGTACGGTCGCCATACCTCGGGATGAACCGATCACAGAAGCGCACCGTGGCGTCGTAGACAATGACCGACTTCTGATAAGCCAACAAATCCTTGAAGCCGCCATGAGCTGGGATGAAACCGTCTGTCATGGAAACCTCCGGGGGAAAGGGACGAAAGGGACATAAGGGACGTAAAGGGCCGTTGCCACGGTGCCAGGCACCGTTTCGGTCCCTTTGGTCCTTTTAGTCCCTTCAAGTACTGCACTCATATTCCGCTCTCCTGCTACGGTGCCTAGCACCCTTTTGTCCCTTCAACTATCGCACTCATAATCTGCTCTCCTGCCGCGGTGCATGGCACCCTTTTCGTCCCTTCGGTCCTTTTTGTCCCTTCAAACACCGCGTTCATCTTACAATCCGTTCATGTGAAAACAGTATACCAAGATGATCCGGTGAAAGCATCGTACTTTATTCCGTTGCGTACGAATAGCACTTTATCCGATATGCGGCAACGATCAACAACAGAAGGCCAGTTTGCCACATTGTCTTCATTCTATCCTCCATGTGCCTGTGCTCGGGGCATTCGATGAACCGCCGCAATTCATCGAAGACTCTACTGCACATAGATCGGGTCTATTTCATTCCTTCGGTGATCCAAGAATGATACTGCTCCCAATCTTTTTCTTCCGCCTTCTTAGATTCAATTAGGTTCAATTTCCGGTTTTCCATTTCTGCCTTCATCATGTTTGGCGTCTCGGCCAAGGCAATAATATCTTGAAAGTCCTCATTCGCGCCGACAACCAGTTCACGGAGTGTGTCCGCATTACCTTTGCACAATCTCAGGATTGCCAAGCAGACTCGTTGTGTTTGCGTTTCAGTTCCCTCCGTGAAGCTTTCAAGTTCCTGTACGACTGCCGCATGCACAGAAGGGACTGGAAACATTATGGCAGCCTTGCGTTCGATCAGTCTGGTTAGTGGTTTCATTTTCTTATGCAGCCAACAGTGTTATTAATCTGCCTTCGCGTAAGCCCTCTCACGTGAACGAAAGGGAATGTATTGTTTCTGGTGGCCCCTGTCAACAGCCCTAAAAGTTTGTTTTAGCCGTACGAGGCAACAAAAAATGCACACAGCGTCGAAGATCGTCCAATAGCAGAGAAGTTAATTCTATTCGTTCGGTGCAATTCCAACAAAGAAAAACATTTTGCGAGGAAGCTCCTTAGACTCGATTTTGAAGTTCAGGGTCGTGCCGTTTCCGATTTTGGTGGCAAGATTTTCCCAGTTGTTTTTTGGCAGAAGAAGATCACTTGAACTGTAAAGAGTGTAAGTATAGCCCACATCTGAATTGGGCACTGAGATGTTAACACTTGCTGGAACGCTGTGAGGTGAAACATCAACTTCAATATCTCCATTGTAGTTGTATATACGGAATGCAAAATCAAAGTTGTATTTATGACCAGAAGAAGTAAGTCCGTTGCCGTTGGGGTATGCGTCACCACTGCCGATCCAGTATTGATTTGAACTGTATCGGCCTTCGCCTTCGGCAACAAGAAATGCGTACGTTTTATTACCACTGAGAGCAACTAAGCTGTCCAACTTAACGCGAATCCAAGATCCATTTCCAGAAAGATATTCCTTGTGCAGAATCCCGGTTCCTAGAACTAACTGCCCCAAGGTCTGGCTGGTGGGGTTATACTCAAAAATCTTTACCGTTGCGTCGCCAGCTCCAAGGATGTAAGACACCGCTACATACAATTCAATCTCTGAGATTATAGTGCCTGTATTAACATAGAATGATTGACCGAAACCATCTTCGGAAAAGTGCAATGCCCCCCCGGATGTATTGTTCTGAGAAATAAGCAGGTTGGATGCGTGCACATACGGCGTGAGTACTAAAAGAAAAGCGATGAGTATTGACTGATAAGTTTTCATATTATAGTCGAACGGAATTATAAGAACTCCTTCACGTAAGCTACCCCTCACGTGACTGAGTGAAGTTTATTGTTTCTGATGACACCTGTCAAGGGCCTAAAACGCCTGTTTTAAATACGGCGTACAAGCTGTCCATGTTTAGTTCAGCCCAGCGGGCTTCTCACGCTCTGCCATCCCGCATTCCACGATAAGAGCGGGGTCTGGGGTGTCCCCAGCCGAAACTACTCTCTACTCCCTACTCCCTCTCTTCTGATTTCCGCTGGCGAAAATCAGAAATACAAATCCCGTTCCCCAGCGCAGATCTTATTGTAACGGTTCAGCACTTGAGGATAGAACTTGGGAAAGTTTGCCTCAATGGCGGCTAGTTCGGACTTGATCACCGGTTCGCAGATCTTGATACTTTCTGGCGAAGCGAAATCATCGAGCCATTCACGGAATGTCAGCACCGCGTTGACTTTGCAGAACGTGCCTTCCTTCCCAGTCTTAAGCGAATCCATGATGCAGCCGCCCGTGCGACCGCAACGATAGCCGGCAGTGCAGAACGAGGTAATCGTGCCACGGCGAGCCAAATCGCAGATCAGCTCCTCCAGCGTGCGCGGATCGCCAAGCAAAAACTGCTGCTCATCAATCTCCTGAGAAACATCTTTCTTCGCGTAAGCACCAATGCCGATGCGCGTCGATGCATCCATCTGCGTGATGCCGAGATCAAGGCACTTGTCGCGCAATTCCGGTGACTCCCGGGCGGTGATGATGATGCCCGTGTAAGGAACCGAAAGGCGCAGCACCGTAACGGCGTGCATGAAATTATCGTCAGTAAAGTCTTCCGTTGGATTGCTCGACACATCGGAACCGCTGGCGGTATGCATGCGAGGAACGGAGAATGTGTGGGGCCCGACGCCCGAGTACCGCTCCAGCTCACGGGCATGGGTCACGAGGCCCATGACCTCGAAGCGCCAATCATGCAAACCGAAGAGTGCTCCGAGTCCGACATCGTCGATGCCGGCATCGAACGCGCGATGCATACTGGTGATACGCCAACCGTAGTCGCCCTTGATCGTCCCCGCCGGATGCATCTCGGCATACGTCTTGTGACGATAAGATTCTTGGAAAACTTGGAACGTCCCAATCCCACCGTGTTGGACGATCTTGAGGTCGTCAATAGACATCGGGGCGGCATTGACGTTGATGCGTCGCACGTTGCTGGTGCCATGGCGTGTTTTGACTTTAACCGAATAAATGGCCTCGAGACTCTCCGCGATGAAGTTCGCCCCAGAAATCGGATGTTCACCATAGACAGCCATGACGCGCTTGTGGCCGTCGCGTCCCGTCATCGCCTCAGCCTCCGCCTTGATTTCATCGATCGTCAGGCAGCGGCGCTTCTGCAAATCGTTATCACTGCTGAATCCGCAGTAAAGGCAGCGATTGACGCAATAATTAGAAATATACATCGGCGCAAATGTGACGATACGGTTGTCGTACACGAAATGCTTAATCTTGAGCGCGGTCTCCTCCATCTCCTTGCGCAACTCAGGATCCGTGACGTGCAAGAGCAAAGCGGTTTCAGTAGGCTCGAGGGTCTGGATGGCGAGGGATTTCGCGAGGATATCGCGGATGCGGCTGGGATCCGGATTTTTTCCGGCTTCAAGCTGATTCTCGATCAGATCGTCGTCAATGAAGTCGCGGCCATTTTTGTAGTAGCGCGTGATTTCGTCGCGCTTGATAACAGTCTCAGGGGTAAATTTAGTACTCATAATTTGTATCCTTGGGTTCAGAACAATTCCTTGCCTCAGAAAGAAAGAATTTTAAATAATACCATAATCCGGAGTTAGGGTCAAATGATGGAACATTTAAACAGTGCTGACGCATGATTTTTTTGTGAGTTGATTCGTGGGGCGATTTCTTCC
>CAZKJH010000086.1:0-16059 GCA_964553035.1 uncultured Lentisphaerales bacterium | reverse complement strand
CTTTCCGCCCCTCTGTCAGCATGGCACAATGTGCTTGTACCAAATCCAGATAAGCCCTCGCCGTCGTGTTGAGTTTATCATAATGATCTTCTCGTAGACTTGCATAGCGTTTCTTTGCTTCTTGCCACTGTTCGAGTTCGTAATAATAATCTGCCGTAAGCAAGCGCATTCTGGCACTCCCGCTAAAGCTCCGAATATCCTCTTGCGTCGCAAAAAGCCGACCATCCTCAAATCCGCGTTTTAGCCGAGAATAGCTATTGGGCATTCCCGCAGCACATTGCTTCTTTTCGATCTCATCAAAAGCCGTAATAACCCACAATTCGTCGATCGCCGCGTCCTTCTGCCCATCAATGAAATACGCCAATGCTAACTTGGTGCCAGCCATGATTCTCAAATAGCCTAAATACCATTTAGCCGTACGGCGGTTGAACAGCTTCCCCGTTTGAGGGATAGCCCAATCGATGTTTCCCCAGGCATCTTTCATCTTCATGGTCTTGGGTGGAGCCGAAACAGATGCCGATTTTCCAGGGATCTGAAACTGATTCAACTTCGCATCAAGTTTAAAAGCAGCATCACACCACTGCTTGCTTTTCACATAGCTTTCTATCGCGGCTTTCACATCATATTGGGATTCAAGGTAGTGATTACCCAGCGCAAACAAGACCTCCCCGCGATACAGTCCAAATTCATTTGCAGCAAGGAAATCTTTAGCCAACCGAAGCACTTCCTCTCCAGCGTTTCTGCCAGTTGGCAACGCCATCAGATTCTTAAGCGCCTGTTCCGCAACAATAATATCTTGGTCGATCTGTGCGAGCTTGGAAGGAGAGGGTGCTTGAAGGGCAAGATCACGCCGCATCCCCCGGCAACGCACAAGAATTGCTTCCAGCTCGTCTTTCTCTGCCAGCCATGCTTTCATGCCGTCTTTGTCAGCAAGCGAAAGAAACACGCCGATGATTCCAAAGCCCGCCGCATCGCCGAACATCGTTCCTTCAGCCATCAAAGATAATTCACGGTATTTCGAAAACGCCCCCGAAAACCGGCTTTTTTCTTTTCTCAATACCTCGGCATCCTTGTACAAAACCCATTCAGGCCCGTATTGCTCGATCTCAAGAAGTTTAAGGGTCTTCGCCCGCTTGTCTGAGATGCGTTTCGCCGCAACCGCAATCTCCGATTCGAAGACTTTGCGGAGGTCTTCTTCGCCTACGGAGAACTGCGACCGATGCATCGACATGAAATTCCTGGCCGCATCATACATTTCGAGTGCTTTTTTCAGCATTCGCATTCCGGAAAACACGTCTCCAGCACTCTCCGCCGCATAAATCCGACCGACCGTGTCCGTGTCCTGCCCGATCTTGTCGATGATCTTCAGTGCTTCCTGATACTTTCCAACATCGCACAAGCAGTTTGCGCCTTCAATCGCGAACAAGACGCTTTGTTTGTCAAAACGCCATTCCTCAGGTGGCGGCAAATCAATTTGAATGTCGTGAGGCACCACTGGTGGCGCTTGCAAACCACCGGGATTTCTGCGGCTGGCTGCGCCCCACGTTGCCACCTCTCGATCATACTCCCTCAGCTTTTTTGTGTATTCAGCATCATTCCGTTTTTTCCAGTCGGCATACGCTGCAGGCTCAAAAACATAAGGAGCAATAGCATCGAGAGATTTTGACGGATATCCCAATACACGCCTTTGGTACGAAGCCACCAAAAGGAGAAACCGCTCCTGACTCGTTTTAGAGGTTTTGGCATACCGTTCACAGGCCGCTGCATCTTGTCTGCCAAACGAACCGCTCTCGATTTTCGACTGCGCCGCCTCAAGCAAAGCGAGTTCATCCGCACGGCTGTCAGCCCCGAACGATACAAGACAACAAGCGGCATACAGTGCCGCAACGCCAAGCAATTTCATCGTCATTCCGACATCATTCCCTTCAGCGACTCGCGTTCATCATTGAGTTTCTTTTCCTTCTCTGCTGCTTGTCGCAGGGTCTCCATCGCGGCGTACAGCGACTCGGTGACCACGAGATAGTTCTGCGAAATCTCCGGCTTCTTCAGGTCTTGGATGTCCTCGTCATTGAAATAGAGGATGTACGCTTGCCGGCTTTCCTTGATGCGTCGGCCCAGCTCCTCCCAGATCTCAAGCTCCCAGATCGGACGCACCGTGCCAAAAACTTGGTTGACACGGATCGTGAAGCTGGTGTCCTCTGCGGTTTCATTGCTTCCTGTTGGTGCGCTCTTCGCATCATCATCAGACTTCGTGGATGTGATTTTCCGGCATGAGTTGGTGTCCGGATTGACCCAATAGTTGCAAACCACGGCATTAAGCCTGTCAGGATCGATCATCGCTCTGATGTCGGATACATCCATATCCTTCGGCTCGTCCTTGTTCTGATAGCGAATGTAAACAGCCAAACAGCCCGTACTGCGGTCGAGGAGGATCTCGAACACGTAGCCGTCACCAGATGTCTTAAGCCTCCCGTCGTCGTGGCGGGCCAAGTCAAGCTTTGTTTTTCGGTAGTTTTTATTGCCCTCGTTTCCAGACTTCGGCGCGTAAAAAAGCTCGGGGTGGTATTTCGTCATTTGGGTGAAGAGCAAATTATAGAGCACCTTATCGAGCAAGATTGAATCACTAGGAGAATTTATCGTGTTGATACGCCAATTTACCTGATTGGAGATGCGAGAGTAAATGAACAACTCCTTTTGCTTTTTCAGCTCCTCTGGAATGTCTTTCCATTCATCGATGTCCCAGATGAAGCAACTTCCCCCCGTGAATTCGTTTTGTCTCATTGACAAGCTGTAGTCCGCAATGAACTTTGGTCTTCCAGGCTCAATGCCCAGCATTCTATAGGGGATTTTTCTCACTTGTCCAGGAACCATAGGGACTGGAATCCGCTTGATATGAATGTGCCGCTCGAACCCCGTGATATGGCTTGGAACACCTTGATCACGTAATTGAAAAGGCACTTGGTGCATGTCTGGGATCACAGTGTCAATCAGTCTCCCGGACAGGTCATCGAACAACAGCACGGTCTTGTAATTGTCATCGGCCCCTGCGCCTTTATAGTTGCCTTCATCGGCCTTGGAGCACAACAGACCTAGGGACAGGCATGCGATAATAGCAATGATAATACTTTTCATGAGATTTCTATTCATTACAACTGACTGTTCCAGTGTGACATCTTTCACATGGCTTTTGCGTCGAAGGTGATACTGTCGGATCCCCAGTAACATCGGGAATTTTGGGGTAATCCGGTAAGTACCCCCCATAGGCTGTTTCTGAAAGGCCAGAAAAAAGGTCATCGACTCCCGGCGCATCGCCTTCCTTCAGGCAAATGTGGACATACATGATGCGAAACAGAGGGTTCCCGTCGACTGTACGCAACATTTTCATCGTCATTGCGACAGCATTCCCTTCAGCGGCTCGCGCTCGTCTTCCAATCGCGTCGTCTTATCCGATGTCTCCCGCAGAACCTCCATCGCCTTGTAGAGTTCGGGTGAAACCACCAGATACGTCTGCGATATTTCTGGTTGCTTCAGCTCTTTAATATCCTCCTCATTGAAAGCGAGGATATACGGTTTTTTACTTTCCTGAATGCGCCGCCCCAATTCCGCCCAGATTTCCAGCTCCCAGATTGGACGCACCGTGCCGAAAACTTGGTTGACGCGTATGGTAAAGCTCGTGTCGTCCCCATCTCCCTGAGTTTTCGATTGGGTCTTGTTCGCAAGATCGGCCGCCTTTTCAGACTTAAGCCTTCGCCCAGGCTCGGTGCCTGGACGAACCCAATAATCCCAAACGACAGCAGTCAGTTCGTCGGGGTCGATCATTTTTCTGATTACGGATACGTCGATATCCTTCGGCTCGTCCTTGTTCTGATAACGGATGTACACAGCCAGATATCCGGAACTGCGGTCAAGCAACATCTCAAAGACAGTGTCGTCCCCGACCGTCTTCAACCGATCATCATCTAAACGGACAAGATCCAGCTTTGTCTTTCGGTATTGTTTATTCGCTTCATTTACATATTTGGGTGCATAAAATGATTCAGGGCTGCATTTCGTCTGCCGTACAACAAGACTCTGCCATAACGCCTTATCGAGCACAATCTTGTTCTCGGCAGGAATTGGTTTGCCGTAATGTATACTTGCCTCTCCATGTCCACGGGAAGAAATGATCACTTCCTTCCGGGCACTCAGTTCGACAGGAACGTTTTTCCATTCATCTGCATCCCATAAAAAACAGCTTTCTCCAGTGAACTCGTTTCCCCTCATCGAAACGCTGTAGTCAGCGATAACCTTAGGCCTTACGAATTCAAGGGGCAAAATTTTCATTTTCACCACGTTGGTTACCCCCAGTTCGAGTTTCATCGGAACGGGAGACCGTTTTATATCAATATCGTTTTGAAATCCTGTGACATGGCCAGAAACCCCCTGCTCACGCAACTGAAATGGCGACTGGTATTCCTGTGGAACCACGATGTCCAGCAACCTACCTGACAATTCATCAAAAAGAAGCATAGATCTGTAATTAATATCAGCCCAAGCACCTTTATGACTGGTTCCCTCTGCCATAGATGAACCGCAACACAAACACAGACAACCGATAAAACTTAAAAAAAATCTTTTCATATAAACTCCTAATCACGAATTCTAAGGTTAGTTGGCATAGCACTGTCGATCAACGCATAATCACTAACATCCAATTCATTGGCAGCGGCCTTATAAGAACTCCAAGACTCAAAAAGATCGGTTACTCTAGCGTACCGTTGGTTGTGAGTAAAAATGGCATCTGCCTGTGCTCGATCAAGAAAAGCCTGAGCATCGGATAAATCAAAAGCCAACGAACAATATTCATAGTGATACGATACATTCAACTTGTCAATAGCATGCCTAAGCGGGTCGGCATAATATTCCTTAAACTGATCGTGATGTTTAGTTTCATGCTCTAGCACAAGTTCCGATTGTTTCCCTGCTGCTTACCCATCAACAGGCATTCATTTTTGATCGACGGAGTTGGAAAATACCATAACCCTCAATACCTTGGCAAACTTTTAAATTGGGTTATCTCAGAATTGATACACAAGAGCAAATCGCCAAGGTGGTGCGCATCTACGAATTACGCTGGCTCATCGAAAGCTTTTTCAACTATCTCAAGAGCGGCTTCGAGATCGAAGACCTGCGCTACGACTCATTTTCTGCTTCCGTGGTTAAACGTTTTCACCAGAAGGGCAAGAAGCTTTTTTGTTTGTCGTGGCTAAGAATTTTAATGCCAAGAGCGCAAGGGACTCGCAAAGGGCGCGAAGAGTTCAGACAAGATTAAACAGATACAGTGGTTGGAGAGAGTGGGTAGGGCGTAGTTTGGCTGAGGTAATCCCTGACAGTCCATGGTCCATGGTCGATAGTCCTTCTTTTGCGAGCTTTGCGTAACCTTAGCGATCTTTGCGTTTAAGCCTTAATTTGCGCCGCTGCGGTTCACCAAGCACTGGGAGCATAGGCATCTTGCCTGTGCGCAATAATCTTGAACAAAGTTAAAGTCGAGATTACAATATCTTCTTTTGATACTTTGACACAGATCTTAAGCAAGAGGGAAACGCAGCGTCCTCGCCGTATTTCGTGTCCGCCATCATCGATCGCAGCTTCAGGTGCCACTCGCTACTCGCAACTATCCACTCGCTACTTTCCCCTGTGGCTGGCCTCGTTGAGGCCGGAAGCGTCCGCGATCCCCGATCGCACCTACAGAGCCTGCCAACCCGCAGTTGTCCACAATCTTGGGCGAGGATGCTCCTCAGCCAGGGAAACGACGCGGCGACGCGAGATTCGCGTCCCGAATGCGGCTGGCCGGGACGACTGTGCCCTGAGCCTTGCTTCGCACTATTCAAATACTCCGTTTTTATCTGTTATGTATACCTTAGGTTTGAACGTTGATATTCAGCCATTATTATGGCACAATGGTTTTCAACAGCGATCTCCATCAAAAAATGGAGGTTTACGCTGCCAAAGGGATTTTTTTAAGGAAAGAATGCGATGGTGAAACGAGGGAGAAAGAAAAACAACGAATCTGTAAAGGAA
Organism: uncultured Lentisphaerales bacterium; assembly: GCA_964553035.1. Taxonomy (GTDB): domain Bacteria; phylum Verrucomicrobiota; class Kiritimatiellia; order RFP12; family UBA3636; genus JBBQIY01. The sequence goes on along the minus strand of CAZKJH010000086.1, from coordinate 9,999 downwards.
CGCCGTATGGTTTGGCCGTTCGCGGTGACCGTTGGGCTGATTTCAGTGTTTGCTGTAGCCAGTGCTGTGGCGCAGGGCATAACACCCACGGCGCAAAAGATTGAGGGACTGAGGCTTCCGCTTCAGCGGCATGAGAACGGGCGAGTGCAGTCGATGCTCCTGGCAGACCGGGCGTGGATGACTGACGTTGGCGTATCGGGAGAAGGTAACATCCGCGTTTTTATGATGTCGGAGGATGGCACGACCAACGGTGTTGCGGGAGCCGAGCGGGGCGATTTTAACCAGAAGGAGATGACGGCGAACTGTTATGGTCGGGTTTATCTGGAAAAGGATGGCGTCAAGCTCAGCGGAACGAATCTTTACTGGGTTGCGAAATTGAACATTGTGAGAATTGAAACGAATGCCGTGCTTGTTTTGGATCGCGGCGGAAAAAGTGCTGTGGAAGGATTATAATGAAAAAAATGACAAGAATTTTAGTGATGGCATTGCTGATAGCCTTTGTGATCCGTGCTTCGGGAGCTACACCCAATGAGGTTTTCGGCAGTAAGAAACGGGATCCGAATGCGGGGCCGACGGTGATTACCTCGGACAAGCTTGAGTTCGACTACAAGGAATTCATTGCTCTTTTCGATGGACATGTGGTCGTGACCGACCCGGAATTTACGCTGAAGGCTGACAAGATGCTGGTGTTCTTTGAGAATACGAATGAAGTCAAGCGCGTGGATGCGGTTGGAAACGTTTTCCTCAAGAGCGGCGATATGACGGCGCGTTGCGGAAAGGCGACGTACACCAGCAAGAATTCGCAAGTTCTGATCCAGAATGATAATCCTCTCGTGACGAAAGGTGAGAACAGGATCACTGGCGACAAAATGTCGATTTGGCTGAAAGAACAGCGGGTAGTGGTCGAGTCGGCCGTCCGACTTGAGGCGAAACCCTCGACGCTTAAAGAACTGGGGAAATGATTGATTGATATGGGCGACGAACAGAAAAACACGCACAAGTACACGCTAGAATCTCGCAACCTTGAGAAGAGCTATAAAGGCCGCAAGGTGGTGGGCGGAGTGAGCATTCACATCGACCGCGGCGAGGTTGTTGGTTTGCTTGGCCCTAACGGTGCGGGTAAGACGACGACATTCTACATGATCGTCGGTTTGGTGCGTCCTGAGTCTGGCGAGATTATTTTTGAAGGAACAGATATTACCAAATACCCTGTATACAAGCGTGCGCAGTCGGGACTTGGCTACTTGGCCCAGGAGCCCTCCATCTTCCGACGTTTGACAGTAGAGCAGAATATTATTGCGATTCTCGAAACGCTTTCGATCTCTCGTGCTCAGCGCAAGACGCGGCTTGCGGAGTTGCTTGACGAGTTTAATCTCACGAGAGTGGCGAAGCAGAAGGCTTTCACGCTTAGCGGTGGAGAGCGGCGGAAATTGGAAATTGCGCGTGCGCTTGTCCAAAACCCTGCTATTCTGATGTTGGACGAGCCCTTTGCTGGTGTCGATCCGCTGGCAGTATCCGACATTCAGCAAATTATTCGAGATTTACAGGCGAGTGGCTATGGTATTCTTATTACGGATCACAATGTGCGAGAGACGCTCTCGGTGGTGGATCGAGCGTACCTGCTCTATGAGGGGCTCGTCCTGCGGGAAGGGTCTAGCGAAGTTTTGATTAATGACCCCGAGGTGCGCAAGCGCTATCTGGGTGAAGAGTTCAGAATGTAACCCTAAACAAAAGGAGGCATAAAATGGCTATAGAAATAACCGTGCGTCATTTGGATATCAGCGACACGCTACAAAAATTTGCTCATGAGAAGTCGGAAAAACTATCTGAAAAGTTTCCAGCGATTGAGTTCGTGAGGGTTGTTCTCGACAAGGATGGACCGTTCTACATGGCAACGCTTGCTATACAGGGTGGGCAGAAGTGTACTGTCGAAAGCACCGATAAAGACGCCGATATGATGGCAGCAATTAACGCGGCCTTCGACAAGGCCGAGGCGCAGTTGCGCAAGAATGCGCAGCGCCGTCAGGACGTAAGACCGTAGGGAGGACAGGGTGACGATTACTAAAGAAATAGTGCTGATTAACAAATACGGGATGCATGTGCGTCCTGCCGGTGCGTTGGCCAAGGTATGCCAGAAATACATGTCCGAAGTGACGGTGGAAAACGCGGGTAATTCTGTTTCGGGAAAGAGTGTTTTGGGTCTCATGACGCTTGAGGCTCCTGTGGGGACGGTTCTTAAGATTACGGCTGATGGGGATGATGCTAATCTTGTGATGGCCGAAATCGCGGAACTGATCGCCAACCGGTTCGGTATTGCCGACGAATAATCGGCTTGGACGGCAGGTTGCGCACGCAAGCGTGGTCTGCTGTATCATCGCTCGTTGTCATGCGGTTATCCGTGTGGGGAAAAGAATAAATGCCAATTTACGAATATTCATGTCAATCGTGTAAAAAAACGTTCGAGCACTTAGCGCGAACGCTCTCAGAAGTCGTACCGGCCTGTCCGGCTTGTGGCTCTTCTGCGGTAGGCAAGCAGTTCTCGGCATTCTCGACATCGAGTTCGAGTGTCGTTTCTGCAGCATGTTCGTCATGTCCGGGTTCTGCTTTGGGTTGCCGCCCTTCTGGGCATCGGCACGGAGCAGGATGCGGTTGTGGCTAAGGTTAAAATTTGAAAATAGAAGCTGGCAAACGGAACGTTTTATTCAGACGCCACTGTTGGAGAATGGCGACACTTATGCCAGTCCACAAAAATAGGAAAAAGATGAAAAGAACTTGTTTTTTTGTAGTTGTGTTAGCTACCTGCGTGATGATGAGTGGTTGTGCAACCCGTATCAAGATTACCTCCGAACCCTCTGGCGCCATGGTGCGGTTGCGCGGCGAGGGGAGAGCTGCGTTCCGCTGGATGACGGGCCCCACCGTGACACCATGTGAAATGGATGTGTACTATGGTCGCGTCAGTACCTACGTCATCTGGCCTGATGGCACACAGGTTACGAAGGGAAAAATCAGTGGTGTTAAATCTGAAAAGAAACAGGTCAATACCTCTGTCTGGCGAGACGAGGAATCGGTTCACTTTGTAAAACCGTAGTGGACCCGATTTCCGGAGCTTGAATGGCTAGATCGAAAGCACTAGATTTTCTCGAATATATCCCCCTGCGAATCGCAGTGGGCTTGGCGGATGCGCTTCCAATTTCAGTTGCCTTGTCATGTGGGCGGTGGCTAGGGCGGTTGTCGTGGGCCGTCCTTCGAAAACGCCGTCGCATTGCTATCGAAAACGTCTTGCGCTCCGGCATTACTGTTGACTTGGAGGAGGCTAAGCGAATTGCGACGGCCTCGTTTCTAAGCTTTGGAATGCTTGCAGTGGAGTCGCTTGCGGCAAGCAGGCTGATCACACCGGAGACCATGACCGAGCATGTTGATATCTGCGTTCCTGACGAGACACGCGCCTTCCTTGATGATCCTGAAAAGGGTGGGGTCTTCACCATCGCCCACTTGGGCAATTGGGAGGTGGGTGCTCACGTGATGTCCCTGAACAAGCGGCTGGTTGCGGTTGCACGGAACCTGAACAACCGCTACGCCCAAGCCTTCATGCTTCGCCGCAATCCGCGACGTAACATAGAGGTTGTTTCTAAGCACTCTACGGATCGATTGAGTTTGATTCGTCCGCTGAAGTCGGGAGCCATGCTTGGCTTGGTCGTTGACCAACACGCCTCGAGTCATGGCATCATGGCCGGGTTCTTCGGCCATCCGGCTAAAACCGTTACATCGCCCGCTCGACTGCATCTAGCCACGCGCGCACCAATCATCTGTGGGTGCTGCGTTAGAACGGGCCTCATGAAGTTCAAAATTCTCGCCTCCGAACCTCTTGTGTATGAGCCGACCTCAGACCGGGATGCCGATATTCTTCGGATAACCAACGATATCAATCGTCGGCTTGAGGCGTTTATCCGCTTGTACCCAGAACAGTATCTCTGGGCGCATCGACGTTGGCGCTGAGCTGGTTGGGCTCTTCGGATCGTCGATTGCTTTAATAGAACGAAGAAAACGCACTGAAATGAAGTCTAAAAACAACAATCAGGCAGGAAAATCATCGCTGAGTCAGCGTCTTGGAGAATTCCTAAACAAAATCGCACAGCGAGTGTCTACGGTTAAGCTGGCCACAGTCAAATTGCTCGCGACGGACATCTGGGATATCGAGCTCACATCGCTTCCCGCCCTCAAGAGGCGCGTGGTGCGCACCGGTCGAATTTTCTTTTTGATCATACGGGGTTTCAAAGAAGACGAATGCGGCCTTCATGCCTCATCCTTGACCTTCATGACGCTCCTTTCTTTCGTGCCGATTCTTGCGCTGGCGGTTTCGGTGGTTCGTGCCGTTAGCTATGATGAGTCGATGCGCGAAAAGACGAAGAGTTTTGTTCGGTCGCTCGTTGTCGAAATGCCATTGGCTGAGAAGCAAAATGGAACGAACGGCATCACGACCCTTACGGTCTCGCTTAATGGCGTAGCCCAAGAGGCCACTGGATTTGAGTGCGACCCAGCGGAGGGGGAGTCGCCAGACGCTTCGCCTGCGGCTGACTCTGCGGAGGATGCGAAACCGGGCGGCGGTCTTACGCTCTCAAAAATCGAGTCCTTAATCGACATTGGTTTTGACAGAGTGGAAAATTTGAATTTTGGTGCGCTGGGAGGCATTGGCTTGATTTTCTTGATCTGGGCGGTGATCAGCGTTCTAGGTGACGTTGAGGCGGCGTTCAATCGGGTCTGGGGTGTGATTGAGGATCGAACGCTTGCCCGGAAATTTACTGACTATTTGAGTGTCCTGATCATTTGCCCACTTCTCTGTGTTGCCGCATCTTCACTTCCTGTCATGGGCTTTATCGAGACGAAGATGAGTGAAGCCGATGATGCTTTTTTTCTTTCGGCGATGGCTGGAATTCCCGTCATCCGAGTTGTCTGGGTGATTTTCTTGCTGACGTTGGCCTTCACGTTTATGCTTCGGTTTACGCCGAACACTCAGGTCAAGCTAACGTCGGGTCTCATTGGTGGCTTGGTTGCTGCGATCGGTTTTGCTGCCTGGCTCAAAATCTGTCTCTTCCTGCAGATCGGCGTTGCCAAATACAGCACCTTCTTTGGAGGCTTTGCAACGGTACCAATCATCTTATCTTGGGTTTATGTCAGTTGGCAGATTCTGTTATTCGGCGGTGAGGTGTCCTACGCCGTGCAAAACGTGGATAGCTACCGAATGGAACTGGGCTGGCGCGGGGCGAATCAGAAGGGGAAGATTCTACTGGCGGTTGCCTTGATGCGTGAGGCTGCTCGCAACATTGCCCAAGGCGATGGTTTGCTCAATCTACAAACATTCACAAAAAAATACAAGATCTCCGCAAGGCTGGTTCGGGAGGTTTCTCACGATCTTGTGAAATGTGGCGTGATCGTGGAGACGGCCGCAGATTCGAATAGCTATGCCGTGTGCCGTAACCTCGATTCGATGAGCGTTGGCCATTTGATCGGCCTGCTTTTAGAAGTGGGCGTGATGCCCCAATTGCTCGGTGTTAGCGGCTTGAAGACCTCCAAGCTTGTTGCAAAGGATCTGGAAGAAGCACTCAAGACTCGCCTCACGACCAAGATTATAGATTTGCCTGAAAACATACCTGCGGAGGGCATCTAAAATGAGGCGTGCTTCAAAACGTAATCTCAGACCTCGTACCGCAACAGGTTATCTTGAGAGGCTATTGGCTGTCGCGAGCCTCATTGCGATGGTGCCGATTTGCATGATGATGGAGGGATGCCAGACAGTTTCAATACGGCCTCCAAATGGAGCGAGACCGATCACCGTTTCGATGGAAGTGACCGGTTACGACAGCGGACCGATTTCCTGTGAGTGGAGGCGCGACTGGCTAGGTCGCCCAGTCCATGCGAGCGGACCGAACAAGGGTAAGCGCAAGAAGGTTGGCATCACCGCCAGCGGAAGACGGGCCAAGCATGGAACTGTGGCGGCGGATACACGGTATTATCCCTTTGGCACGGTTCTTTATATCCCCGGCTACGGCTACGGAAGAGTTGAGGATAGAGGCGGTGCGATCAAGGGGCCGAATCGACTTGATGTGTGGTTTTCTACGGAGCGTGAAGCACTGCGGTGGGGCCGCCAGAAGCAAGTTCGCGTTACGGTCTGGAAGAAGCCGTAAAAAGAAAATGGCTGTCTCAGCGGGCCAGCCGGATGACAGGTAAACCCACCATATCCGCTACTAAAAGCAGCGAGAGGCGCTAAAGATAGCACCTCCGCTAAGAGAAACAATGGCTACGCAGGGAAGGGCTAGTGATGCTACTATGCCTTTTTAGCGGCGGCGAGGACGGTGTCGTAGTTCGGGTGGTTGGTGACCTCGGGAACATATTCCACGTAAAGGACGGTGTTATCCTCGGCGAGTAAAAAAACGGCACGCGTCAGCAAACCGAGTGCGGGTAGAAAAGTGCCGTATTTCTTCGCAAAATCGTGGTCTTTGTAGTCACTGACGGTGACCAGCTTGTCAACACCAGCAGCACCGCACCAGCGAGCCTGTGCAAAGGGAAGATCCATCGAGATGGTGATGACGGTGGTGTTCGCGAGGGCCGTTGCCTCGGTGTTGAACCGACGCACTTCAGCATCGCAGACGGGTGTATCGATTGACGGAACCGCAACGATCAGCTTCCGGCCCTTGACTCCGCTTAGCTTGAAGGGCGAGAGATCCTTGTTCGCTGCGGTGAAGTCTGGTGCCTTTTGTCCGACACGAATTTCTGTCCCTTGAAGATCGAATGGATTGCCTTTGAATGTAACTTTCATACTGTTTCTCCTTGAATGTAGACTCATTTGCTGGATGTCTCATAAGCATAGCTTAAGAATCAGCTCAGAGCAATAAAAATTTACAGAAGTTGTGATTGGTGAGTGGTGAGTGGCGTGTAACGAAGGATCAGTTTGTGCTGTTGTCGAGCGTAGACCAGACACTGCCACAGGGCACATAGTGCTGAATTCCCATTTCTTCCGGGCTCCATCTGAATCCGGAATTCTCTAAGACTTGCGGATTCTGAGGTTTTCTATTACTCTTCTCTTCCTGGTGATATTTGGCTATGGCAGGGAGGGAAGAGGATGAAAAAATGTATCGTAATACCGGATTCGTTCAAAGGCACACTTTCGTCTGCGGAAGCGTGCCACGTGATTAGCGAAGTTATTGCCTCGCTTGCGCCGAGGTGTACTGTCGTTGGGGTGCCAATAGCTGACGGCGGCGAGGGCACCGTTGCTTGTTTTCAACAAGCTATGCCGGAGAGTCGTCGGGTCGATGTGCGCGTAAGCGGACCCTATGGCGAGCCACTCGACGTTCAGTACATTCGTCAAGCCGATATCGCCGTCATGGAGATGGCGCAATGTGCCGGGCTTCCACTCGTTGAAGGACGCCAGAATCCGCTTGAGACGACGACATACGGGGTGGGAGAGATGATCGCGCATGCCGTTCGCTCAGGCTGCCGTCGAATAATCCTTGGGCTTGGCGGAAGTTGCACAAACGACGCTGGGACTGGCATGGCGGACGCATTGGGGGTCGTATTCAAAGACGAAAATGAGCACCCTTTTGTGCCGGTGGGAGGCACACTTTCGGCGATTGCCGATTATGATGCCACCGCAGCGTCGTTTTTTCTACACGGCGTTGAGATCACCGCCATGTGCGACATCGATTCACCGATGCATGGTCCCAAGGGGGCGGCCTACGTGTTTGCGCCACAAAAAGGGGCCTCGAAGACGGACGTGATTGAGCTGGACAGTGGACTGAAGTCGGTTGACAAAGTGATAGCAAACAAAATGGGCGGAAGCATTGCCGATGTGCCCGGTACCGGTGCCGCCGGTGCCATGGGCGCGGGTGTGATTGCATTTCTAGGCGGCAAGCTGAAGTCTGGGATTGATACGATTCTGGATACGGTTGGCTTTGATGCCATGCTGACCGATGCAGACTTGGTGATAACGGGAGAGGGAAGAGTGGACGCCCAGAGTGCGATGGGTAAGGTGATCTCGGGCATCGCGCTGCGAGCGAAGCGGCAGAACGTACCGGTTGTTGTCGTGGCTGGTGGAATCGACGCTGGAGCCGAGGTGTTGTACGATTTGGGTGTCGCCGCAATGTTCTCCATCAACCGGACATGTCAAACCTTCGAAGTCGCTCGCCATAATGCGAAAGACAATCTTCGTGCTGCTGCTGAGAATGTATTACGGCTTTGGCTTACGGTAGAGCAAAGGCGCTGATACTTCTATTCCCATTCAATCGTTGCAATGGGCTTGGGACTCAGGTCGTAGCAGACGCGATTAATGGACCCGACCTCTTTGAGAATCCGGTCTGTGATCTTCAGGAGGATCGGCCAGTCGATCTGTTCGATGGTGGCGTGCATGGCATCGATGGTGTTGACGGCGCGAATAATAACCGGAAATTCGTAGGAGCGTGCGTTGTTACGAACGCCTGTAGACTTGCAATCGGGCACGACTGTGAAATACTGCCAGACTTTTTTATCGAGCCCGGCTTTCTTAAATTCTTCCCCTAAAATCGCATCCGATTCGCGAACAGCTTCAAGGCGGTCTTTGGTGATGGCGCCGAGGCAACGAACACCGAGTCCCGGGCCAGGGAACGGTTGACGATAAACCATTTCTACAGGAAGTCCGAGTTCGAGGCCGCAGGCGCGAACTTCGTCCTTGAACAGTTGCCGAATCGGCTCAACAAGTGCGAATTTTAGATCGGCGGGTAGGCCGCCGACATTATGGTGGCTTTTGATGGACTTGGCGGTTTTCGTTCCGCTCTCAACAATGTCAGGGTAGATCGTTCCCTGGGCGAGGAAGTCGATGCCTTGGTGTGTGCGGGCTTGTTCTTCGAATACTCGGATGAATTCGGCACCGATGATTTTGCGTTTTGCTTCTGGCTCGGCGACACCTTTCAGTTTTTCTAGAAAACGCTCTTCTGCTTGAACATACGTGAGGTTGGCACCTAATTGATCGCGGAAGACGCGCACAACATCTTCTGATTCGCCTTTGCGCATGAGGCCGTGGTTGACGTGTACGCATTCGAGTTGCGGCCCGATTGCTTTGATGAGGAGGGCGGCAACGACGGAACTATCAACGCCACCAGAGAGGGCCAACAGAACTTTGCGGTCGCCAACTTGCTTGCGGATGCGGTCAATCTGATCCGCTGCGAAATTCTTCATGTTCCAATTCTTCACGGCCTTGCAGGTCTCGAACAGGAACGGCTTGAGGATTTTATTGACAGCGGCTTGACTTTTGGGCCAGGTGTCAATGCGCAGTTTACATTTGGCGGCAGGGTGCGCGATGGCCATTTTGGGAATCCGTGCGCCACTGATCGCAGGGCTCACATCGATCGCCACGCCATCAACAACATGGTTAACGCCACCGAAAAAGATGATGCCTTTGACGTTAGGCAATTTCTTTAGCTCTTCGGCAGTAATGTCGTGCGAGTGGATTTCGCTGTAAACACCAAGGGCGCGGATCTGGCGAGCGAGTGTCGTGGTTTCGGTGCTGCCAAGGTCGAGAATGACGATCATGTCTTGTTGCATGTGGGAGTCCTTTTAGAGTCGATAAGTGAGTGTTGGTGAAGCGGATTAGCCGCAGTTAAAGTGTTTCCCTAGGATATGGCGTGATACAGGGTTCAAGATTCATTGTTTGCGAAGTTTCCGATTGGGTAAGACAATAAAAAACTAATCTGTTTGAGATTAGCGTATCGCTTTTAGATTGTCCAGTTGATTCTTTCAAATTCGTGTAATCGGTTAGCGACAGGGGCATGGCAGGTTCATGCGGCGGCGGGTGATGGGTGTACAACACACGACAGCCACGGGGCGTCGACGAAGGCGGCGATAGCCGCCAATGTGCGCACCCATCGGTCGCTCGAAAAACCGTGTGATAATCGCGCCGTGCTTTGCCCGTATCGCCGGGCATCGATCCTGACACGGCACCTCGCTTTCCGGCGTTGCCGGAATCCGATGGCC
>CAZKJH010000085.1:0-16701 GCA_964553035.1 uncultured Lentisphaerales bacterium | reverse complement strand
CTTGTAAATCTTGTAATCTTGTCTTACCAATACGCGCTGTACAGAGTACTAGTTTGCTGTGCCGGTGAGATCGTGAGATGAAGACCCGGAAACCCAGGATCCGTTGATAACGCGATTTCCAGATGTGCTATTCAAGGTTCCGACAAACCTGTTGCCACTACTTGAAACCTCAAACTGAGCATTATACCCAGTGACACCACCGACGGAAACCTCGTTAACCGTTGTGAATCGTCCTGTCATGATAACCCCATTGGAGAGCATCATCGAAAGATTCTGCCCCGCTTGTGAAACGGTGATAGAACTAATCTCCGCTGTGCCTGAGGCTGCAGCGGTATACGAATAAACAGCGACAATGTTTCCGGAAGACGTGGGAACCGAAAGTGCCGTAAACGTCCAAGCTCCGGATGAATAGTTAATGCTACCGTTGCCTGCAGTGCCAACATTGCCGGCTAAGACACCAGCGCCATTGTCAACGTAGGTGAAGCTGCCAGCAGTAATGGCAACAGACCCCACGACCACGGGGGAACGAAGCTTACCCGAGTACGTCTTCTTCGAAGGGTCATATTTTCCAACGGTTTCCGAAGTGCTAATCGTCTGCGCTTCAGCCTCCGTAGTCACTGCTGCCGTACGATAGGTTCCAGAAAAGTTCATTTGGTCGTAGCTACCGCTCCACGATGACTCGCCATCGGAACTGGTCCACTCACACCCTGCGAAAAGCCCTCCGCAAAGAGCCGCAACTAGAATAAAGCTATAAGATGATCCACGCATTGGGAAGTTCTCCATCGTTGTTGGTTTTGTCGTCTAAATGTTGTTCAGTATAATGCTTGAGCCTATGTAAATCAACTGCAATTTTGATTTTTTGATCCAGAAAATCCTCTTGACGTGATGCGTCTTTCATGACGCATCACGCGCAGGGATCTAAGGGCTAGTAGATTGTCCATTCCCCAGAGTCGACTTGGACATCGACTCTGAAGAAACCCTTGCTCCAATCTTCAATCAAATCAGCATCCGGCTTCATCATCATGACTCCTGCCTTCAGTGTACCGAGGGTCACATTCGGAGCCGAGACGGACTCCGGCTCGTAAACGGCTGTCCATTGCGTATCAGACAAATTCTCCTTGTGCTTCAGGATGTAGCTGATTTTGATGCCGCGGACGAGAGCAGGATACGGGCAGAGGACGAACGGCTTGCCGCCGGCATCAAACTCGACTCCGAGCGTCTTATAGGGAACCGCCGACGTAGGATCAACAGGATTGCTTCCTGAGAGGAATTCCTCAAGGTCGCTAATCCCGTCCTTATCGGAGTCCACCTCATGTGTATCCGTGCCCGTGAGGCGCAGTTCGACTGCATCAGAGAGACCATCGTCGTCAGTATCGACCCGGTTCGGATCGGAGTCGAGAGCACCATCGGCATATTCTTGCCAGACATAAAGATCCGGCTCTGCTTGATCGTAGCCGCTCTGAGCCGCTAAGCTTCCGAAGTTTTGGTACTCCCATGCGTCTGCCAGTAGGTCGTTGTCAGTATCGCGGTCGCGAATGACAATATCCTTGCCCTTTTGACTAGTCGGCACGGAGATCGCCGGGTAAGTCGTGTAGACCACAGGCCCCTGAACGGGTCCATTGACAGCAATACCCCAAGACTCCCAGCTATCGAGGAACCTATCATTGTCAGAGTCTAAGTAGGCGCGCACAGCGTATTTGCCCGCAGCAAGTCCATTGATCGTGTATGCACCCTTGGCAAATTGTACAGTTCTGGCTACAGGTTGTCCGGGAAACGCGAAGCATGTTGTAGCGATAGCCGGAAGACTATAAGCTTCGACAACTATCGGCTTCAGGAAAGACTTAAAGGAAATGACTAGTTTATATCCAGACGGAATTGAACCGGGGGAAAACTCGACATTATAATTTCGAGTATCGTAGTCTATACCTCCTCCAAGGGCGGAACCTGATTCTGAAAGAAGTGCACCATCGCCATTGGAGTCGTTAAGGCTTTCGATTATATTTCCAGATCCATCTATAACTTGGAAGCTAATCGTTCCTGGATTAAGAACGCTGGGGCCAGGAACCATCCCGACATAACCGGATTCAATACCATCAAAGGTATGAAGCTCCTGAGTGAAAGCACTCATTTCAGCTTTCCCAAAGTAGGAAACATTTCCGCTAATGGAATACAACTCACGACTTTCCTCAGATTCATCGACAAGTTGGAATCTTTCCGTTATAGCCTGCTTGGTCAACTCTCCAGAAGTCGTCCGGATATACTCCTTAATGATGTACTCATACCTTCCTGGTGGTAGCTCGAAAAACTTCTTCCCGTCCATAAGCTGTGGGGCGGCATGGTAGAAGTATATTTCATCTGTAATTTTACCATGTCGCGTCGGAAGAGGAACGAGTTCGTCGTAGTAAGTCTTGCCATCGTCCATCCCTATAATCGAGATCCGAGCACCTTCAGTGCGGTAGTCCATCTCCCATTCGAAGTTGACCACCGTCCCAAAGACCTTCTGCAACTGCACGGGATAGCGCGCCTTCATCTTTCTTCTCGTCGCAACCGTGCCGAGGTCATAGCAGAAAATTCCGCTCTTCAGAACCTCTTCACAATGAGACACCGTGTAATCGAAGGTAACTTTCGTTGCAGCTCCGAAGTCCAGTCCGTTGACGCCCGCCGCAAGCATGTCCCCTTCGTGGAAGAAGGTTCGCGGTTTATCGACATTAAAAGTGGCAATAGGATTCCCATTAGCCGAAAACGTGACCGTGTAGTAGTCACAGCAGTTATACGGTATTTCCGACTGCGTCTGCTCCCACCCTATACGGGGGTAACCGACAAGGAAGTCCGTTAGGGCAATTATCGTATTTGCCGGATAGGTGTACTCTGGGTGATAATACACAAAGTTCTCATTAGTCGACGACTTGGCGGTTTCAGGCGGATCCCACGAAACGAGTGTCGGTCTCGCGACAGAGAGGCCACACGGCTCGCCCTCGTCATACAATGTATCACCATTCTGATCAATGAAACCGAAGAACCTGTTCCACCCAGAACGGATATGTAAATCGCCAGCAAAAGACCATCGGTACGTTATGTGAACCGTGCCTCCCGGAGGCCCCCCTGATAAGACCCCTTCGTTATAAGCAATGGTCACGGGAAGACCGCCCAATATACAAAGAATTTGCCCCGTATAGGCATCGATAGGGTCGTCGCAGTATCCTCGGATAATATGGTTGACATACGTAGCATGGTCAACGAGCGGTCCGCTTACGAACACTGACCTAGGCGTTATGACGGAGTGCGCCAACTGGGCTCTTCCATCCGTATCGAAGGTAATGTCCTCATCTCCTAGCTGATCTGCTGCCATCCAGATGCCGTCTGGATCTCCTCCCATTTTTCCGCCCCAAGTATATTCGCTAGGATCAGTACCCATTCTCTCTCCATAGGAGTATTCACTGTAAGAATACGCAACAAGTGCTGAGTTGTAGAAATCGTCTAGTACACCATCGTAAATGAATTTGACGTTCCAATCCGGCCTTGGGAAGCTTGTTCTATCGGCAGGATTTGTGCCAGCCATATACTCCTCGTAATTGGTCCAGCCGTCGTTATCCATATCATGATCGGCATCATAACGGTTGGGGTTAAGCCCATATTGAACCTCCCAAGCGCTCGGCATGCCATCCTGATCGTCGTACATCTCGCCGTAGGTCAGGCTCTGGCCGTCGGGGCGCGAATCGGAGTCGGAATAGCCGTCGCCGTTCGTGTCATACGCAAACGGGTTCGTTCCAGCGAGATACTCGCCCCAGTTGTCGAGGCCGTCGGCATCAGGATCGCCGTAAGCGCCGTTATCACCTTCGCTATCATACGGGTCAAGCCCATTGGCCGTCTCCCACCAATCTGGCAAGCCATCGCCGTCAGTATCCAGAGCAGCGTAATTCCATCCGGCCCCTAAACCATCCCACATCGCCACATCGATGTCGGCCACCGCATCGAGGAGCGGAAGCATGTCGGTGTAGATCGGTACGTCTTCATACTGCGAAAACATACCCACTTCGCCATCAAAACCTGTCGGATTAAGCTCATACCCGAGTGATAACCCCGTCATGTATTTAAATCCATACGGATTCGCTGTATTCGGAATCAGCCTTGGGGCTATATCGAACGAAGCATTTGTATTGACAGGATTATAAGCCTCAAACCGCCTGTCGTAGATTGCAATCCAGTCCGCAGAGTTGCGCCAGCGATACCCTAACACATTAAAATTGGCATCAAATATGGGAAGGACGCCTTTGATGTCAAACGGAGGATACTGCCGCAAATGCGCGGCGGTATTTTCGATGAAGGGCACATACGTGTAATCGGCATTGTAGACCGTGGATCTTACCGGCGAGGCGAACCACCATGGAACGCCTGGATAGTCGGTAACGGCAGGACGTGCCAGCGAGCCAATCACAGCATAGCCTGCCGGAAGTTCGTCAGTTTCCGATCCGGGTATGTCCGCATTCGGATCACGACTAGGGGAAGGAATGACATCCGGCAAGTTGTCGAACGAGAAGTGGTAAAGGATCTTCTGTGGGAAATCGCTCAAGGCGGTGGCCGCGAACCCATTGTTCTGATCCCATGCAAAACGCGCGTCATTGATGCGTGCGACCTCTTCCTTGCCGTAGCGCTTGTACATATCGTTTTGGATTTCGCCTTGGCTACGAACGCGATCCCACACACGGATTTCGTCAACCCAACCTTTAAAGAAATCAGTAAACTCTGGATTAGCAGAGCCAGCAATCACGTATGACGGATGGGAGTCGGAGGCACCCACGACGATCGGAGCTGCGCTGAATCGGTAAGTGTCCAGCAAGACAAGATCAGTATTTGAGCCCGCTGGTGGATCATAATCGGCGACCTGTGACCCAACAAAGTAGCCTGTGCTAGGCTTGATATCGCAAGCAAGGGAGGCCATCATGGAACCGTTCAGGTAGATGATGAAGCGATTCTTTTGCGAATCCATCGTCACAGCAACATGATACCAGACATTCGGTGAGATTCGGCCATTCGCGACCGCCGTCTCTGCAGAGAATGTGTTCAACGCATCATTGTCCATCTCAGCGCGGAATCTTCCGTCAGGAGTGAGGGAAAGACGGAAGGTGCGGCGTATGGCCCATGCGGTGGACGGCGAATCAACGGGGACAACGACAGGACGTTCGATCAGGGTCTGATACCCGCTGCCTACCGGTTCTTCTGCGCGGAACCACAGTTCCACTGAATAGGAGGTTAGCGCCCACTTGTCGTGGAAGAACGGATTACGGGTACGACAGGCGGCATTTCCGTTCAGGTACATCGCCTTGCGGGAACGAGGACTATCGAAATCAAGCGGATCCGTAGCACCCAGACTGTCTGTGGACGTCAATTCTTCACGATCGGAGATGTTGTCGTTATCCGTATCGTAGCCTTCATTCACTTCGAAGTCGAAGAGATACGTCGGTGCCGCGTCCAATGCGGCATCGTAGGCGTAGTTCCACCACCAGTTAAACCTCATCGAACCCGACGCGTAGTAATTATTAACGTGCGAGCCGGCTCCATTAATTCCATAAAAATAGGACGAGTCGTAGGATACATCGGTAAGCCAATACGGAGAAGGGTCGGTATGGGAGAAGATATCAGCAGCATAGAGGTTAAACGATTCCTCCTGGCTACTCAGTCCGTCTTTATCAATATCGCCAAACGGACAGCCTGAAAGTGCCGGGTTGTTCACAAGATCGTAAGGAATGGCTGTATTCCAATACATGTTATAATACTGTGGTTGAAGAATATCTGCCCGGGGTTCATCGAGATCAAAGGGGCGCCATTTCGCTAATACTTGAAACAGACGATAGTCTTCCTTACCCGCTCTTGACAGCGGCCCAAACCCATTCAGGCTAAGGGACTGACAAGAATTCAGCTCGACGATGCCCAGCATCAGGTCATTTTGAGATTCTACTGCTACGCGATCACCTCCATAAATCGGATTCATTCCATGGAACACTTCCCAATAATCGTCCATGCCATCAAAGTCCGAATCAATGCTGCGAGGATTGGCCGTTGCGAACAAGCTACTAACTTGTTCAGCTATGAAAAAGTAATCCATATTGACTGGGGAACCGATCGCAAGTACTGCCGGATCCCATGTCAAGGGCTGAAGGCCATAGCTGAAGTTCGCATTGCGAATATTAGCTTCAAACGCCATCACGCTCTGGATAATTGTTTCAGGCAACCCGAAGAATCCTCCGTCTTGCATGACGACCATCGTTCGCTGGAGAAGCTCGAGATACGTGTAGCCATAAACTGGATCGGCAGGTGCGGGAGGAGAAATACCCAAGGTTCCTTCAGCGCTCTCGACCGCTTCCAATCCAGAATTCAACGATGCCGGATTCGGGAAAGGTCGCAAGAAGTCGCCTGCATCATACGGACGGAAAGCGATAGCGTAGGGATCGGCACCACGCGGCAGCCACAGGCTCTCATCCTGAGGACTATACCGCTTGTCAAACCGCCAGCCATAGTTGACACCTGTCAGATACTCTTGGAAGTTCGAGAGGCCGTCGCCATCTGGATCGCCATACGTTCCCGTTGGTGAATAATAATCACCCGATGGATTGTTGGTCGTCTGTAGCCCCATGTAATACTCCCAGGCATCTGGAAGCCAGTCTCGATCCGTATCGACACTCGTTGGGTTTAGGTTGACGAGCGAATTACCATCAGCGTTATAGTCTAATGGAGGTGTTGTAGGATCACGATACTCGCGGCCATCAATAAGACCATCGCCATCGGTGTCGGCATTCCACGGATCAGTCGGTCGCGTCTTATTCGTCCACAATGGATTCAAATTGCCAAATGCGCGGCGAATCGCCGTCACGCCATTGGCGGTCACTGTTTCATCCGCTTCACGGAATGCAGCAGCTCCTGTGCACTGGAATTCAGCTAAGACCAAGAGTCCGTCATCGTCGTAATCGTCCCCATCACCTACGATAGGTGTGAGCTCTCGATCAACCACTCTTGGCGGGAGGGGCAGAATTGCGGAGACGCCAACATAAAGTGCCCATCCATCAGGTATTCCGTCACCATTCGTATCGTTGTCACAAGGATCCGTCGTGTACTCCAACCAATTATCTTTATCGACGGCGTCAACCGCCTCAAGATCAAGAACATAGTATTCAGCAACCCTGAATTCCTCTAAATTCGTAAAGTCCGGCTGCCCGTCATTGCCTTCCATCCAGCCGAGGCTTGGATTAAAGCCAAAGGGTCTTTCGCCATTCCAATAGGTCATGTTTTGTAGATCGTTAGCGTAAACAGAAGAATGTTTCTCCAAAACCGAGGCTGTTCCCGCCATCTTATCGCCATCGAGATTGCCGAGCGCACCATTCGCATTTCCCAGAATCCGATCACCATTGAGCGGGTCAAGACCACGTTCGACTTCCCATCCATCGGGCATGGAGTCGCCGTCCGTATCCCAATGAATCGGATTGGTACCGAGGACAAATTCTTCCCAGTCGTATAATCCGTCCTGATCTGTGTCCGCCATAGGATCTCCCCGTTTGGCGGGATCAAAAGCATCCAGAAGCTGCTGCTTTGTGTAAAGGCCATCGAGAATCTCGTACGTAATCACGAAATCGGCCCCAGCCGTTGCGCCCGGAGGTGGCACGATAATCCATTCGCCTGTCGTGTAGTCAATCGATAAAACTTGAACCTCCGTTGGAACAGGTGAAATCGTGACCGGGTCGATGAGCGTATCGACAACGTTGGTAGCGAAGAGTCTGCCTCTACCATCGTCGATGTAAACCGTAGCATCGTTAAACGTGACGGTGAACGTTCCCGGACGGATCGGGAGGGTATTCGTAATCGTACCTTCGAATGCATCCGCAAGACCACCATTGGCGTATGCGTTTGGTAACGCATCGGTGATCACTGGATCGGGGAGGCCAAGGCTAAGGAGCGGCAGACCTGCCGCTGCAGAATTCGTAGCGTTATAAAAATTAAAAGAGGGGTCGAAGGCGCGCCAGTTATTCGTAGCATTGACCTCGTACATGATCGTCGTCCAGAAATAATATTCCCATCCATCGGTCATCTGGTCTTCATCGGTGTCGAGAATGTTGGGATCCGTTGCCGAGTCATTGCCACGAAGCGGGCTTCCCACGGTCGGCATCGCCATCGCATAGCGCACCCAACCGTCTCCCAGATCGCGGTCTTCTAAAAGTCCTCGGTATTCGATAATGTTGGAGAACGGATTGTTTACGTTCGGTAAATAGCCAGTCCAGTCCCATGCAGCTCCACCATGGTCCGTGATCGGATACTGATAAACCATGACCAACCCGTTGGTCTGGACATTCGGTATGGACTGAAGCCCAGCAAGAGGCAGGTAGTCTCCATCTACGTTGCCCTCGGCTCCGTTCACGCCTCTGGGATCTGTGTTTGGAGTCGATCCGAGATTTTCCGAAGTGTCGCTACCGAACCAGCCCGCCTCCCAAATATCGCTAAGTCCATCTGCATCGATATCGCCGAAGCTGTCGATCCCAGCGTAGAACGCTCTGCTAAAGAGGTGTTCGACTACAGTCGCTTCTTTAAGTTTAATCGTGACATCAGAGACGCGAGTCGGCATATTAAAGGCCGATAGCGGCGTTAAAATTCCACTTTCAGCGAGCCACGTGAACAAGTACGAATCGATGTCGGGAATCGCCCGGACGAGAACACCGTTTGTCGAGAAACCTGCATTGAATCGAATGGATGGGTTCGCGGCGGTCCACACGCGATTCGAAGGATCGAGATAAAGGAATCGCCCCGTCCCAACCCCCTGAAGTGTCGGCTCATCCCCCACCCTCAACGTCAGAAGTACACCCGATTCCACGGTGTAGTTGATGGTAAGACGAGTCGCTCTACCCCCGTCCTTATCGGTAGCATCCAAGGTAACCGTGGTAGGCACGTCCATAACGAATGAGACTGTCTGATTGAAGTTAGTTATCCAGGGCCGCGACTGGGGCATGATAACCCACATGTAGGTAATAGGATCATCATACTCGAGCGCTGGGTCGAAAGCCCCCGCGGTCAACGTCACCGTCTCACCTATGACCGCCGTCGCGGCCACAGCCGTCGTCATGTTGGTTGAAGAGTAGGGAGAATAAATCGCAGGCGCTATGTTATTGACTTCAACCGAAAAAGTTTTAGGATCAAAGTTTCCCAATGGATCAGAAAACGTTAGGACGGCGCTCACGGGGCCGTCTGGCGCCCCAATGGAGAAAATTGCCGTGTCCGAATTGGCCACGATCGTCACCGTAGGAGCAAAAACCAACCAGCCTGAATTGAGTCCGCCTCTGTTGACGGCGAGGGTTACATCTGAGGTGGGCACCTTGCCAAGCCTGACCCTTACTTTGTGAGTAGGGCTCCCCCCATTTTCATCCACATCTAACCAAGACTCGCCAGTAGCTATACTGGTGAGCGTAATCGATCTTTCTGCGGCAGAAGGCATGACCGTGACGGGGATTTCAATAAACTGAGTCGGATAATCTTGCGAAGAAATCCTGATCGTAGCGGTTCCGGGGGTGATGCCGTCTATTCTAAAGTTGTGGGAGGCGGATCCGCCAAACATCGTGCCGGGTGACGGCCCGACCGTTGCAACTGCATTGCTTGTACTTACGCCCAACAATTTGATATCGGTGAGATTGGCCGCTGCAATACTCGGTCTATTGACCGTAATGATGGTATAATCTCCACGGATAATCGAAATTCCGGCTGCATTGGAATTCTCGATCTTGAAAAGATTGATTGCAACAGTCTGGTTGTCAGCATCTGTATTAATCGAATTAGCGAAAGGCAAATCGTACTGGTTAGCCTGTGTTAATTCTTTCGTTCCGTCAAAACTCGTAATTCTCGCTCCATTCAATCTAATGATGTTGCGAGCAGAAGCGGAGGCTGGAGTCTTAATTGTGAATCCCATGCCGTAATCATTCGGTTGTGGGGCGTACGTGAACGTCATGAGATTACCGCTGATGGATTCAAACGACGCCAATCTTGCTTGATTACCGATCAGGAATTCAAATTCAGGTCGAGCGCCTGTGTCCCCAGGGTCGGCAGTAAAATCATGTAAAATATCACCGAAGAAAACGTCAATATACAACGCTTGACTCGTTTCCGAAATCAGTTCGTTAGTAGCACTGCCCGTATCCGCAAAAACCTGAATATCATCTATCGCAAGAGCCGTCAAAACTGGAGGGTTTACAACCGTTACAGGGATTTCAACAAATTCGGAGGGATGATCCTGCGAGTAGATCCTGACCAGAGAATTTCCCGACGCAACGCCGTTAATAACAAAATTACAGGAGGAATTGGTCCCAGGCAACACGTAGGATGATGGACTAACCGTTGCAACCGCGCTATTTGTGCTCAGTGCAAGCAACTTGATGCTGGTAGCATTATTAGCGGCAATGAAAGGCCGACTAACCGTAATTGTGCGGGTACTGCCGCGAGCGACTGAAATCCCAGCTCCGTCCGCGTTCTCCAACTTGTACATGTTGAGGCCGATGGACTGGTTATACGCCGTTGCATTAGCGAGGGTCGCAACCGATTGTGCGTACTGGTTGATGGGTTGCAAAAACTGGGTTGAAGCGGGATTTCTGATGGTCAAGCCAGTCGGTATGTTGATGAGGATACGGGCAGAAGGGTATGCGACATCCTTAATCTTCAGTCCTGTCCCGTAATCACTGGGTTGAGGATAGTACCGGAACGACATGAAATTACCATTGACTGCCAAAAACTCGGCAGATTTATTCATGGCACCGACCGTAAAGGACAGCGTAGGCCTAAGAGTTGTGTTAGTGCTAAAGTCAAAGATGTTGTCATCGAACTCAACATCGATGTAAATCGCTTCACCCGTTTCGGATGTCAGTACCGTGCCGCCATCAGCGGTGGAGGCAAAAGTATAGAGTTGCGTTATCTTGAGCTGGGCTGCCGCCGTCATGGCACCGAGGCAGAGGAGTACAGCCAAGCTCGATTTGAAGATATTCTTGAAATAATGTTTCATTTTATTACCTTTCGCAGAGATGTCAGAGTTAGCCGCATCAACATCTGCTTTCTTTCTCTAAGTGTTGAATCCAATCTTACTTGTTCTTTAAATTTATTGTTCCGCGGAGGTTTTCGCAGATTCATCAGCCAATGCCTTTGCGGCTGCTTCCTTCTGTTGCGCGGCCTTTTCGATGGCAAGACGGCGCTCACGATGCTGCCTAGCAATCTCCTCACGCAACTTTAATTGACTTTTTCCGAAGTTATCGCGTGCCTCTTGCATCTTAATCTGAAGCTTAGCAAGCTCCTGATCTGCATCGAAAACAGCGGTGAGTGCCAGCACCTTTTCTTCCAGCGTTTTATCCAACTCGGCAATATCTGCGGTGAGCTTGGCTGCTTCTTCATTCGTTTCCAGTATTGCCTTCCGCCGTGCTTCGATTTGTTTTGTAATTTCCCCGACGGCTGCCATTTGTTGATCACGAGGTGCTTTCATTTCCATGATCACACGACGGGATGCCTCCAATTCCGCAGCAACTGCATCCGCTGCAACAGGTGTCACGATGACTTCCTCGTCCTCTTTTGCTTTGGCAGTCGTTGAAGCCTCTGCAACGGGTGTAACAATTGTTTTTTTGGCATCGTTGGCTTTGTCCATTGCCGAGGCCTTCGATGCCTCTTCAGCAAAAACAGAAGCCGTGCTGATGATGGTTGAAATCAATATTATCTTTGTGAAATTCCGCGTTGTCATGTTTACTCCTAATTGTTCGCTTTTTAAATTGTCTTTCGTATTCTCTAAAAACATCCTCAAGGCCCTGTTTGATCCAACATAATCCTGAAGAAAAGTGTGTCGTAATTCTCGTAGAGCCATGTGATATCGACCCTAATGTAGGTGAAGCCATCGCCATTGTCATCCGAAATAACAGTGACATCGCTGAGCGGCCCCATAAGCATTGTTTCATTGAAAGTGCCGCCTATGACGAGGTTGCCCGAGGATATCCGCAACCAGTCGTCCCAGTCGAGGTTATCGGATGAAAGCACGGGTGCAATTTTAACGATAAAAGAATTATCTTTCGCCGCCGTCGGAATCTTGAAAGTAACCGATTCTGTGTCGATGTCTGTGAAGACGATAGTCGGGACTACGCCGCTTTCAACCTCGATTTCGAAGGTTGCCGTGTCGAACCCTCCGTCAGGGTCTGTCACAGTCAGCGTGACCGCAACAATCCCCGTCATCACAAAGGTATTGGTGACAACAGGCCCAGTAAGCACTGAGGAGCCGTCGTCGAAAGTCCATGTATAAGTCAATACATCAGTCGAAGAAGGGTCGGTGGCCACACCGGTCAGTTCAAGACTTTCGCCGACTAAAATCGTGTTCGTCGTTGCCGTTGCACTGGTAATCGTCGGAGCCACATTCAGTACTGAGAAGAAGATGCTTACCGGTGAATACGTTACGGGCGTACTCTGAGCAAATGACAGGATGCAATTCATCGGACCAGTCAAAGTCTGGAAATTTAAAACGGCTGAATTCGCTCCCGCGGGGATAGTTAGTGTCGTCGGCCCCTCGATGGCTCCTGGAATATAGCCCGCTATGTTCAAAACGACGTTGGACGAAGGAATTGATCCCAAAAGCACGGTGAGGCTCTGCGTCGCAGAAGATGATTCCAGATACGTGTCAACGCCCAGAATCGTGATAGAATCGCTATCAAGATTCGTCGTACCCATGCTAAAAAGCTGGACTCTACGATTGACTGTGTCAGCAACGGTGATCTCATCGGCAGCGTAGACGCTGTAAGGCTTGCTGAACTGCCCCGCCCTAGTTCCAACTGAGCCAATTGTCTTAAAAACTTGATTGTTAGATACAAGGTTGAAAATTATCACCCGGTTGTTGAATTGATCGGCCACGACCACCTTGGGAGCAAACGAGTCGCCTCTCCAGACGGAGACATCGGTTGGCGAATTCAGGTAGCCGACCGCCGAGCCTGCCGTTCCGGAAACGCCGTAAGTCCGCACAAACGATGTCCCATTATGCTCATAAATGCAATGATCCGAGGCGCTGGCGATGAAGATGTTGCCGGTTGCCGGGTCGATATCCAACCCGTCTGCGGATCCCACTGACGCGAAGTACAGGTAAGACCCCGCCGCCGTCATGCCTGAATAAGGCCCCGTGAGCTTGAGGACATACGCATCAAGACCGTTGTACCTATTGCCGCAGACCGCGACATCGCCGTTCGGAAAGAACGCCACATCCACTGGATTCACGACACCATCGCCCGAAAAAGATCCGAGATAGGTGAAGAGAACCACGTTGGCTGTTTCTGTATAGGAATAGAACGAGATCCGCTGAGCACTGACACCTCTATCGGCTACAGCGATGATGTTCTGCGTGGGATGCTTCGCCAAGCCGTAGGGAGAAGCAAACGTATACCCCTTGAACCCTGCTCCATTCGCAACATCTGCAATACCAGAGAACTGCCGCAACTGGGTGCCGAGATAGGTCTTCTGCCAAATGGTTATTTTCTTCGCAGACGCATCCAAGGAAAAAATGTTAAGGTCTGTAGTGAACACTCGGTTCGGAGATGAACCGGAATTGACTTGGCTAAAAGCAGCTGTCGGAAACACAGGAACCGCATCGGGAGTGGCACCCTGTGCTGCGTCGGTAAACGAACTTGAAATAAGCGCCAATACAAAACATACCGCAAACGCTATGCGGTAAAAAACTCTATATTTATTGGATTTGATCATGATGTGCGTTCCTGTTTGGAGCCTTGGCGCAAAGGGTAGGCCAGAACCTAGTACCAGACGAGTCACGAATACTACCACAAAGGCATATCATAGACAAGGGGTGAAAAGAATAAAATGCTACCCTAGAGGTGTACGCGGATGTTTAGGGTCGAGGCGTTTGGCGAGGCGATCGCAAAGAAATAAAATCGTCAACAGAACAAATCGGTCCTGATCCCCTTCAGCATATTCGAGATACCCCCAAAGTCTGAGCTGTAGCCATAAGCTCGTGGCCACGTAGTCGCTGCCCTCTAACCGTTCGTCTCTAAAACTCCCGTTTTCAAGAAACTGCGATTTCAGGAAGTCAGTTTGGCTAAGGTCGGGCGATCGGACGCAGGGTAGGCAGAACTCAATCGCAGGCGAAATCGCCGAGGTCGCAATTTCATGAAGTCGTCCACCGTCGAGACTGTCGACCATGGTGTCAATGTTCAGACTCTGCCACCGCTGGGCAATGGATTCGAAAAGCGAGACGGTGAGCGTTCCTGGATTTCGAAACTCTGCCTCGAAGAACTTATAAACATGAGCTCCGTCTTCCATGCAACGGCAAATCGACACCAAACACTGGGTAAGCAGCACAGGATTGGTGTTCTGTGTAAAAGCCGAGAAGATAAGTCTAGCATCGTCAGGATTGCAAAGTCGGCTTAGCGACTCGGCCGCCTGAGCCTTCTCTACGGGGAGAGCTTCCTCAAGTTCCAGCACACGTCGGAGATCGGGTAGTACCGACTTGTCGCCTATCAGCCCCACGGCATAGATTGATGCGGTGGCGAGGTTCGTCGCTTCGTTATCGAAAAAAGCCACCAACTGGGGAAGTGCCGGTTTATAACGGCTCCGACCGAGAGCCTTCGCTGCCTCGACTTGCAGGCCGAGCTCAGGCATGGCCAATAGCTTGACAAGCTCCTCCGCCACGACCGCTTCCATCTCGGCTCCAATACTGGCAAGGTTTCTCATGGTGCCATCACGCACCTGAGAAGAGCAACTGTAGAGGCCACGCACGAGCTCACTCTCTACCAGTCCACCTCGAGCATGGCTGAGGATATCCATCCGCGTGGCTTCGGTAAGCGAGTTGCCCAGAGACTGTGCATGGTAGACGCCCCGCACTGGGTTGTTAGCAAGCAGCATACGCACCACATGCATCGTCGGTACCGCCCCGTCTTCGCGCAGGAAACGGATGAAAAACGCGCAGATCACATAACCGACCGCACCTGCAAGGGCCAGGATGTTGAACGGCGTCAACCCGAGGCCGCCTGCTATCTGTCGAAGACCGTCCGGACCGAATTCCGGCGTAGCGAGCAGATTAGAAAACCATCCACTCATGGCAGCCACCACACCGCCTGCACCACCGGAGATCGCTAAGAAAAGGCTAATAGCAAGTGCCTGATTATGTTTCGTGCCGATGTTGCGCATGAACGCAAGCTGCATCGAAGCGATGCCAACACTGACAAAGCCGCCTAGGATAAAAACAGGAACGGCACTGGCAAACCCAGTCGGCAGCGTTGCCCAATCACCCAAAATAGAGGTCGTCACCTGCCGGACAGCCAGATCAAGCCAATGGTCACCAGGGCGCATCACACCCCACAGGAAAAACTCAATAATTTTCCCAAGCGTACAGATCAGCAGGACTGGTTTGCGGCCATAATGTTTTCCCACGATCCCGAAAAGGCGACCCGCCGCGAAGCTGACCGTGCAACTGACAGCACCGAGAATCTGCATCTGTAACATCGTAAAACCCATGTTGCGTTGCAAGTGCACGAAAATAAACGCGTAGCAAAGCCATGCCGACATCGACTGAATTGAAAAAATGGCCGACAGTCTTCGAAAGTTACTGTTTTTCAGCACGGTCATAATGCTCTTAAAAATACCGCCATCAGTGCGCGGATCGGGGTCGGGATCGGGAACCCGAGAGATAACCCGCAACGACAACGCTCCAAAAAGGAGGCAGATCGCGACGATGTACACAAAAGTCATCCGATTGTCACGTCCAAGCTTATCAGCCACCCAACCCATGACGAAGCCAGCGGCCACACTAGCGACCAACGCCTGCACCGTGAGCCGGTTCCAGAACACGCTCACATCACGATCCGGCACGATTTCCGTCTGCCAGGCGAGCGCCATCGGACGGTGAAGCTGGAATCCAATGTAGGACAAGATCAAAACCCCAGCGAAAATCGGAACCGCAGTCGCCGGTGGCAACACAGGCCAGACCGCGACTAGCAAGGCCAGCAAAGCGAACGTCAGCAAATGAAAGCTCAGGGACGTCACCCAAAAACGTTTTCGATTGAAATACCGTTGCTGCAAAACAGCACCGATAATCTGCACGGGTAACGAAACCAGCGGCACCGCCATGATCAAACCGATCTGAGCCTGACTCATGCCTAATGAAAGCAGCATGCCGGTATAAAGCGCACCGTATGTACAAATACCGTAAACCGCCCACAAAAGGTTCGCTGTATAGAACGAATCGAGGCTTCGTCGGATGACTCTGGAAGAGAGGGGAGATTTGCTCATGATGTCATACGAATCTGCTATTGCTTCTTTTTTTCATGTCCTGTAAAAAACTAAACCCTTGTTCCTGTCGCACACTCGTCCAGCAACGATTCAAATTGGAACCAGATCGGGGTTATACACGGCGCGAAATGATCGCCTCCTTGCTCCAATAACGCATCAGTATACAGCAAACCTCCACAAAATGGCACTACAAAAACCCAAGCTTTGCGGCAGTTTTTCCAGTTTTTTTCGCCGTTTTTCTGGCTACACGCCATCCGCACGATGCGGCTGTAAACAGCCTCAGTGCAACTCGCCTTGCACCCACGCTCCCGCACCCGCGCTCCATCATGCGCAAGTTGCACCCACGCTCCCGCACCTCGCTACCCATACGCAAGTTGCACCCCGCTCCATCATGCGCAAGTTGCACCCCGCTCCATCATGCGC
>CAZKJH010000084.1:0-17340 GCA_964553035.1 uncultured Lentisphaerales bacterium | reverse complement strand
CCCGGACGCAAGCCGTCAGGCGCAGCGGCGCGGGGGGTTTTGCAAGAGCCTCAAATTAGTGCAACTGTTGCAACCGATTACAGTTGCTAGTCGCTAGTTGCTAGTCGCTAGAAATGTCCACCCAGATGGGCATCGGGGATTTGCGTTTAGAATTAGAGAGATCTCCGCATAAGATAGGCTCGCGGCGACGAGAGAAACACGCCGAAAACCCAGACCGTTCTTCCTGATATGACTGCTTCTCCATTCTGCCACTAGCCACTCACGACTAGCGACTGTAATCGGGCAGTCAACGGGGGCACCCCCGTCACTGACCGATTACGAACCCAAGATTTTTCAGCAATTCTTGTTCTAATTATGGTCGTAAGAAGGGTCGTAAGAAGCGTATTTGTTGTAGACGCGGCGTCCTCGCCGCGTTAAATCTGGGTGGAAAACGCGGCGAGGACGCCGCGTCTACTGTGTACGACCGTCATAATTGCTGTGCCACACTCAGCAATTCTAATTATGGCAAATCTTCTCTGAAGCGGCGTGCTCGGAGAGCCCGCCCTACCCTGAAAACAGTGCAAAATGATGTATTCACGAGGTAGGGCGCGATCTCCGAGCGCGCCGTATCCATGAGTTGTGACCATAATTAGAATTAGAATTGCTGGTGCCACACTGGTGAGGATAGACAAAAGCGTTTTCCCTTGTTAATATGTAGCGGATTCGTAAGTAGCGGATTCATAAAAGGATGATAGCATGAAGCGGTTTTTTTACAGTGATTTTCGAGTCAAACAAATAACGATACCGTCGGGTTGGTTGGTGGAATACAATTCTGACTTGCGCATTTCAGCTTTGGAGTGCGGCTCAGATTATTTCGCCTTATTATCACCCGGCAATAAGTATATTGCCATGACACCGGATTTATGCGACGCCGAATTGCTACTGACATTCGGCGTCAATTATTCGATGTCGAAGCGGTTTGATCTGCTGATCTGTTTCCGCTATGATCTCGAAACTCGGCAAGGAGAAGCCCTGCGTTTGTGCAAGGCTAACGAGCAGGCACCCATGCGGGTCGAGTACGGAAGCATTGCTGACAACCGGTTTTCTGCCGAGCAAACCCAAAACATCATGATCGACAAAGCGCTTTTCTTGCAGCCCATGCCTTTGCGTTTGCAGTTGCAAGGATGCCAGCTACGATTGAACTTTCTAGATCGCGAATGGGACTTTACGACTCAAACGGAAGCGCGTCCCGGTAAATTTGCCCTCAGCCGTGGGCACTTTTTCGATAGTTTGAAGATCTCGGCGTTTGAACTCCGCGTGCCTCGTTTACCAACGTGTCTCCAAAACAAGGAGTTTACGGTCACCTTGCCGACAGAACCGACGCTGTATCCGATACGTGTCCATGTGCAACTACGGGATTTCGGAGATTGCTGTGAGGTAGAGCTCTGCTTCGAGGGCGGTGTGCCAGAGACACCCATTGGAGAAGGCACGTATCATGAAATGCGAGCGGATATTTTGACGCGCCCCTATTTTAAAGTTATCGATGCTGTGGGACAGGAAAAACATACGCTTTTAGACGACCAATTGGTCTTGGTCGTCAATGAGCTGGCACCTCCTGAATTTTATGAGGTCTTACACACGCGGCCAGAATGGCCTTTACGCCGAACCATCAATTTCCAGAAGCCATCCGCAAAATATAGTCTAGCGGTCGGAGCCGATGAATATAAACACAATACTGTCCAAACCAAGGCCCAGACACCTAGCGAAACCGTCTTCAGTCCGGAAGGGATTGTTGAGTACTCTGGCCAGGGGATCAGTGATAAGCAAGCGAAAATCGACTTCTTCAGCCAGCCAGATAAAGAAATCGTTACTTGCTTGCCAAAAAATGATCCCCGTTATCAGCAGGCCCTCGCGTTCACTCGCAATAACCATTACTTCCTAGAAGGTGAGAGCATCCATTTTCGAGTTGAAATCACCGGCAGTCAAGAAGTTCCAGAAGCTTTTACATTGACGCTTGAAAATGCCTTTTTGGAAACACTCCGCTCGGTTAATTTTGAGTTGCAAAAAGAAACGCGCCCGATGGGTCCCCTTCTGCTAACGGTCGTGGTCTGCCGTTGCGACGTGTTCAGTGATTTAGCCCCTGGCGTTTACCATTTGCGTTGCCAGAGTCGGGATGCCAGTGTCGCGGCTGTCGAGGACTACTGTGCGTTTGAGGTGATGAGTCGAGATCCAAAGGCGTTGCCACCTCCATTATTATCCGACTTACCGTTTTTATACTCGAGTCGGACAGAAACGCGCGGTTTGGAAACGGATGCCTTTGATCCTTGGCGCGGCACTAGCGTCGATGAAGGGCATTATATTGCTGCTGCAAGTTTTCTTCCGAAATGCGCCCGCGACAAGCAAATCGCTCCGACGGTGCATGCGTATCAGCGGGAATGGTTCCTTTGGTTGGGTTACCGTTGTGCGACCAAACCCCTGCTCGCCGACAATCACGACTTGATCGCTCAGGCCGATTACATCAGTGCCCCCAATGAGATCCCGATCATCACCTTGCTATGGCGTCATCACTACAGCGGAGATTTTCTGAAAGTGGTCGTGGAATTTCTTCGACAAACGGGCGACACCCGTTTCCCGATACAGGAGATTGAAGAGGCAGGTCGACGAGGTGAAGTCTTTGATCGGCAGTATTTTACGTTGCTAGCCCAGGACTACTGGCCTCAATGGCTCGATTTTGCGAATCAAAAACTCTACGAACAACGCCAACGGCTTCTGAAACAATTGCGAACCCTTTCCCCCAAGATACTTTTTGCAAATTACGGGCCCGCACATATTTACGTGGGAGCTTACAAAGGTCAGGAATTCGTCCGGTATCTTGGAAACGCCCATTTGAGACCGGATGAACAAGGCTTCTGGCAATATGAAGATTATCCGATGGCTTGTCGTTATGGCATTGAACGCAGTACCTATTTCCTGACTGCGGCTCTAATGGCTTTGCCTGAACATCGGATTTACCCAGAAATCTACACCTACAGTGTGCAAGGATGCCCCGATGGCGCTGTCTATTACGCTCATCCTCCTTTTGGATTGCGAACATCGAATGATCCCCTCCGAATCCGTCGTCGGATTTTCGATTTTGCGTTTGCATCGGCGCACTACTGTCCCGGCCTAGGGTTCGAGTATTGGCGGCGCTGTGGCTTTCAGGCGTGTGGGTTCGACCGCGAACGCTATGAGGCGATGCTGAAAGCCTGGCGAGTCGTAAAAGATTTCCCACCCCACCGGCCGCTTCGCAGTCATGCGTATGTCAATAGTGAGGCCGCCTGGCAAGCGAATCGTTCCGTTACGGCCTTAACCTTTTGGGATCATGGGAGCCCCGATATTGATGTTGCTGGAAACGTCGTTGATGTGCGCAAAACGGCTGCGGAAGCCGTGCCGTTTGCCTATAGCATGGCTCGATGTCACGGGCTGCAAGCCGGTTTCCAGATTGATATTGAAGCCTTGTCGGAATTGACAAGCCAGCAGTGCGATTTGTTGGTTTTGCCACACTTGACCGGTGCGGCACCTGCTTGTCTGGATGCCATTCGGCGTTTGCATAAGGAGGGTGTTAATCTGCTTGCCTTTGAGGATGTCAGCGGGCTGGAGGATTTGTTTGGCGTCGAGGACACGGGCCGAAGGAGTGCCGTCAGGCATCTGCAGGGGACGACCGCGTTTATGCCAGGACAAAAAGAATTCTGTGATGAGCCACTTTGCACGGGTCGATATCGTGCTGCTGGCGCAGAAGTATTAATTGAAGCGGAAGTGCCGGTATTGTTGCGGCATCGAAATGGCAATGCGACAGCCGCCTTTTTTAATGTCCCGCCCACCTTGGTTCGGGACGATCAGTTGCATCAGCGGATGGGCTATGGTAAAGAAAGCATTAGTGAGTTGATCAATCACGCGACCGGCCTGATCATGGAAACGCTGTCAAACCCTGAAGTGAGTTGCAGTGCAGGTCGGCTCATTGCCTTCGAAGCGCAAAATCAGGCCATCTTGGTGATCGTTACCAATCCCGATGAAGAGACTGAGATCAATCCGATTGTGCGGTTTAACAAATGGAATTCGAAACAGCATGTTGTTGACTGCGATCGACCTTATACGGTTCTCTCCGAGAGTGAAACGTTGTTGTGCTTACGGATTCGCTTAGCCCCGGAAGATTCTGCTGTCATCGTTTTACGGTAAAATAATAGTCAAAGCAGGAGAAATAAATGAAGGACGTTATCAACAAAATTGGCGCGACCATGATGGTTGCTGGAGCCGGTCGCCAAGCGCCGGGCGCGAATGGCATGGGGCATCTTTATGCTGGGACAGCCAAAGTGGACATCACGCCGCCCGTGGGGACTGCGATGTGCGGGTACGCGGAAGGCGTTGCCTCAGAAGGGATTCACGATCCGCTTTTTGCGCGCGTACTTGTCCTAACGGACGGTTCCCTCTCTTTGGCCATTGTCGCTACCGACCTCGTCTGGCTGTATTCCGAAAAGGTCGTCGAAGAAGCCAAAAAGCAATGGGGCCTAGACTTCGTTGTGCTAGGTGGCAGTCACACGCACGCGGGCCCGCACAACCATCCGACCGCATGGTATTCCGAGATGGAGAACAAGGTCATCGCTGCGATCGGAGAGGCTAAGACGAATCTCTTTCCGGCACGCATCGGAGCGGGCATGGGGCCAGTCGAAAGCCAGTATTTCGGCTATAATCGACGAGTCGTCGACGAGAATGGTAAAGTGCGCATGCTCTGGACTAATCCGGATCGGAAGCCGGTGGGACCCACCGATCCGACGATGCGCGTCATCCGGGTTGATGACGACAGTGGTAAGACGCGAGCCCTCCTGACTCACTATGCCTGTCATCCGGTTACATTGGGAGGAAGTAACAGACAAACCTCAGCCGATTTCCCCGGTGCGATGACAGCCTCTCTTGAGCAAGAACTGGGGAATGATGCTATTGCGATGTTTCTCCAAGGTGGCGGCGGTGATGTCCATCCGTATGAGGCTGTACTGCCTGGCAATGACTATGGCTTTGACAGGGTGAGCCGGAGCGGAATTTCGTTAGGAAAAGATGCACTGCGCGTCGCCAAGGGTATTAAGCTCCAGCATTCTGAGGATGGCGTTTCGATCAAGGTGAAAGAGAGCGTGCTTCATACGACGTATCGCGCCAAAGAAGACAAGGTCGTAGAGGTTGGCGTGATGGCCGTTGTCATTGGCGATGATATTGCGCTAGCGGTTGTGTCGGGCGAACCTTATGTTCAACACCAGCTCGACCTTGTGGCGAAGTCTCCCCTCAAAAACACGTTCCTGCTAGGCTATACGTATTTCGGCAAGGGGATCCCACTTGCCGCTTATTTACCGACGCTTCAAGCCACGAAAGAAGGCGGACATGGTGCCGTCCTCGGCAATGCCCACTTTCTGGAAGGTGGCTCGGGCGAGCGAATGATAGACGAAGCTGTGAAATCAATCCAGGAGCTAATCGCAATGCCCATCGTCGGCCAGCACCCGCGTGCGAAATGAATAGGAAGGATGTCTTTATCATGCGAACGATGACGAAACGTAGAAAGTCAGAAAGTGTATTGTCGGCAATAGTAGTGGCATGCGCAACGTTAGTGGGTGCCCATGCGGCCGATTCGACAACGCTCGAGAATGGAAACGCACCCGGCCGCCTGCAGTTGATTGATGAGGCCGGAATACAGTGGCGTATCCCCGCTGGCACAACCAAGCTTTCCGTGCTAGCGGTGGGTGGTGGTGGCGGTGGTGCACCTGGCTTGGGAAATGCTGGCTGTGGTGGTGGGGGCGGCGGCCTAGTTTATGTTGACGATTATCTTAAAAAGTTTAATGCCAAGGCAGGCGATACGATTCAAATCAATGTTGGGTTCCCCGGCCCGATTGTCAGCATGACAATGGGTCGGCGTGGCCTCCCGGGGGAAGAAACGCTCTTTGGAAAAATACGTGCCCTTGGCGGCGGTGGCGGCGGGCGGGGGCGAAGTGCAGATCCTGTTCACCACGCCAGCTCTGGTGGCTCTGCAGGAGGTGGCACGATGGGAAAAGAACTCCCGAAGGCGCTTCAACCCGGCGAAAGCGGCATTGGCATCGGCTTCGGTCATTCGGGCGGCGCAACCGCCGCAGCAGACATTGACGGCGCAGGTGCGGGTGCAGGTGGCGGCGGCGCAGGCGGACCGGGCACTCCAGCAGGGCAAGGCGGCGGCGGAAGCGGGTTGCAAGGCATCCCGAAAGCTAACGTTATTGATAAGACCACGGGCTTTGTCAACGCCGATTTCGATGCCGGCAACGTAGACCACTACCAAGTTCTTTTCCGAGATATGTTTGGACCGGGCTATGGTGAAGACGGCTGGTTCGCGGGCGGCGGCACGTATAATACCCCCGGAAACAAGGATAAAGGCGGTCGTGGCGGCGGGAGCACATGGGATGCCATGCCGCATACTGGTGGCGGCGGAGGTGGATCCACGCATGGCTATCAAGGAGGCGAACCCGGTATCGGTGGGAGCGGCGTGGTTCTTATCCGATGCTTGAAAGCAAACGGCTCGGCGACTGTCCAGGGATGGGGACGTGTACAGCCGGACGAATTTGTCAGCAAAGTCCTTTTGAAAGAACCTGTGTTTTTGTATACCAAAGGGGACTATGACGCTGCGCTTGAATCGCTCGCTAAAAGAATGCAAGGGCACGAATTTTCGACAACGGTGGGGGTTAGCGCACTTCGGGTTCGCGCTCGTATTTATGCTGCCATGGGCAAGGAAACGGAAGCTTTGGCAGACTTCAAAGAGGCGGTAAAGCGAGAGGCGCAATAAGCGCGCAGATCGCGACGGTCTATAGCGAAACATGTTTAAAAACGGATCCAACACGCCATCGCCATCGTGCGCGGCTGTGGTAATCGGTCAGTCGCCGGGGTTTGAGTGGAAAGCCCCAAAGAACAGGCCTTGACCCCAACCCCGGTGACTGACCGATTAGCAGAAGGGTGTGATCAGCAATTCTAATTATGGCAAATCTTCTCTGAAGCGGCGTGCTCGGAGAGCCCGCCCTACCCTGAAAACAGTGCAAAATGATGTATTCACGAGGTAGGGCGCGATCTCCGAGCGCGCCGTATCCATGAGTTGTGACCATAATTAGAATTGCTGGGGTGTGATTCAAAGTAGTAGTAAAAATAACATCAACCTGATAAAATTGAGCGACAATCTAGATTTATGAAGGAGAATGCGTTGAGCGAAAAATTATTTGAAGGAGTCAGGGATCGCATACGGTGCGAACTGGCGAAGTCGTGCGCCCCGTCTCTGGCTGTTTCAGTCAGCCGGAATGGGGAAATTCTATGGGAAGAAGCTTTCGGATGGGCTGACCGGGAAAAAAGAATCCCGGCGACGGCTCATACTCTGTATTCTTTGGCCTCGGTTTCCAAACCCATTACAGCGACCGCTCTGATGGTTCTCGTCGAGCGAGGGAAAATTGATCTGGATGCCCCCGTCAATCGCTACCTTTCCCGCGACAGCCAAATCAAGGTATGGATCGGAGATCCCGATGAGGTCACCGTTCGTCGGCTGGCGAGCCATACCGCAGGACTTCCCGGCCAGTGCAATTTCTATTCGGCTGACGAAATCGCCCAGAAGCCGACCATGGAAGAATCTATCCGACGTTACGGAAACATTGTAACACTGCCCGGCGAGCGATACCGTTACTCGAACTTCGGCTACGGCATCATGGATCACCTGATCGCGCGCGTATCGGGAATGACTTACGAAGAATTCCTGCGCCACGAAGTGTTTGCTCCTCTCGGCATGACGCATTCATCAGTCGGCATCGGCCCGGGGCTCGCTGCGTTCGAGGCGATCCGATATGACGAAACCGACAAGCCGATACCCTTCTACGTGAGCGACCATGCGGGTGCTTCGGAAGTTTATACCAGTGTGCATGACCTCGCTCGCTTCGGCAGGTTCCATTTGGGCCAAATCGGCCCAGACCAGAAGGCGATCTTTTCAGAGGAGACTCGCGCAGCCATGCAGGTTCCCATCGCATCCATGGCACCCGTGAACCTCGCCGATTTTAACCTTGCGCCGGGATCGCACTATGGCCTTGGCTGGGTTATTGATAATGACGACCTTAGCTTGCGGGTCGGGCACGGCGGCGGAATGGGTGGGGCCGCTTCGAAGATCCTGATGCTGCCGGATGAAGGCATTGTCATCGCGGCCGCGGCCAATCAGTTCATGCCGCTTGCATGGACTATCGAAAAAGATATTCTGTCTGTGCTGTTGCCGGACTATATGGAGAAATCGAATGAGCATTGGAAAAGGCGCGACGCATCGCAGACTGAACAAAAGCCTGTCTCGTTCGAGCCGGTTCCTGAGCTCCTCGGCGAGTGGGAGGGCGTTGTGCGTACCTATAACGGCGACTTTTCCTTAACACTATCCTTCAAGGACTCGGGCGATATCCACGCCAAACTTGAAGGACAATGGCCGACACTGGTAACCAATGCACGATTCTCCGCCGGACGGTTTGTGGGAAGCATGGCCGGCAGGCTCAATATTGCGGATTCGAATCGACGACCTTGGCATCCCTGGCATCATCTCGACCTCGATCTTAACTTTCGAGGCAATGTCCTCAATGGTGTCGTTACGGCCATTGTAGCGAATTCGGTCAGTCAATGGGCGGAATTGCGAAAAAAATAATGCGCTGTGACTGCTTGCTCACCATCGGCTCGTCGGGAGCCCTACTCGATCTTGACCGGAAAAGAGCAAGACTCAGTCCAGACTGGTTATCACAAAAAAACATCGCTTAAAATATAGTAAAAGGCAAGGAAATGGAATCCAATGTTGCATCATGTGTCACCCTCATTCTTAGCATGGTGCCAGCCATGGCACTCTCGCTGGATGCAAACGTCTTTGTGGTGAAAACTGAGTCACCTGCTTCCACCACGATGGTCGGACTACCGCCCGACGTTGTGCGCGTGGACTATATCAGCGCGATGGATGGGCTTTCGGATTGGGCACTTCTGCAACCGCCGACAACGGGTGACACCTGGGTTGTTTTTCTCCACGGACACGGATCGAAGGGAGATCAGATCTTCACGCGTGCTGATCTGACTGCGAACTGGCTTGTACCGATACGTGCGGCCGGCTTGGGAATTGTGTCCGCCAACTTGCGCGAAAACGCCTGGATGTCTCCGGCGGCGGCTGCCGATTTACACGAGCTCCTCGGGTGGTTGCGCAAGACCCATAAGGCAGGCCGTTTCCTGTTCTTCAGCGGCTCCATGGGAGGCACGAGTAATTTGATCTACGCTACCTTGTACCCCGAGGACTGCGCGGTCGTCGTTGCCCTCGGTGCCGCAACGGATTTGGCGGAATATTATGCCTGGGGTATACAGCATGCGCCCGGCATACAGCGGGAGATTGCAGAAGCCATAGCAACCTCCTACGGCGGAACCCCTGAACAGAAACCGGATCTTTACCACAAACATTCGCCGCTTTTCAACGCAAATCGATTGACCATGCCGCTTTATCTCGCGCATGGTGAGCATGATGCCCTCATGCCTGTAGCACAAATGCGCGCCCTCGCCGGCAAATTGGCCGGAAAGAGCAACGGAACCTACGTCGAAATCCCCGGCGGAAACCACGATTCACCCTGCTTTCACAAACCAGCCCTAGAATGGCTTCTTCAGACAGTCGAGGAACAACAATGAGAACGAAATTGACGATTGCGATTCTGTTTGGAATGATGTTTGCCTTTATAAGCAGGATTCAGGCGGCGGAGTATTTTGTGACCAAGCAGGGCTCGGATGCCAACCTTGGTGCGAGCCGAGAGCTGGCATTCCAAACCATCCAAAAAGGAGTGGACGTTCTTCAGCCCGGCGATACACTGACTATCGGGCCGGGCGAGTATTTTGAAGCGGTGTGCCGCACAAACCTGGGCAGCATGGCCGTTGACACGGTCATCCGCTCCGAGATTCCTGGAGCCGCCGTGATGCGCGGCGACGTGCCGGCACCGGAATTCAAGAAAGTGGACGGCTATCGTTTTGTCTATGCCGCGCCGTTCGATCAAATCCCACAAGCCGTGTTGGAGCATCACACAGGGCATACCTTTTTCCCAAAGCCCAGTCCGGCGGAGTTGGAGTTCAATCCGGGCTTTTTCCATTATGATACCCATTCTCAGACGCTCTATATCTCTAATCCTGATTTGAGTCCGCCGACCGGTCGCCGCTATACTGTCGCGGTGAAAGATGTCAGTGGTCTGCAACTTTACATACCGCAACGAGTCCGAGTGGAAGGCTTGGCCGCCACGGGTTTTCATCCGAATTGGGGAATTTCAATGTTCACGCCCAATACCTGTGTGGTGCGCGACTGCATAGCCTTTATGAACGTCGGCGGCATCAACCTGTGCCCCACCAATGGAATCGGCGGCAATGGCGGCCCCAACAATCTGATTGAAAGCTGCGTTGCGTTCGGCAACACCTTTGCCGGCATTGCTCGCTATGGTGCCAACAACGACATCATCCGGAATTGTCACCTTTTCAAGAACGTCCGCGAAGGCAATGAGCATTTCGGCATCATTCATTATGGCGGTATGCACGCGCCGTTACTGATGACCAACAATATTTCCTGGGGTCACAACTTCAATTATTCGGTTAAGCCGCGCGGCTTGGAGCGGTTGGAACGAAACGTCGCCTTGGGATATATCCGTATCGTCAACATGGCTCATAACATCGTCGCCGGTGGCAACGAGTATGACGGTGCTTCTGCCCAAACCGCTGATAATGTCCTCTTTAGACGCGAGCAAAATCTTGACCGGGATTTCGAATATGCCGATCCACTCAATCTCGACTTCCGGTTGCAACCCGATTCGCGATTCCGGAAAGGCATCCCGGACGGAACAGATCGCGGCCCTTATCCTTACACTGCGACTGTCTTCTATCTCGCAACCGATGGTGACGACGAAGCCGACGGCCTCTCCATGCGCAAGCCTTGGCGGACGTTGGCACGCGCCTTGCCGGCGCTGCGCTCTGGTGACTCCGTCTATTTAGCAGAAGGCTCGTATGCGGCGGCAACTTGGAAGTCGAGTGGCGATGGAGAAGCACCGATTCGAATCGCTGGCCGTGGCCGCGGGAGCGTGGTTATCACGAACCGATTCGCTGTAGCCGACGGTGTGGGGTTGGCGTTCGAACGCCTGGTGTTTGCCGACGGCGTGACTCTGAATGGAGGTCAGGATCTCGCATTCAACAATTGCACGTTTTACGGCAGTTCCGGCGGTTTGGAGGTGAACAGAGTCAACAAACTCAAAATCACGCATTCGGTTTTCAAAGAGGTTCCGCTACAATTAAGCCGGACCCAGAATGCATCGCTGAGCGGTAATTTGTACGCCAATAGCGGTGGCCCAGCGGTGTTGGTTGATGCGGAGGATGCCGTCATCTATTCGGACTACAACAGTTATCAGGATGCAAGTCGGTGCTGGCGCATCGGCAGAGGTGGCTGGTCCTGTAGCCGGACTTCCGCCACGTTGTCATTGACTGGCTTGCAACCGCAACAGGATCAGTATTCACGTATGCTGAAACCGGAATTTTCCATGGCACAGGATGGTACGCCTTATTTGGAGAACGCTGATCAGTTCAAGAGTCTGGGACCGCACAGCACGACCCTCGGAGTCCATCACGATTACCATGTTACGGCGGAATCCATAAGCCTGGTGGGGCCTTTCGTGCACTCCGCGCAGGACAGCACAGCCAATATCGAATGGTGGTCTTCGCACCCTGCCAGCTACACATTGTGCTGGGGCGATACCCCGGAGATGACGAATGCAACGCGGACCGTGAACGGCCCCGAACGCTTCAACACCTTTAGTCTGACCGACCTGAAGCCTAGTCGGAAGTACTATTTCAGCATTCGTTCCGTAGCCGCCACGGGGCGAGATGCCGCAGAGCCGCTGCCCGGGTTGCGCCCGGACAATGCCAGCGTATCGTTTATCACGGCATCGGCACCAGCCGCTCCCAAGGTGTATTACGTGGCACCGGACGGCGACGATAAGCACGACGGGTTGAGTCGCGCTCAGGCGTTCCAGACGGCCAATCGCGCGGCATTCCTTGTCGGGCCCGGTGATACTGTCATGATCGCCGGCGGAGCCTATTCAGAAACGGTACGCATCCGCGCAGCGGGGACGAAAGACCGCCCCATTACGTTTCGTGCCATAGTGGGAGAAAAGCCGGTTTTCGCAGGCGAAAATGTAAGCTTGGTTTTCCAAGTTGTTTCCAAGCCCGACATCCGGTTTGACGGACTGTATTTCGGTGCCGGGTTCTGGGATAAGGTGATGGTGATCCGTCAAAGTCCACGAGTCCAAGTCACGCGGTGTTTCAACGTCATGATCGGCGCTGATGAGTGTCCTGATATGTTGGTTCGCAATTGTGTGGTGCGAGGAGGTTGGTCCGGGCTCGGTCTGAGCCGTTCGCCTGATTCACTGGTCGAGAATAACGTTTTCATCATGACCATTCTCCGCCACATCGAAGGAGACTCCTTAGTGGCGCGCAACAATATCTTCTGCGAGTGCATCCGTAACAAGGCCCATCAGACCTTGGTGTCACTAGGCCAATACGCGGTTGAGTCGAATAATTGCTTTTATGTGCGCTGGCCGGAAGACGAAAAGCTGGCAATTAATTGGCGACCGCTGACGGAATACCGCTTGCGGACGGGTTCCGATACGTTCGCAGCCAATCCGATGATGCCGGGAATATCGGGCATGAGTCAAGGTTGGCAGGCAACCAAGGTTGAGAATTTCGATGATTGCTTCGCGGCCAATCCGGAGTTAATTTTGCGCGGCATCGGTCTACAGCCTGAGGCCTTCCGCACTTTCAACCTGAGCGTCACCAACTGGCCGTTCACCCCGAATTGGGCCAAGCAAGTCATTGCCGCCACCAATGTGACCGGGAAACTTGTGCAGGCCGGTAACAATGCCGCGGCGCTAATCGCCTTTACCAATCTAGCGGCGACCGTCACGCTGCCGGAACGCTTGAAAGCCGAGATTCTGGAACAGGCTTCTTTGTGTGCTGAGCGTCTGAAGGATTATACCCTATCAATGGATCTGGCTAAAAAGATTCCCGTGCAGCCGATTGCGATGCGACGCCAGATGCAATTAATGCTGGCACAGGGGAAATACGGAGAAGTCATTGATAATTTCAACTCGAAAAAATTGGGCGGTCGGAGTTTTCACCAGAGCTACACGTATCCGGAGCAGGAAGACCTGATGGCCGACCTCTACTACTTGCGCAGCCGAGCCTACATCCAGACGAACGATCTGGTGGCCGCAGAAGCGGACTTGAAGATCATGAACGACAAGCGCGCTCAACTGTCGTATCGGTCGGGCGAGGCCATTCATGACCTGTCCTGGCTGCGGTTGGGCGATTTTTACCGCGATCAGCTCAAGGATGATAACCGGGCCTATTCCGCTTATACGAATATCTTTGATCGCACCACCTGGTCGCCTTTCGGCCGACCACGCAAGCCCGCGTCTACGGGAGCGAGTGCCACGCTCGTGGCGGCCACGCAATCCGTAAGCGACATCCTGCGTAAGCTGGGGCGTGAAAAGGAGGTCCCACAGTTGCAATACAACCTCCTACTGGCACAGGCGGAGGCGGCCGCCGCCGTGTTGAAGGGTGGCG
Organism: uncultured Lentisphaerales bacterium; assembly: GCA_964553035.1. Classification (GTDB taxonomy): domain Bacteria; phylum Verrucomicrobiota; class Kiritimatiellia; order RFP12; family UBA3636; genus JBBQIY01. Next base: position 3,696 of record CAZKJH010000084.1, on the reverse strand, counting down.
AAACGATAGCCAAGTTCAGGGAAATCCTCGCCATGCCCGGCAAATCATCGGCTGGTATTGAAGCAGTCGAGAAGCGTATCAATGCGTTGCCCGACGAAGTCAAAACCAATACAGTGAAGGCCGTAGGAGCCCTGGTCTCTGGACTCCTTGACGACACGCGCGACTTGTTGATCAAGGGGGCTTGCGAAGCCAGTGCTGATAATAGGGCGATTGCTCTGCGGTCACTTCTCTTGTATGCACCCGCGGACAAGGTCAACGAACTCTTAAACCGTGTCGAGGCGGATTTAAAAAAAAAGACAATTCAGGCTCAACTTGAACCAATCGTGAAGCGCCTGCGCGAGCTGGCCCAGGCAAGGAAGTGGCAGGAAATTGCTGATCAGTTCAAGGACACCGCTTTTTCTGCGTGGCAGGATAATGACCTTGCAGGCGAGGCCTTTAACATTCGCGGAACAGCCTACTACAGTCTGAAAGTAGCGGATAAGGCTGAGGCCGACCTGAAAAAGGGACTTGAAAAGAAACCGGGCGACCTCATCGCATGGTATTTTCTTGCCGAGAATTATCGCGAGAACATCAAGAATGACGATAAGGCGCTCGAGGCGTATCAAAAGCTGGTCGGTCAGGGAAACTGGCATATGCCGACCGAAGCCACCTTGAAGGCTGCGGAAATACTGCGAGCCCGTGGCAAAAATCAGGAAGCACTTAAAATTATTGAAACGTTCACACTTGATACAGCCGATGGCTCCTGGCGTGAAAAAAAACTTTCTGCATTTGAAAGCACCCTGCTTGCATTGAACAAGAAGCAGGAAGCCATCGCCAAGTATCACTATGTTCTGACCCTCAAGAATCTGACACCAGCCGAAAGATCCGGGTTTGAAAAACGCATCAAGATGCTTCAGGGCGAAGACAAATAGGGGGAATAACAATCCGCACGTGAGCAAATAAAGGAACAGACAAACATGATTATGAAAAATAAAATTCGTCCAAAACAACTTCTGAAGATTTGTGTTTCTCTGCTGTTTTTTCTTGGACTTATATCGATGGCTTTGCCGGTCAACGGCGCGGACAAGGTCGAGGCGCAGATCGGGCTTGGCCTTGCCTGCGAAGCCGAAAATAAATATACCGAGGCTCGCACCGAGTTCGAAAAGGTGCTTGCTATCGATGCGATTACTCCTGAGCAACGCGCCCGGACGCTTGTCAGGATCGGCGCGGCTTATCTCGGAGAAAAAAAAGACAACCCGGCCTTTGACGCGCTGCAGAAAGCACGCGCCATAAAGGAAATATCCAATGCGACCCTGATCGAAGGCAACATGCTGCTTGGGCAGACATGGCTTAAATACCCCTGGTGCTTTTCCCAGGCCAAGGAAGCTTACGTCCAGATCCTTGACCTCCCCGAGATCACTCCCGAACAGAAAACGACCGTCCAAAAAGGAATTGTGAAGGCTCTCATGGGCCTACGGCAATTCGGCGAGGCACGCGCCGTGATGATGAAATTGGCGGCGGATCCCAGCCTGACGCTTGCAGAAAAGCTTCCGACGCAGATCGAGATTGGAACGACCTGTATGCTGGAACGGAAATATCCGGAAGCCCGAGCCGAACTGACCAAAGCCTTGTCAATGGAAGGTATCTCTGAATCGGACAAGGCCGACATCCAATTGCAGATCGGTCTCTGTTACTACGGTGAACAGGATTTGGAACATGCCAAGTCTGAACTCCAGAAGGTTTTGACGATGCCCGGCGCGAACATGCGATTGAATCGGGATGACGGGTGGGGCAATTATGTACCAGCTCGTGAGGCAAGGCTGCGCCTGCTGAAGATGAACCCGGCTGACGAAAAAGAAGAATACATCACGGTCTTCTTCGTCGGATCGAGCCTGACGCTGCGCGGGTATATGCCGCTTGTGGTTGAGCAGCTTTCTGAATCGGCTCCGGCGGGGCGGCCCCGGATCATCAGCGGCACACATCTGCGTGGAGGGACAGGCATTGAAGTCTTCTGGGAGGATGGCGAAACTCCTGACACCGCTAGGGGCAAGCTTTTGTCCTTTCCTTGGGATGTTGTTGTTCTGGAAACAAGTGTCCTTAGGGCCGCTGAATCGAACCTCAAGTATGGACATTTATTCTGTGATTTTGCCCGGAGCAGGAACATTAAGCCGGTGATTTACGAGAGCCATCTTAAGCAGGATGCAGCTTACCCGGCGGATCACACGAAGTATCACGACGATGAGGTGGTGCTGGGGAAGACCGTGCAGAGCCCCTTGGCTCCGGTCGTCCTGGCCGAAATGCTCTATCTGAAGGCTGTCCCGACGGCCCAAATCGGAATGTTCTACGACGATTGGATACATCCTTCGCAAAAAGGCATTTATCTGGCGGCGTGCTGCATCTATTCCACAATCACCGGCTACAGCCCGATCGGACTTTCGAATCAAGGACTCCCTGAAGCGGAAGCGAAGGCACTGCAGGAAGCTGCCTGGAAAGCGGTACAGGAAGCCAATCCGGACTTGAAACCATGGAAGTAATCTTGTATGAGATGCCGCGGTGGAAAGAGAACTGGGAGCAGGTGCGGGGACACTATGCCCAGTGGTGGAACCATCAGGGCCCAGTACTGAGGATTTCCGGACTGCCCCGGTTGGAACATCCACGTGACAAGACGCCAATGCCACCTCTGCCGTCTACTCCGCTTGCGCGACATACCGATCCGGACTGGCTCGCATTGAGTCAGAGGGCCGAATTTACGGGCGAACGTTTTCCCGCCGACAACCTTCCACTGGCGGTGGTGGAATTGGGATGCACCCAGCTGGCCGCCGTGTTCGGCGCTGAACCTTCATTTGATGACAAGACCGTATGGTACACCGCACTTGAATGTTCTCCTGAGGAGATTCCGCCGCTGATTCTGACGAAAAAGGAAAAGTGGTGGAATGTCTATAGAGGCAGCATGTTGAAGGCGGTGGAAGTCAGCGGCGGCGATTTCCTCGTCGGCATGCCTGCTTTCGGATCCAACCTGGATGTCCTGGCGGAGTTGCGAGGAACGCAAAATCTCCTGTACGATCTTCTGGATCGTGAGGAATGGGTGAAGGAGAAACTGGAGGAGCTCAACCAGGCATTCTTTGCCGCCTACGATGACTACTATGAACGAATAAAGCTCAGCGACGGGAGTTCGGCGCACGGGTTTTTCCACCTGTGGGGTCCGGGAAAGACCGCGCAGGTCCAGTGCGATTTTTCAGCTATGATTTCGCCGGATATGTTCGCCGACTTTGTCGTACCTCCGCTACGGAGGCAATGCGCCTGGCTTGATCATTCTCTTTTCCATCTTGACGGCACCTCCTGCCTGTCTCATGTCGATCACCTTCTGGCCATTCCGGAACTGGACGCTATCCAGTGGACACCGGGCATTCAGGAAGCCGGCCCGGGCGATGCCAAGTGGGATGAATTGTACGGACGGATCCTGGGAGCCGGAAAATCGGTGCAGATTCTTAATGTTAATGTCGCTCAGGCGCACCGCATTTTCGACAAGTTCGGATCAGCGGGATTGTATGTGTTGGTAAAGGTCAAGTCAGAAACTGAGGCGGAAGAGATCGAGAGCCATGTTGAATCTCTGCGGCGCACGCAAAGCATTGATACTTGATGCCGGCAATTTGGAAAATAAATCACTAGTACTCTGTACAGCGCGTATTGGTAAGACAAGATTACAAGATTTACAAG
>CAZKJH010000083.1:0-17400 GCA_964553035.1 uncultured Lentisphaerales bacterium | reverse complement strand
ATCCTAATCTTAATCCGTTCTGTTGAAGAGATTACGATTACGATTACGATTATGATTATGAAGGAGAGATTTCCTTAAGTTAGCGCCATTCGGGACAGGCGTCTGAAAACGCGAGCACGCCGCCACACGGTAGGGCGGGCTCTCCGAGCACGCCGCCACACGGTAGGGACGGGCTCTCCGAGCACGCTGCCACACGGTAGGGCGGGCTCTCCGAGCACGCCGCATTCTGGAGGGACGCAATCTTTTAAAACTACTACGAAACACGCGAAAGGCGCGAAAAGATTAGATCCTCAAGAGAATAAAAAACACGAATAGCTGAAACCGTCTTCACCCCATGGGTTCAACCAGCAAGCCCAATAAACCATGACCACAAGTCGTTCATAAAAATTAGGGGACAAAAAATTAGGGGACAGGCGTCTGAAAACGATAGGTGTATTTTTTTGTTTCTTAGCCATTCTGAAAAACTTCAATATACGGCAAATCGCTGGTGATGCTTTCATTGTAAGGATCGTCGAACGCTTACAATTTACCTACCCCAAATGCTCAATGGCGACGACAACTTCGTTGGGCGGCAACTTTGACTTGATTTTATCAAGGTAGTCCGGCCCCATCTCTTTTCTGAGTTGCTTGATTTCCTTTTCGAACGCTGCCTCCGTCCGGGATGACTCGATGATTTTTCGTAGCGTACGGTCAGAAAGCGTTCCGTGATTCTGGAGATCATCCAGAAGCACACCAACGAATCCACCACCGACGCCCTTCCCAAGCATCATTGTCAGCACGTTCCGAGCCTTTGAAATGAGTGACATCGTCCCCGGCACAGCACTCTCACGCCGTTCCGTTACCGCATCTTCGAGGTCTTTGTAGCTATCCCAGAAAGCTTCAGAAAATGCCGTTGCGCGTGACGTGCCGAAAGGACAGCGAATTTCACCCATCGCATCCTGAACAGGCATGCTCACAAGTTCCATGTCCTCTCCAGATTTCCTTTGCCGCATAGAGAAAAGGGTCATCCCCTTTCTTACAAACAGGTAGGTGCCAGCCGGTGACTTGTCTTCGACAGTCTTAACACGGCAGGGAAGACGCTTCAGCTTCTCCATCACTTCGGGGTGCTGGTTTTCGATTGTCGCCCATTCAATCTTGCATTGCGTCAGAAAACTCTCCTCTTCCATGTTGTCAGGATTTGTTCTTAATCTTTCAAACAGCCCAGCCGGCGTTGGCTCTTCGTTTATATCAAATATCTTTGCATCTTCGCCTATGGACGAATGGATCATGAACATTTTGTTCTGGGCAATGAGTCTTACATTGTTTAGTTCCGCTCCTTGGAGAGTCGGGAAGAAATTGAAAATATAGAGATCGTCGAAAACCTTCGTGCCGATTCGATTGATACGTCCAACACGCTGAATAACACGCGTAGGATTCCAAGGAATGTCGTAGTTAATTACCAAACCTGCTCTATTCAAGTTAAAACCTTCGGACATCTTGTCCGTGGCCAGAAGCACCTTAAAGGAATCCTGTTGAAGTCCAGCGTTACAGGACCCGTCAAAATTCTTTCTAATCGTGTTCTCGAGACTCTTGCTCATGGAACGCACGGTCATAACTTGTCCAGGAAACGTGGCATCGAGATAAACTTTCAAATGGTCAACGGTATCACCAAACTCCGAAAAAACGAGAACCTTGCGCTGCGGTTCTTGCGCCTTTACAACCACATGATGGTGTTGACCATTGAGAATGTTACGTATTACTTTGACAAGTTCACGGGCTTTAGGATCGTCCGCAACCAAATCGAGCGCAGTAATCTCAGTCTTGACAGACTTGAGCAACCGGATATCACTAGCCAGATTCTGAAAGAATCTCATCCTCTCGCTCTCACTGAAATCCGATGAGACATTGAACACTTGGATATTTCGCGGTCGAGTATTGTCTCCCTTCCGATTCAGAGAGTCTTCATACTCCCGAAGGGCCTGCGACACCTCTTCGTCCGAGGCATCCTCCATATTTAGAAGCCGATCCATAAAGGTTCGGTCCAACACCACGAGCCCCCGTCCTAACGGTTCGGGTGTGGCAAGCCTGTTTACGCTTTCATGCGCAGCTATCAGATTGTCCAGAGTCTTGGAAAAAGCCCCGAAGGAGCTTTCAAAACGGCGCACCAGCAATCGTCGGATGAATTTGTACATGTTCCGCTGCTGATTCGTCAGGTTGCTACTGGAGGATTCGCCCTCATCTTCTTCATCCTCTGTTCCCGACTCGCCCGAAACGGCATACGCGCCAGGCTGATATATGGCTCCAGTGAACAGGCTATTGGGTCCGAAGTAGTCACTGATCACCCGATCATAGAAGTCGCTTTGAGCTGGCGAAAGCGCATAGAACTGTTCTACAGGATCATGCATGGTCGGAAGGTCTCTTCCAACCTCTGCGGCATAGTCCGGATCATGACGCAGATCCAAACGGTTTCGGCGAATCATAACAGGCTCCATCACGTGACGGATATCTACGGCCAGCGCCTTGCATAAATTCTTAACCATGTGCCTGATTTCAGAATAGTTCAGGGGCTGTAATGGCAAATCAATCTTGAGGATGCTGAGACGGCTTTCCACTTGTCCGGACTTCCCTTCGTCCTCCAGATTTTTAAGGACGTAATCCATTAGGCCATACTTGGCCTGGTAACCTCTGAACATCGACTCAAGATCGCCATTTGGCACCAAGGGTGACTGACGTGCAGGCGTGAACAGCTTCAATAGCGAAAGCATATCGCTGGGCTTGTTGCTGAACGGCGTGGCGGTCATCAGCACAACTTGTTTGCCACGGCATATCTGCGAAAGATAGTGATAGTCCTCTGAATCTTGGTTTCTGAAATAATGAGCTTCGTCGACAACGACAATTTCGAAGTCCCCCTGCCGATTCACCAGTGACAACACGTCCTCCAGCAACCCACGTGACTCAACCAACCAGTCGGTAAGACCGAAGTCTTGTAGGTATCCCCACCATCCCGTTCCCTCATGGTGATCGCCGACAAGCCCAGGAGGCGCAATGACAATGCCGCGCTTCCGGCTAACCGCTCCGAGTATACTGCCGATGACAGATTTGCCAAGTCCGGCAACGTCGGCGATGATGACTCCGTTGTATTCTTCTAGAATCGAAAGCGACTGATTGATTGCATCGATCTGATACTGCATGGAACGGTACTTTCTGTTGCCGTCCAAATCTTTAGGGATATCAAACATGCGACGAACAGAACTCGTCTTATCAACAAGCTTACGGTGCTCCAGAAAGCTCTTGAGCACCAGCACGTATGCCTCGAAAGGTGTCAACTCGACTAGGATCGATTCGTCTCCACCGACAACCTTCAAGATTTTATCTTTTGTAGCCGGATCGTCGGTAAGAGGAATCGCATCCTCCCAATAAATGTCGAAATACTGCTTAGACTCCTCGCCACCAAAATCGAGCAACTGAACGTTGAGTTCGTTCTGCTCCAACAGCCCCGGTCGCGTTAAGTTGCTACTCCCCGTGATCCAGCAGTAATCGCGGTTTAACGTCTTTGCCAGCGATTGATTCCAAGTAAAATGATACAACTTCGCATGGTTCGGCACACGCGTCTTGCGGATCTCTATTTTTCCCGCCCGCACAAGTTCAATAAAGAGCGACACACGCTCATAGTATTTCTTCGTGTCGATTTCCCGGCTCCGCATCACGTGGCTCAGGCTTTTTATAAAATCATTACGCCGATCCTCCTCACTTGCGCTTGCATCTGCCTCCGATGCGAACTCGACAATCTTTCCGGCGTGATCCTCCGCTTCAAGACCAACGAGAATATTCATCTTGAAGTTCTGGTTATTAACGAGTCCACTGTGCAGTGCCGATATTCCCCAGAAATAGAAGAACCCGACAAGCACACGCATTTCCTCACTCTCGGCGATGAGATTCTCCAGCCGCGTTAACAAACAATTCTCTTCGTTGATATTGGTAATCAGCATAGTTTTATTCTTTCCTTAACATGGCCCTGCCACGTGGTGTGAGCCGATACTTCTGAAGACGACTATTGGGTTTTTCCGGAAGAGTCCGTTCAATCAATCCGCCATCCAGCATCTGGCGTATCCGAAGATTGAGCTTTCCTGATATGCTCTTGTGCCCTAGTGCTACAGCCAATTCTGATTTAGAGAGGGCTCCAGAATGTAGCAATGCCAGAGATTTACAAAAAATCGACTCTGGCCCCGACTCTGGCCCCGACTCTAGCCCAATCAGAATCGTGCCGCCATCGGCATTGGCAAAGGCCACCACCGATACGGCCAGCGCTTTCGGTTCCACCAGAATGCTCTTCCGGTCGAAACACTGCCCTTCTTTCTGTTGGAGTAGCTTCTTCATCTTTTTGTATTCTAACCGCTGATTCTCATCCAAACAGATTCAGCGGCAACTTATTTTCCAATCCTTGGAACATCAATTATTTGTCAGCATTTTCACTGAAATTCACAAAGAATCGATCCATTGCCCGAATCCGTTCCGCCTGGTCTGAAATCTGTTTCAAGGCTCGGGAAAGGAGCGGGCGAAACGGAATATCGGCATGACTCCACTCCTGACCGACCGCTTTTTCTTCCTCCCATTCGCGTCGAATCCGGTTAAAGTCGGTTTCTTCGCAGCACATCCACTCTTCAAAAGGGAACTCCTGATCCTCCTCCCAGGCTTTGTACATGAAAGCTCTATAGCTCGGCCAATCATCCCCCGCCTCAAACGCCATCTGGATTGTTTCAAGCTCCCACAGCGCATAACCAAACGCATCAGAGCACTCAAAAATAATGCCTCCCGGCTCGCGATCTTCTTCCTGAAACCATTGCTGCTGCTCCGCAGAAAGAGGCAAATTCGCCTGAAAAAGGTAATCCGCCAGCCAGTGAATATAACGCTCATAGTCGCCCAGTTGCTCACAGGCCGTCAGTGCAGTGCCGTCTGTACGATGAGGCACCGTAAAATCAGTAAATGTACGTGGCGGCAGAATACTTAGCATAACCCATCCCTCCTCTTTCAAACATTGAAATGTTTCCGACCTCAACTTTCCAATGCTTCGAAAACTTCAATCTCCGATTGGACGTCCCATTCATTCTTCATCCTTTTCATTAATCATTCATCATTCATCATTCTCTCTAGTCCCACCCAGGCAGCGACGGCGGCAACGCGGCCTTGCGGTTCTTCGTGGTTTGATTTGACTTGGACGATGCGGATACTTTTTTGGCCTCCGCGCCCTCAGGTTGACCGTCCAACTTCACGCCCCCTTTCGCAATTTCAAACGCCGGTAGAGCAGCGCCAAAAAGCATCGCGACCAGTACATCAATCTGCCGTTCAATTAAGGTAATGACAGCAGAGGGGTTGGCGAGTTTGGATGCAAGAATTTGATTCACCAATTCGATAATGGGTTTTTGCTGTTCAAATGTCACATCAGGAATTGGTAAATTTTTCCAATCGTTTGCATATAGATGAATGTTGCTGCGGCGGTTGGCCCGTAGAAATTCGCGAGCGGACGAGGAGTTCATTACTCCGAGTAGATATTTAACCGAGAAACGTTTACTGGTTGCTTCCAAATATTCACGCTTCGCTAATTCAGGCCGTAACGGTTGTTCGCCTTGATATCGCGCTACTTTCTTTAACGAATTATTACGAACGCCATGAAGTTCATTCCATGGGCAGAACCCTATTACGCTTTCCGCATAATGCAGTTTATTTTCATCGTAACAGCACTTTGGATCTGGCCCAGGACTGCGCTGAACTAAGATTTTGACATTCGCAGCGTAAATCTCAGGAAAAGTTTTACGTCTAAACATTTGCGGCGCTCTCTTCGTGCCCCACTCTAACCACCGATTAGAAATTGGAACCCATTTCTGAAGGTGCTTTCCTTCCACAAATGGTTTTGGATGCGTTTTATCTTTTTCGGCAGCAACAACATCCTCCATTTTGAATGCGACTCCATTCAGTTTTTCGTCAGAGTTAACATGCATCCCTTCCGCAATGTAAAAAATCTCGTCTAGACACAGGGTTTTCGCAGAAAAGGTTACAAAATTATTGTCCTCTGGGAAAAAAGCCCTATGAGTGAGCACATCCTGTATGTCACTAGGAAGCATCATAACATTGCCGAAGGTTCCTTTATGGAGTCGCCGATCTGGCTTCCATTTTGATCCATCGGTCTTTTGCAGAAATGTAATGACGTTATGCACGGCTGCATCAAAGATTCTAAGTTCGGCACAGAAATCGAGCCGGAGGATACGGGCATTCTGGAGTAACCAGTTCTGTGCTTTCTGGGCGTATTTGGAATGACAAAAGGCATCTGACACGATCATCGTTGAAACGCCACCGGCTCGTAAAAGTTTATAGCCACGTTCAATAAATGGAACGTACAAATCCCAATTTTGCCAGAGAGTGTCGTACTGTTTGCTATTCAAAATTGCTTTGCGCTGTGCTTGATGTGAATCGCTCTGTTCGTCAGCGCGGACATAAGGCGGATTGCCTATAGTAATGTCGAAACCTGCTTTGACATTGAACATCCATTCGGGGTCGGAGAAGGTGGCGCTAGTATTCTGATCATAGGGATCCCAGTCCGCCATGAGCTTGGCCGATGCGGTGTCGAAGCCACCACCATGCTCCAATTCCTTGGCTAGCTTTTCACGCAATGCCTTGTCCTCTTTGCGTAAATCCTTTTTCTCCTGATAAGAGCGGGCAAGGAAATGTCTGTGCCGCACCGCCCACAATTCTTTTTTCATTGCCTCAACATTCTGCATCGGCAACTCGGTTCCGCTTTTTGGCAGGCCTATCAGCGAGTCGGCAGCGACAAACTTGGTTTCCAGATTCGGCAGGGTGTGGATGCCGTAGTTATCTTTGGCATTGGTGGTCGGCTTTTGCTCACAGACCAGCGAGATAAAAAATCGCAATTTCGAAATCTGCACAGCAATGCACTGGATGTCGCCACCGTAAATGCAGTTTTCAATCAGCTCCAGTTTCAACTCATAGACACTCTGATCCGCCGGAAGACTCCGCAAAATCCGCAGAAGTTCAACCATTCGCAGCAAAACTCCCATCGGGAACGCTCCTGATCCGCAGGCCGGGTCGAGAATCTTCGCCGTCACGAGCGCCGTATCAATCTTCTCGCATAAGGCTTTGTCTGTTGGACATTCACCATCGGCAAAGAGTTTGCGGATGACATCCGCATTTTCTTCGCCACATTTCCCAGTCAAATGGGCGATCAGGCTTTCGTCCACCATGTAGTTGACGATCTCGCGGGGGGTGTAGAAAGAACCGGTAACCTTGCGTGCCGCGATTTTGGTTTCAGGATTGTAGGCACCAAGTAGATTTTCAAAAACCTTCCCAAGCAACTCGGGGTCAAGCGCGACGTCTTCGTCTCCGGGAGCGTTTTCGTCGACGGTAAAATTATACTGCTGCAAGAGAGGGATCAAACCGTCTTGTTCATCGAAAAAGAGGCGGTTGGGTACCAATGCCTGTTTTTTCGGGTTGCGTGAGAAACCATCGAAATAGACTTTGTCTTTATCCAGACATTCAAAAAGTCCGCCGTTTAAAAAAGGAATCTTGCTGAACAGGCTCAGCACATCGTTCTCTGAACCCGAAAACTCCGCCCCGTAACGATAGAGCGTTTTTATTCCAAAGTGCTCCTTATTCACGGAGATCTTGCCGGCATCGACCGCAAACGCCCGTTCCGCAATTTCCGAGTTGAGCGTGGCAAAGAAAAGATTCTGGAGAATCGCTCGGTAATAGTTGTCGCCAGTCGTCGGACTGAATTTTTTCAGAATGGTTTTAAGTTTCGCCGGATCGAAGAGGTTGTCGGGTACGAGATGTTTCTGTTTGAGGAACCACACAAACATCAGGCGAGTGATCAGGCGTATGATGTGTTCATTGATCTCACGGTCGTCTTCACTCCGGTCGGTGTCGTTCGGATACGTCACATTCATCTCTTCCGAGAGTGCCCACTGATACCAAGCGAAGAGGCGATTGTAGAACTCCTTAGTCAGTTTTTCGACGGAGAAGGCTTCTTTGAGTTTATCAAAGGACGCACAATCGAGCACCATGCGGTCGCGGAAGGTTTTGTTGCCAGCCGCCACGTCGACAAAAAAGCTCTGCCGCTTGACGGCGCTCCAGACAAGCCGTGTCCCCTCCGCCTTTCCATAGACCAAGCTGAGCCGGAAATTACCGTTTCCATCGTAGAATACAAAGAGACCCTGGGTAAACGCCCCGGCGACACTGCGATCCGGAGGAACGCCAAGGGCATCTTCGATGCACTTCTTGGAAAAATTGAACTGCCTAACTCGGCTACTGCGTTCGTGAAGCTCGTCCCCGTCGCGCAGTTCTGCAACGACGACAATCATAGGCATGTTCGAACCGTTGGGTCCCGCCAATGTTTTTACAACGCCAATTCGCTCTGCACTCTGCCACGGAAACTCGGCAGACATCGGAATGTTGCCATGTGCCCCTGAGAACGACGAAAACTTCGCCCTCAAAAAACGAATAAACACATCCGTATCAAACCCAGAGACTAATTCACCAACAACATCCGTTATGCTCATATCATTATTCCCGTTTTAACGCAGAAAATTCCCGCCAAGCGTTTATCAGCCAGCGAGTTTCAACCATCATCAAATGCCGCTACGCCTTGTATAATTAATACATGCTCATTGTAGACCCTTCCAGCTCCAAATTCAATTCAGAAGTTCAATCCCGCAGATGCACTCCACGGCGATTTCATTTGATGCTATTTCGAATTCGCGCCAGACCCGCGACTTCTATGTCCCCAACGGCAAGCCCAAGACGCTTTGGGTTAAACCGCTGCGGGAGAAAGCAGAGGTTATTCTGCGAGGTACGGACATTCCCCATAATTTCTACTGTTGTAGATCAAGCGGATAATAGCGAAGGTCGAGAGCCTAACCCTTCCCCATAATTTCTACTGTTGTAGATCTCCAGACTGAGCCTTGCAATTATCGCGCCTTAACCCTGATTTCGAAATTGGGGTGAAAATTTTTTACTGCCGAACGCATGCGCAAAGAATTCCCCCCTCGTGTGCGTCCCTCGGTCGCTCGTAACACCGTTTTAGCCGGATAGCTATGCCCGCACCGGCAATTTCCCGATTGGCACTCGACTTCTCGTCACGTAACTTGCCAATCAGTAGATTGATGCCCGTCAGGACGATCTTGATTTCATCGGAATCTTTTGAAAGCGCCTGAACGGCTGGTGGGCGGAAGCCTACACGCCGGAAGTGGCCTGGGTCACACGCATGCGTGAAAGCATGGCGCAGTTGACACCCCGTTTCTCTGCTAGCCGGACTGTGTACGATTACACCGAACAACACTATCTCCCGGCCGCCATGCGTGTCGCGAGCTTCCGCAACGTGCGGGATGGCGCGATCATCGCACCAGCATCCAGTGTACGTGCGCACCTTGTCCGGCAGCTTGATCGAACTGGATGGTGAAGCCGCGCGCGGTGCGGACGGTGACCGCGTGGGAGGTCAGCCAGTTCGGCTGGACGAAGATCGCATACTCGGCATCCGTCTCCGGATTCTGGAACGGGATCTCGATCTGGCGTGCGCCGGAGGGAACCGGAACGGCGATGCCGCGCAGGTTGCGTGCGGGAGTTGTGGTTCCGGAAAGCCCGGAAACGGCGGCCAGCCCGCCGGGGACGGCGAGGCCTGCACCGTCGAAGGTCATGGTGCCGTCCTGCGGGGAGACTGTCAGGGAGGCCGCCTTGCGGCCTTCGTCGTAGCGCCAGGTGATGGGCTGCGGCCTGCCGTTGGGCTGCTCGAAAAGAATCGCCGATCCGGCGATGTCGGCGTTGAAGAGGATGCCGTTGTTGCAAGCGGATTCGAACCGGAAGTAGCTCTCCCATGGCGGATTTCGGTCGTGGCGCGTGGCGCTGTCCGCGCTGTTGGGCGTACCTCCGCCGACGGTCATCACAGCATGACGCATCACGGCTCCCTGATTAGCGATGTCGAAGACCGGAGCGGGGAAAACACCGGGAACCGAGTCCCAGAGCCAGGAGCGGAAGGGAATGGGCTTGAAGGGGTCGGGGCCGGATAGCATCGCGGGGCAAGCGCATGGGATCGACCTTGTCGGCATGGACACTGCGGAGACCACAACGCCGCACAGACAACTGACGGGGAGTCTGTACTGGATTCCGAAGGGCCTCTTTCTTCTGTTGCTCGAGTCGATTCTGGCCCAAGCAAGGCGTGCGGGATTCAAGTGCATTGTCGCTGACGGACACGGGCCGTCGCGAAATGCTTGGGCGGAGATGGTAGATCAATGGGAGCGGCAGTTCGGGATGAAACTGGTCTCCGCAAAGCGAGATTTCGCAGGCAGGTGGCGAACACAGATAGACCACGCCGGTCGAAACGAGACTTCCATTCTCATGGCCGTCGCACCGCACCTTGTCGACCTCTCGCAGTTGCCGAAAGACCGTAGCGAATGGCCGCAAGGCGTTGGCGGGGAGGACCCGCGCGATGCCTCCTCTCCGTACGGCGAAGAACTGATCGAGAGCACTCTGGCGCTGATCGGAAACAAGCTGGACGACCTCGGAGTATGAAGACGCCCGACGCGGGCAAGCTCTCGCGCGCCAAGAAAGAGCCTATTTTCCCTGCCGCCGGAATAGTCCACCGGCATGTCCTCCCATGTGCAGGCAACCGATGATCAGCGCGCGGCGCCGGCGCCGGTAGTCGGCCACGCGCGAAGCCAGTGGACCTGCCCGGGCTGTCAATCGGCGCAGTACACTCACGGTGTGGGTTCCCTATTCTCGCAGGGGCCAAGCTTCATCTGGAGCCCCGCGATCCTCTGTTCCTTCGGTGGTGCCATACGGCCGCACCCGCTGACACACCGAAGATCACCGCGATTCCTCCGAACAGGTACCATCGGCTACGATTTGGCGGAGTAGAGGGACGAGACGGCGTGGATAGCCCGTCCGTCCGTTGGTCTGGAGAGCGCAGGACCGCTGCCAAGTTCGTGGTGGAGACCGGTTGGCGGGCTGCTAGACTGCGCTCTTGCACCAACTCCGCAAGCCTTTCGTCAAGATAGAGGCGACAGCCGTGTGGCAGCTCTCCGGTGCGCAGCAGCCCGGTCAACCAGTCAATGTCTTGGGTGCGGAGATACCTGCGCATCCTTCGCGTGAAATCGTTGATGCCGTACGATTGTGACGCAAGGTATGCCTCGAACAGCAGACGGATGCCGTCAGGATACGTTCCGTCCGCCACAAGAGCCTCCAACGCATCGATGTGTATTTGGTTCCATCGGTTGGATGTGGAAAGCCATCGTTCAACGCCGGCAGAGGCAACCTGCGAGGCGAGGTAGCGGGGCATTCCCGTCGAGGACAGGAATACCGCTTCTTGATAGAAACGGTCCAAGTGGTTCACTTTCGCCTTCGGTATGATCGCGGGCCTCCAATAGTGGGCCACGTAATGGTACCACAGCCCGGCCTCGCTAAGGCGGCGCTGGATCAGCGGCACGAGTTCCGACGGGTACCCGGTCGCTGTGATGCCCCAACTCGCGTCATAGTCTGGATCCTTGAACCAGTCGTAGGCATCCAGCGCATCGATGGCGCCTCCCTTCTCGATCCGTTCAGCGCAGACTCCAGCGGCCAATCGAACGTCCCAAGGTGCCTGTTCGTTCCGCAACATGCTCTCAAGGACAGGAAGTGCGGACCGGCCTTCCGCTACGATGGCGTCGCGCGCCGCCCGGTAGGCGGCGTGGCCATCCCCAGGTTTATGTGGTGCGTTGACAATCTTCCGCAGGTCTTCGACCGTGACGGCCCATACCGCACTGCACAGCGAGAGACCGCAGAGCAGCACGGCGAAAAACCGAAACAGACGTCCCCTCCGAAGGGACATGCCAAATGTGCCCACTCGAACCCGCGCAGCTTGAATGTCCCACTGATTCATGGCGTCACCCCCTTCTTCACATGTGGCCAGTCTTTAAGTTCAGGACGTTCCCACCAAGGCTTCTGCGGCGGAATGTATCGCTCCGCCTCGGACCCGCAGTGCAACTCGCCTTTCATGCAGTGGTAGCGCTTCCAGATCATCGAGCCACCGACAAAGGTTGCCCCAGGTAGCGGCACGGTAGCGCGGAACAACTCGCAACCGGGGTCGGTCATGTAGACCGTCTGGCCGTCGACGACTGCATTGACGAGATTCACTGTGCCTGCCAAGGCCATGAGCTTGCTTCCGTCGGTCGGTTCATGTTGATCTCCGGTGCCGCCATACCAGTAGCCCTGTGCCGACAAAAAGGATCGCCACACCCGCGCTACCGAAACGCCGCATCCATCTCCGTTTGTGATCGCCAGAACCGACGGAAATAGCCGGGCTAGGCTTGGCCAGAGGTGCTGATGCAGGGCCAGTGATTTCGTTTAGACTTGCAGTTGGAGGTTGCCGATCGCAAGCGGACAAGGACTCGAGTCTCCTCATGATTGCTTCACGTTGAGCGGGTGGAATGCTGGGGGTTTTCAGGACATCCTCCAGAAAATGCACATCTTCAACCGTAAGGAGATCAAGGATTTCCTCCAAGTAAGCCTGTCCGAGCATACCCTTTGAAACGAAAAAGCGGAGCAAGGCCCGGGCACCCCGTGGGTAGGTTCCGTCCCTCACGAATGCGTGCAGCGATGGAGCATAGCCTGACCTTGTCGGCGTCCCAGACGCCTCCGACAGCACATGCTCCTCGACGATATGAGCGGCAAACCTCCGCTGGACTCCGGTCGTGGCCGTCGTCGCGTTCTCCAGGAAACGACCGTAGTTCGGTACGCGGGCTTGGGCGTTCTCAGGTGCCTTCCAAAGCGCTTCAAGGTAGTAGTACCAGAATCCCGCAGCGACCAGTCGCTGGTGGATCAGCGCAGGGAGTTGCGCTGGGTATCCCGCAGCTGTAATCGGCCAAGCGGCATCGTAGTCGGCGTCATCAAACCAATTGTAACCGTCAAGTTGGTCGATGGCGTCGCCCTTCTCGATCCGTTCGGCGCAGATTCCGGCTGCGAGTCGCAGTTGCCAGGGTTTCGCTTCATCGGTCAAGAACGTGTGCAGTTGCGGGAGCGAGGACCTGCCTTCTGAAACAATCCCGTCTCTGGCAGTCACGTATTCCTTCCCGACCGCTTCCCCCATCCGCCTCAGCGAAGCATCGGTTCCGGCTGTTGCGGCATGCCCGGCTAAGAGGATCGCAAACAGCAGATATCGCCGCCCGCAGCGTCCTTGAGCACGCAGGTTCGTTGCTTTCATGGTGTCACCCCCTTCTTGACATGTGGCCAGTCCTTGAACTCGGGCCGTTCCCACCATGGCTTCAGCGGAGGAATATACCGTTCCGCCTCTGACCCGCAGTGCAGCTCGCCCATCATGCAGTGGTAGCGCTCCCAGACCATCGAGCCACCGACAAAGGTTGCCCCGGGTAGCGGCACGGCAGCGCGGAACAACTCGCAACCGGGGTCGGTCATGTAGACCGTCTGGCCGTCGACGACAGCATTGACCAAGTTGGCTGTTCCAGCGACGCCGATCCGCACATTACCGTTCATCCAACACGAGAAAAGGACCGGAACCTCGACGAGGCTAATATCTCCAATGAAACTCTTGATCCGGGTTCTGCAATCTTCGATGCGATTTTCGACCGCAACTTGGTTATTCACGTTGACAAGATTTGCCGTCGTTACCTCCGACAGCCACGCCAGAACGGCATTGGCGGCGTGAGGGGATGCTTGCGTACTCGCCTGCCCCCGGTCGAGCGCGAGGGTCGCGTTTGGCGGACTTCGGGTGATGGCTCGAACGTGCATGATCTCCGTCCCGCACGCCAGAAGGTCGCCAGCCTGATACCCATGGTCGAAGCCCGTCACGGTGGAAATGGCCTCGGCGGCGAGCGGCGTTTGCCACAGGGCGTTGGTCACGACGCGGTCGAAGACGATGGACTGCATCGGCCTGATGTAGTCGGCGGGATCCGTGCCCCAGACGCAGGTGTTGGTGTAGTTCCCTCCGTGGGCGAACACCTGCTCCGCGATCAGGTTGTACGCCAGGCGGGGCGAGGGCACGAGGACCTTGCGGGACTCAACGAAGCAAAAAACCTCGTCCACGTGGCCGACCTCAAGCCAGTCCACCGGAATCTGGATCGCCGGGCCCTGAAGCCCCTGGGCTTCGAGCTTGTGCATGGTGGCATCCACGGCATCGGGCACGCGCACACCGGCGAGCAACCGCCCGTAGGGATAGTCGGGGAGCGGCGGCGTGGCCTCGATGTTGCCGCCGTTGCCTGCGGGTGTGTTGGACCAGTCCACGCTGGAGAGGACGCGTTGGTCCCATACCCCGGCGGCGTACACCAAGGCGCTCACGAAATCCTGGGCCGCCGGACGTCCAAGATCGGCTACGAGTGGGCGCCAGTCGCCCGCCGCCAACTGGAAAGCACCCGCCTGCACCATGTCCTGCGCCCACTGACACGTGGCATTTGGAATGGCGTATTGCCGCCCGGGAACTACATTCGTAGGGAAGTGCCAGATGTCGGAAGTCCATGACGTATACAGCCGCACGACGGGCAAGGTGTTCCACGGGACGATGATCGGGGCCGTCTTCAGCCGCACCGTGTCGCTACCGACCACGGTGACGCCACGCTTGAGCTGCCAGTGCAGCTCCCGCTCGGGCTCGGTCGCGGCGTGCGCCGCCCCGACGGTCGTTGAAGCAAAGAACGAGAGCGGACCGTGCGCCGCTTGCTCCATGCCCTGCGTCGCCGTGTGGGCCACGAAGGGAAGGGCGTTGGTTCCGCCCAGAGGATAGAGGCGGAGCGTGCTCGGGGACTGTTCGGCATGCAGCGCGACCGTGTAGTCTGCCGGGAGTTCGCAGCCCAGTTCGGCGACGCGGAGCTTCGCCAACGGCGAACTGGCGGAGCACCGGAAACCACGAGACTCGGGCCCGCAGTCGTCCACGGCCATCAACGCACCGTTCCAATGACGCCACTCCGCCCGGTGCGGGCGGTCGTCGTCGCCTATGGCATCGTCGCGGTCGGCGTCCACCTCCAGCCGCAGGCGGACGACGTGGATGTCGCAGGCGACGGCGACCTCGTCGTTGTCGAGCTGGCCGTCGAAATCGAAGTCGAACCCTGCCTCCACCCGGGAAACGCCGTGCGGCAAGGCAAAGCCGTGGCGCGTGTTGTGGGCGCTGTCCCAGCGCTTCCAGTTGACCGTCCGGGTCTCGTTGGTGGCACCGCTGATACGCGCAAGGACAAGGTCGGTGTTCCAAAGGAGAGGGCCATCTCCCGGCCCGGAGGGGGTAATCGTGGGTATTAGTGTCACGCGCGGCAGGCCGAAGAGCGGATCGTCGGCCGGTACGCAGAGGGTTCCCGTGATACCGGGAACGAGGTTCGTCGACGATGTCAGGCTGGAGACGTTGGAGACCTCCAGCTTGACCTTGGTGAACGCGGGAACGGCCACGACGAGAGGCCAGATGTTCGTCAGCCCTTGGTCGTTGCCCAGCCAAAGCTGCGCCGTTGTGCCTTGCGCCGAGGGACGGGCAGTGACCTTGTATTCCACGTTGCCGTTGGCGTCGTCGATCAGCCACGGGCTGGTTGCACCGTCGAGTGCTGTACCGTTCAGGAGTATTCCGGGAGCATGGGTGAAGTAAAGCCGTTTGACAACATTCGTGGACGCGATCTGCGTGCTGCGCGGCACACGGACCTTCGCCGAGAGATTCGTGTGGTCTCCCAGCACGATGATGCGGTACCCGTATCCTCCATCGCCCGTGGATCTTCGGTGCGGATGCTGGCCCGCGCTGACATGCACAAGTCGGAACTTGGGAACCTCATATGTGCTGGCGGCGGTTAACCGACCCCGACCCCATGTGAACTCCGCAAGATCCGAGAACCCGTCTTCGTCGGAATCCTGTGCCGCGTCGGTAGGATCGAGGAGATCCAGCCCCGTCGAGCGTCCGGAGTACTCCGTGTCGTCGTCGATGCCGTCGTCGTCAGTGTCCCACGCAAGGGCGTTCGAGCCCAGTGCGACGATCTCGCGACCATCGCCGAGACCGTCGCCTTCGGTGTCAGTATGGAACGGGCTGGTGCCGTGCGTGCGCACTTCGGCCAGATCCGTCAAGTCGTCGTTGTCCGTGTCGGGATCCGTCGGGTTGGTCCTGTAGACGACAACCTCCTCCCAGTCTGTCAGCCCGTCGCCATCCGTGTCGGTCTCCGTCAGGCTTGTGCCGAGCTGAAGCTCCAGTAAATCCGAAAGCCCGTCGCCGTCCGTGTCCGCCAGCGTCGTGGATGAACCATGCGTGTTCGCTTCCAGGAAGTCCGCGACTCCATCGCCGTCGGTGTCTTGATAGTAGGGTGAAGAGCCGTACACGAACTGCTCAATCGCCGTCGGAACCCCGTCGTTGTCGTCGTCGTTCGTGGTGTCCGCGAAACAGTAGAAAGTGCTGTCCGACCATCCAAGCGAGTCCGACCACGGCAGAAAACCATCGTTACCCGAATACTCGGCGGCGAATTCCCAGGCGCCGCCCAGGGCCCGTGCCCGGAACAGCCCTGCCGGCTTCGCCGGATCGGGCGAGTAGAGCCAGCCGGACATTCCATTACCGCCCACCGAATCGATGCGGGCGACTCCCAGCGCATTGGTGTCGGCTGGAATGACAAGCGCGGCTTCCCCCGCTGGCGGATTCGTATTGCACAACTGCAACGCATCCAGCATCGCCGCGTGGTCGGCGGAGGTCATGAACATCGTCCGCAAGGTGATGCGGGAAGGATCGCGGTCCGCGTACCACGCCACCAGATTCGTCCCTGCCAGCCATCCGGGTGGTTCGCCGTACTCGTCCGCGATCCATTGCTCCACATCGTAGCCCAACGGCACGTTGTTCGTCCGAAACGCAGTTCCCGAATCGTCGGACAAGACCCACAGGCGCGGCGTGGCGGGCAGCTCATCGACCGTCACTGTGCGAGCGGCGTATCCCATACGGTTGGTCGCGGGCAGGGACAGCAGATCCGGGAACGCGTCCGGGTCGAAGAGGACGATCCCAGCGTCATGCGTCATCGGAGGCATGAACGTCGGATAGAGGGCTCCCGAGAGGCTATAACACGTCCTCTGTTCTGCCACCCATGCATCCAACTCCGTCCAACTCGACAGGGGTGTGGCCGCAGTCGGCGTTGTCGTCATACCCACGAGTGGCAGGACGACGGCGACCAGTGTCCTTGCTGCAATCCGCATGCTGTGTCCCTTCATATCATGGAAGGCGGATTATAGGGCAAGTACCGAGGAATGACAAGGTACATTATTTAATCGGTCAGCAATGGTCAGCAATCGTTCAGTCGCCGGGGTTCGGCACATGTCGATGCCAGTCCGAAGAAAGGAGAGTAGAGAGTAGAGCGTAGTGAGTAGTGAGTAGTTCACGCTGTCCCGTCCTATGATAGGTTGACACTTGTTTGGCGTCCATAGTGGAGGCCACCT
>CAZKJH010000082.1:0-17863 GCA_964553035.1 uncultured Lentisphaerales bacterium | reverse complement strand
GAATTTCGTAGCCACCCAGATGCCACTACCCATCAACTAAATTGACGCGCACCCCCGATTAAACGAAAGGCGATGGACAGTATGGACAACATCTATGGCATCCTGTAAACTTAGGGCATCCTCAAAAACTGGAGTTTATAGCATGAACGAAACAGGCAACGAATGTGTATTCTCGCCGTGCAGAACGTGGCGTTACACGCTACGGCATAGTTGGATGGATATCTTCAATGGCGAAGAGCGTCCTATCGTTTGGATTGCGCTGAATCCCTCCACGGCCGACGAGAACCAGCTCGACCCCACGCTACGCCGCATTCGCGGCTATTCCAAGGCTTGGGGCTACAACACCTTCTATATGCTCAATCTCTTCGCTTACCGTGCCACGGATCCGCAGGATATGCGCAGAGCCGCTGATCCTATCGGGCCTGAAAACAATCGCTGGATTCTTGAAATCGCCCGTAGATCCGATCGGATCATCTGCGCCTGGGGACGCCATGGACGCTTCAATAATCGGCAGGATCACGTCTTGAGTCTCTTGCAAGGATTCAACCTCTGCTATCTTGAAAAAACCGGAGATGGCATTCCCAAGCATCCGTTATATCTCAAAAACGACCTGCTACCGCTACCTGTGTGATCCCTGCCCTATAACTTCAGTTTCTTGAGAGAATTTCAATTAAGTCTTTCGAGTAAGTGTGCCGTTTAAGATTGAGATTAAGAGTTCGCCACAACGCTTATGGGACTCCCCAACGTTATCTCCTCTTTTTTGCGGTTGCGCGTGCTCGCGGTCTGCTCGCCGCGCGAGTCTGATCCATGTTTTGATGTTGCTGCCCATGACTTTTCTAATATTGACATTCGTTCCGTAAAGAATTATATTATTTTTTTTAATTAGATTTGCTACCCACATGAGTTTACTGCAAATGGGTGGATTCCTGATTGATCAAGTGAACAACATGAACAGTTACTACACAGGAGAAGACACGATGAATAGATTTGCAAGAAAAGTCAATGCTGTCCTACGGGCTGTCGTTTCGACCGCCATTATTGTGGGAGTATCGCTATCGACCGTCACCGCACAAGGACAGACAGAATTGGTCTGGGTGGAAAACGGACGCAGTCTAGCACCGATTGTGATTCCGGCGGGGACGGACGCGACGATCCGCGCGTCGGCGGACGATCTCGCATCGTACGTAGAAAAGATTTCAGGTGTGCGCCCGACCATCCTCGAAGGAGTGCCCGAACCGCTGCCGAAAAGCGCCGTATGGGTCGGCTTTCAGCCGTCGCTAGAAGGCTTGTTTCCAAACATCGATTTCACGTTCACGCAGCCGGAAGAGATTCTCATCGCCGCCAACGCTCAGCACTTGGCCATTGTGGGGCGCGACCGTGAGCCTTTTACGATTAAGCCGCCTCTCACCTATAAGCCGACGCAGGTCGGCGAATTCGGAACTGCCAACGCCGTGTCGACGTTCATCCACGACCGGTTGGGTGTGCGCTGGCTCTGGCCGGGCGAGCTGGGCACGGATATTCCGCACCAGGCGCGGATTGCCTTCGAGCCCTTTACTTTCCGGTTTCATCCGCCGATCCAATCGCGGCGTTTTCGTCTGTCTGCGGAGTATGGTCGCACGGATCGGGGCGCGGACGTTGCCGCCGTCAACTATTTCTGGGAAAATGGGCATCGGCTGAATAGCCGCAGTTCGCACATGCTGCCACGCGATCATGCCTACAATGACTGGTCTGATCGTTACCGCGAGGCTCACCCGGAATATTTCGCCTTGCAACCCGACGGAACCCGGGGCAAGGGCCGCGATGTGAAATTATGCGTGTCCAATCCCGCCGTGGCCGAGCAGTGGCTCAACAACATGCAAGAAGCACTGAAGGAGAGCCCTATGGTGAAATCGCTGGGTGCCACGCCGAACGATGGCGGAGGCTGGTGCGTCTGCGAGAACTGCCGCGCCATCGATCATCCTGACGCTCCTCGCGGCGTCATTACCGAGCGGTATGTAAAGTACTGGAACTCTCTCGCTCGCGGATTGCGTAAGCGGATGCCCGAAAGCAGGGTATTCCTTGATATGCTGGCTTACGGGGCGTACAAAGCGGCACCCATCGAAACGCAATTGGAGGACGGGATTGCCGTCACGTTTGTAGGCCATTACCCCTTGAGCAATGAGGCCGAATGGGACAAAACAAAGACCGACATGCGCGGATGGAAGGCGGCGGGTGCCAAATCGATCGGCTACCGGCCGAACATGAACTGGTACGATGGTGGTTTCTGGGGCATGCCCTCCGTGGCGATGGCGAAGACCCACGCACTTTTCGAAATGCTGGCAGAAATGAACTGCCACGTGCTCGAGATCGATTCCGTGCTGATGTTTTCCTCTACTCAGGGTCCGCAGCATTATCTCATGGCCCGGTTGACCTACGATCCATCTGCCGATGGGCGTGCTATCCTGCGCGATTTTTATACGCGCGGCTTCGGACCGGCTGCGGACGATGTACAAGCCTACTACGAACTGCTTGAAGCGGCCCACGCCGAACTGGTGGATAACCCGGCCTGGCGTATTTCATCCAGTGCCCGTATAGAACACCTTGAACTGCTGCGCCGTATCCATACGCCCGAACGCCTCGAGCAGGCGCGCGTTGTTCTCGAGCGCGCCCGTAAGAGTGCCGAGGCTCAGGGAGTCGATCCGGTCTATGCCGAACGCGTAACATTTGTCCGGGCTGGGCTGGAGTTTACGGCACTGAACATGGAGGCCGCCGGCTACATGGAACGGGTGCGACGCAGCAAGGGGGGGGACCGGGAGGCGGTGAAGCGGGCGCAGGAGATCTGCGCCACGCGCGATAAGCTGCTGGCCGATGCACCACCCTTCGCCATTGATGTGCAGTATTTTCAAAACTCCATGGTCAAGACCAATTCTTCGAGTTCGCGCCGGATGGGCGACTATATCGGGCCGCCGAGCCCGCAATTCATCGAGGCAGAAGCGGCGGTAGCGGCGGAAGCACCACGCAAACTCGCGGTGGTGCACCTTTGGAAGGAATATTTCAAGGACGATTTCACGCGGGAAACGCTGGGTGATGCATGGGAAGTGGTGTCTGGCGCGTGGGCGATACGGGACGGATTGCTGGTCGCCTCGGGCGACCGCGGCGACAACATCCTGTTGCTGGCCAGCCCCATGCCGGGATTGCAGCGGATTGAATTCGTCGCTGCGTCCACCCCTCCAGACTGGGAGAAGAACCCGGAAGGCGCAACCCTTGCGATCTGTGACCTGACCGCACTGATGCATACAAGTTCTGAAAAGCCGTTGGAGGGCTATACAGTTCAATTCGGCTCCGCGTTCAACACCATCAACGCCGTTCGTCGTCAACGCGCTCTTGTGGTGGCAGATAGGACGATCAAAGTTGAGCCGGGTCGTTTTTATACGATTGTGGCGGAGTTCGATGGGCAGCATGTGCGCTTAAGCATCGACGGCAAGACGGTTCTGGAATATGAGGAAAAAGATCCTCTACTAGGACCCAGCCACGACCGGATCGGGATCTATTCCTACACGCCGATGCAGGTGAAGTCCGTGCGCGTTTTCACAGCCGAAGCGCGAGCGTCCGAATTCCACGACGATCCGAATGCGGATTAAAAAGGGCCCTCAGCGAGCCGTCGCTTTGTAACGATCGAGGCGGCCTTCTTGTGCCAGGATCATCCCGTCAAGCACCTCGCGCGCTTCCTTGAAGTCGCGGATCATGGGATCGGCGGCTAAGGCTTGGATCGCTTTTTCGCGGCTGCCTTCGATGGCCGCATCGACGAGCAATTCATGCGCGTAGATCTGCGCCAGCGTCCAACGTGCGGCCACGGTTGGGAGTTCACCGACGAAAACAGGCTTGGCTCCTTGCATCCCGACGACAGCCTTCAGTTCGATCAACGCCCACGGCGGAAGGTTGGTAACGGCACCGTTGTTGGGGATGTTGACGATATGAACCTTGTCGGGACCGAGAAGCAGGGATCGGATCTGTAGGCCCATGGCTTCGGGGCTGAGGAGCTTAGGGAGGATCAGCGGAATTTCGCCAGAGGCTCGCTGAGCGAGTTTCGAGGCACCCGTGGTGAGTTCGGCACTGAGCAGGTTTTTCTTGATCATGTCGGAGCGCCAATCCATCTGGTAAGGGATTTCAGCCGGAGTCGTCGGGCGGCGGGCATGAGAAAAGAATTCGATAATGTGGCGGTCTCCGCCAACCATGTAGAGTCCGGTTGTTTCAAGCAATTCACGCGTAAAGAGCCGTGTTGCGGCTGGCTCTTCTGCAAGAAAACGCTTCTTGAATTCGGGATAGATGTCTTTGCCCTTGTGGCGCATTTCCAGAAGCCAGGTCATGTGATTCACGCCGGCAACGACAACATCCAGTTCGGACTTCTCTACACCAAGGATTTTGGCAAAGATTCCCACGTCGTTGATGACGTTGTGGCAATAGCCGATGGTCTGTATGGAAGTCGCTTTCGTCACGGCGCGGCAAATCGCCCCCATCGGGTTCGAATGGTTCAACAGATGGCAATCCGGGCAGTAGCGCTCCATATCGCGAGCGATATCAACGAAGATCGGGATGATGCGCAATCCCTGAGAGAGACCCGAGGGGCCGACTGAGTCGCCTGTGGTCTGCATAATCCCAAACTTAGCGACGGCCTCAACGTCCTTTTGGTGCCACTGTTGGGCGGGACCATGGACACCAATGGAGGCGACAGCGGCATCAGCACCGTCAAGTGCACGTGCACGATCAGTTGTGGTCGTAAGGTTCAGGCCGCCTTTGTAGTGGTCGCTCAGTCGCCGACCGACTTGTTCGATCAACTTCATGCGTTTATCGTCAATGTCATATAACACGACATCCGCTCCGTAGAGTTCCGGTGTACGTGCGATCTCAATAATCACAGCTTCAAAGAACAAGCTGCCCGCTCCGAGTAATGCAATTTTCATAATGGATAATTTTTTTGTCTTAGGGTGAAGAGAGAAGTGTTCTCTTACTGTTTTAAATTAAAAACTGAATCCTTCTTAATGCCTTCTGCCAGAGAGAGTCCTGCAAAGCCAGTTGCCTGTAGTGCGAACTGGCCGTAGGATTCACTAACTTCGGATGCGACTCCGCTCATGCGTGAGCGCAGCGGATGACTCAGATAGCTCAGACCCAAGGTGGTCACTTCGCGCAGCTTCGCGTTGTCCTCGATGTGGTTGAGGTAATAGCTGAACGCATGTATGATGCCATTCGATTTAGCTAACTCCCAGCCAATCCGAATCCCGTGCCGCGACGAATCGAGTTCGCCATCCACGTATGGTGGCGTGTAGGGACGCGTAAAGCTGAACCACAGGTGATCCCATTGGGTCAGAATTCCAGCTTCACCGAAAATCCACTCTTTCATTTTTTTCTCTAGGCGCACTTTGAATTCGCAATTTTTTGAGACGTAGTGCGTCCAGCACATGCCTTCGAGCAGGTAAAACATGTGACCGTAGTCATCTAAGGTCATCTGGAACTCCCGTGGATAGCAATTCAAGAAGATTGGACGTCCGTCTGGCATCCACTTGGAAAACTGGAAATCAAGGCAGTTCTCAGCGTTCTCAATGTATTCGGTTTCGCCGGTGACCTGAGTGAAGGCGGATAGCGCGGCGGTCACGGTGGACATAGCGCACGTGTAGGGTGAATTCGTCTTCTTGCCGACCCAGATGCCGTTGCCATAGCCGCCTTCCTTCAACGCCCAGATGGGCACCCAGTCGTCGAGCCAATGCTTGACGGCGGCAAGGTAGCGTTCCCGTCGTTCGCCCTTGGCGAAACAAGCGGCTTGAATAACGCCTGTGGTGTTCGATCCCACGTCAGCAATATTAACCTTCCCGGAGCGTAAAATATTTTGAAATTCTTTCTTGCTCAATTGCGCGGTTGTGGTGCGCCGGTAGTTCGAGGTGAAGCCGCCATTCGGAAGCTGCTCACCAACGAAAATGTCAACGTATTTCAAGACCGTATCGATATAATTTTGTTCTTTGAGGAGCTGGCCGGCTAGAAGCAATGTGCGTAAGGGATAGAAAATCATATACCATTCGCTATGGTTGGCCAGGAAGCCTTCCGGCTGATCGCTTTCCTGTTGCATGATCCAGTCGGCATAAGTCCGTAGCGCGTCTTCGTACGAAAGTTGTTCGTATTGAATCTTCATTTTAATATGAACTCGAGTTGTTGTGCATAATAATGAAACTAGGGATGAGGTGTGGGATAGGATACCACTGAAACAAATGCTAGACAATCAAAAGACCGCCATGTTTGGGCTGCTTCGGCCTAGGGCAGAGGAGGTGGCGCGCCGGCCCATGCTGGCTTGAGTGTCCAGCTTTGTAATGCGCTGTGACGGGCAATATCAGCCATGTCCAGATCAAGGCGGTGCGGGTTCCAATTTTTACAATCGCGCACGCGCATGGCGATGCCTTCGCCCTCTGGCAGGTAGGGTGCAACAGGGCGCGTTGTGACGGCGGCTTGAAGGTCTTTCGCCAGCAACGCTTCGCCGAGTGCGACGAGGGCTGTGCCAAGGCCGACTTCCCCCATGGAGCCGAGTGTGCCTTCGGCGCAGCGGATCCGTGATGGGGCGATTCCTGAGAAGCTGATGGCCGTGTCGATGCCACGCGCCACGCGCTTCACAGCGTCTGGCATGAGGTAGCGTGCCGTGGGGTTTGCAAGGGGCATTTGGCTCGGGCCGAGGACATCACGGCGTGGCAGTGATGTCGGCAGCTTGCCGTGTTGGCTTCGATACAGGATGGCCCGTGCGAGAAGATCCACGATTTCTGCAGCACTGAAGCGGTCTGTCCAGAACGGTGCCTTGATATCGGCTGCCATTCGGGCTAGCGTTTCGATCTCGCGTGTAGTCGCGGTAGCGACTTGCTGGCGGAACTCATCGGCAACCTGCGAGATCGACATGACGTTTACATTGGGATCTTCGCGGAGGTGGCGGCAATGCAGTGCCCAGTTCGCTTCCACCGCCTCCTGCGAATAGTCTGGTCGAATCTGGGGGATCTCCCATTTTTCCGGTGGAGTAAAGATTCCTTTGTAATAGTTCGTGCATCCAAAGGTAGACATCTTAATCTTGCACGGGTGCGAGTGAAAGATGCCAAGCCAGTCTTCATTTTTGCGGTCTTTAAGGCTGGTCTGAAATTGCGCCTCTCTTGCAGAAAACGCTTTCGTGGAGGAGTAATCGTCTTGGAAAGCGAGTGCCAAGCCGGACATGGCAAAGTTTATCGTGTTACCGTACCAAGTAATATTGTGGTTTGGCAACTCCGCTGGTGAATAACAGAAGGGAAGAGACATCCGCCCCAAGGCGGCGACGAGCTGGGGGCTGTAGGACCCGCCGTGGCGGGCAAACGAACGTAACGGCGCTCCGAGGATTTCGCCCATTTCGATGATGCCACCGACTTCGTCCGCCAGCATGCGTGCCACGCCGTCAGACCAGTCCGCATGCTCCATCCGTTCGGTAACGGTCGGATGGATGGATCCCATGTCTGTATGGCTACCAATGTCATGGCAGCGGAGTGAAGCCAGCACGTCTTGACGCCCACGATCGCGCAGGCAACGCATTTTCTCTCCAATGACAAAAAAAGTACCCGTGATCTTTTCTTTTGTCATGGTATCCGCGAGCATCTTGACCAAGTCGTCCAGCCCGACATCGGGCGGTGTAATATAGTCTTCGGTGTCAAACACAATCGAAATGCGCATCGTTTTCTCCTGTCGATAAGCTCATGCGTGTATCCCTGCATGCTACGTTACCGGTTGCTGTATAGGTATAGCAGACGACGGAGCTGGAAGTAAAGCAAATTCCGTCTTTTTGTCGTAATCGGTCAGGCACAGGGGGGTGTGCCTGACCGATTACCTTTTTGTCAACCGATACTGCACATCACCGCACTCTGCACGCCGTTATGTTGCGGTGATGTTGCGTACTTCAGAATAAACTGGCACACAACCCAGTAATATGGTAATCAATTAAGTCCACGCAACATAATGCCGCTCGCAACATAACGCGACAACGTTTTTCTTCCTCCACTTTCTCTTCCTCGATTCTACACCAATAAATCCTCATCTGCAGTCTCTTACCTCCCTATGAAAAACAAAACGTCAATGAAACTTATCTGGTCTCCATCTGCAACGCCGCAGCTTCTACATGCGCCGTTGCGAACCTTGGCTGAAACATTCGCCTTGTCCGAAAGCGACACCGGAGCGAATGTACGTTTTGTACAGACCAATGATCCCAACAGCCTGCGCGTCTGCGCCGAAGCGAATATCTTCACCATCGACTACGGATCAACCTCGGGTGCCTTGCGTGGCGTGGCCCATGCCTTGGCTGATCGATCAGCAGACGAAACCACTTCTTTTACAATGCTGGGGATCATGCTGGACTGTTCACGCGGTGCCGTGATGTCGCTCCCGTACCTGAAAAAATGGCTACGCCAGCTCGCTCTCCTTGGCTACAACACGCTCATGCTCTATACTGAAGACACGTATGAACTCCCAGGCGAACCTTATTTCGGCTATATGCGTGGCAGTTACAGCATGGCCGAGATTAAGGAGTTGGATGCTTATGCTGCCACGCTTGGAATGGACATTATCGCCTGCATCCAAACGTTAGGACACATGGAGCAGATTCTCAAGTGGGAGGCCTTTCGCGATGTTGCAGATACAGAATTTGTCCTACTGGCTGGCGCGAAAGAAACGTACACCTTCATCGAGAAAATGATTACCTTCTGGTCTGAAGCTCTGCGTTCACGCCGCATTCATATTGGAATGGATGAAGCCAGTGATATGGGCTGCGGAAAATACATCCGCCGCTTCGGCTACGAACCACAATTCGACATCTTCAATCGGCACTTGGGCCGCGTGAACGACATGTGTCACAACCACGGCCTGCAGCCCATGATCTGGTCAGACATGTACTTCAAAATGGGCAGCCCCACACACACGTATTGCGACCCGAAAACAGTCATTCCAGAATCGATCAAAACCGCTATTCCTGAAGGCGTCGATCTTGTCTATTGGGATTACTATACGGAAGACGAGGCGTTTTACGCAGAGTGGATCCGTCGGCACCGTGACTTAAAAGGTGAACCCATGATGGCCTCTGGCATCATGACTTGGGCTCGTTTCTGGTACGATCATGCAAAAACCGTTCGTGGAGTCACACCTTGCGTTCGTGCCTGCCAAAAGCAAAACGTTAAAGAATTACTGTTCACCTTATGGGGCGACGGTGGAGGATCTTGCGAATTCGATTCCGCCTGGACAGGACTCACGTGGGCCGCAGACCTCGCCTTTGGGGGAGACGGCGCACCCGAACAGGTTTCCCCAATGTTTACCGCTGTTTGTAACGGTGACTACGCGACGCAACTTATACCCGGCAAGCTCCAAGCTTGGCTGGAAAACCCCAGGCTAGAGGTCAAAACCTCAACCATGTTATGGGACGATCCCCTCTTGGGCATTGGTTGGACCGAATACCTTGTAACCGAGCCAACCTGCTGGGAAAGAACACTGAAGCATCTTGAAGCCCTGTATGCAGAACTCGAGCCGCTCGACGGTTCCGCCGGCCCGGGCAATATTGACCACGGTCGCAACCTATGTCGGCTGCTCATTGCTAAACTTAAGTTCCGAACGGCACTCGTCGCTGCCTACGCGCAGCGAAATCGGGCCGCTTTGAAACGTCTAGCCAAGGAAGGAGTCCCTGAAATCCTGACGGCCCTGCAAGCGTTTACCCAGAGTTTCCGATGCCAGTGGCTGCGCCGCAACAAGGCCTTTGGTATGGAAGTGATCCAAATTCGGCTCGCCGCTCAACTCGTCCGCTACGAGGAAACGGCGACACGAATCAATGAACTGCTAGAAGGTAAAATCGAAACCATCGAGGAGCTTGACGTAATCATACAACCGAGAGAAAAAAGCCAGCATGTCGGCTTCTTCGACTGGCTGGCTACAGGTAGCTTGAGAGTCTAGGGCAAGTGTTTAAATAGTGAGAAGTTCTTGTTTGGCGTCGGGATGGAAAGCAGGTCGTCGAGTCATGCGTAAAACATCGCTTACCGTTGTGGTGCCGTCGAGTGCGCACGCCCAGGCATTGCGGCGCAAGGGCGAAAGCCCCATGGCAAGGGCGCGCTGTGTGAGCACGGTCGTTGATGCACGTTCTACAACGAGATGACGCAATTCATCATTCATGAGGAAAACTTCAAAAACGGCTTGGCGA
Source organism: uncultured Lentisphaerales bacterium (assembly GCA_964553035.1). GTDB lineage: Bacteria > Verrucomicrobiota > Kiritimatiellia > RFP12 > UBA3636 > JBBQIY01. Next base: position 7,662 of record CAZKJH010000082.1, on the reverse strand, counting down.
CCTGTGTAGCCAATAAACCGACATGCCGGACAACCAAGCCCACGGTAAAAAGGCATTTCCTCTCCAATGGCGGGAAAGAGGATCCGCGCTTCTGCTTCCACCCGCAGATCCTCATGGTAGGCTTCACGACAGTTCAGACAGATACGACGCAGAAGCCGCTGTGCAATCATGCCCTGAACGCTGGAGGCCACGAGATAAGGTTCAACCCCCATGTCCATCAGCCGCACCACGGCACCTGCCGCATCTTGCGTATGTAGCGTACTGAGCACGAGATGTCCAGTCAACGACGAACCAACGGCAATGCTTGCAGTCTCGGCATCTCGAATTTCACCAATTAAAATTACGTCAGGATCGTGCCGGAGGATGGAGCGCAGCCCCGTAGGAAAGGTGAACCCTATTTCGGGCTGTACCTGCATCTGTGTAATCCCCGCAAGATCGTATTCAACCGGATCTTCAAGCGTTACGATTTTTCGATCCTCGGTATTCAGGCGCGCCAGTGCAGCGTAGAGGCTGGTTGTCTTACCACTCCCCGTGGGCCCAGTAAACAGGACGAGACCGTGCTCGAGCCCGATGAGGTTTTCCATTTCCGCGTGCTGCTGCACACTCAGCCCCAGCATACCGAGATCAAGGAAGGTCGATTGACGATTCAATATACGCAAGTTAATGGTTTCACCATGCCGGGCCGGCAGAACGGAGACGCGAATATCGTAGGCGTTTGATCCGAGCGTACGAGTGAACCGTCCGTCTTGAGGCAGGCGGCGCTCGGCAATGTTGAGTTGCGCCATAACCTTAACACTCGAAACAATCGCACGTCGGAATTGATCCACTCCGATCGGCAGGGTTATCGGGTAAAGAATGCCGTCAATCCGATAGCGAACTCTCAAACCCTCCTCGCGAGGCTCAATATGAACATCGGTGGCATTGGCTTGAATGGCTTCGTCAAGCAACTGTTCAACGAAGCCTGACATGCCAGGCGTGGGCTCTCCTCCACTCTCCGCATCATCAATTTTTCGTTTCTGAGCATCAACATCCAGAAAGCTCTTTAGCCCTACTCCGTAGTAATGCTTGATACATTCTGTCAACTCATGCGAAGTGCACAAGACCCATTCGATAAGCGTACCCAGCAGAATACGCAACTGCTCGGTCTCGTCATGTGCGATAAGACGATCGCTCGCAAGAACCATTCGCTCCTCTCGAATCTGGATCGGCATAATGCGGCATCGGCTGACCGCTGTGGCGGGGACGCGTTTAACGGCATCCAGTGCAATGCGTGTCTGGACAAGGGATATGGTTTCTACACCCCCAACCGCAGAAAGAAGGTCGCGCAGATCCGCCTCAGACAACAGCCCTTCGCGAAGCACGAGGTGATCAATCGATTCGTCGAGCCACCGAGCACGGTGTTTCAGTTCCTCTATTTTATCCTTGGGCACTGTATGGCGCTGAGCGAGCAGATCACAAAAAGCTTGCGCAATAGCTTCTGATGGCAATCCCAGCTTTTGATTTAGAAAACTTTCGGCCTGTTGGATTGTTCCTGACAAGAGTCGCAAGTTCATGATTAGGGCACCTCTTGAGCCAAATCAGGATCCGTTTCAGATTGCGGTTCAGCTTCAACTGAAGTCGTCACCAAAACAGCGGCGGGAGCAACTTCTTCTGTGGCGACGGCAGCTTCTTCTGTGGCGACGGCAACTTTTTCTGTGGCGCCGGCAGCTTTTTCTGTGGCGACGGCAACTTCTTCTGTGGCGACGGCAGCTTTTTCAATGGCAACGGCAGCTTTTTCAGTGGCAACGGGCAAATTCGACCCCTGACGTAAGATTGTCACATTTTCTCCTTCATCCGATGTAAAAACCAAGTTTTCGCGCTTGATAGATTGCAAGATCCAATCCTTAAAACGTTCACCCACGTGGAGTCGGTGCGTGGATGCCGCCTCCGCGTCTTCGACGAAAGCAATCCGATCCCCTTTAGCGGTTTGCAAAAATCCTCGATAGCGTAGCGTCTTAGCAAAATCAACCACGTTAGTCTCCACCAGAATCAAAGGTGATAAATCGGATGGTGCCGGTGAGTTAGAGACGGTAGAGGTGGATTCTTGATTAGTGAGCGGGACATTCAAACCAGCGAAGTGCTCATCAGGATAATCAAAAAAACGATTGAGCACGTCAGGATTTTGTGACAAAAAAGGACTCTCTGGAATCGTCGGTGGAAGCACATCCGGAATCGGAATCTCAACAGACAAAACTGACTGTGTCGATCCAGAATCTTGCGCGAGGGTCGTAACCAGCACCGGCACACGCTGCCACTCCCAGATTACCCAGAAGGACATCTGAGCGATCCAAAGTAAAGCCAGCACGATAAGCAGAATGCGTGGATTTCTGCTAAAAAGCCAAGATGAAAGGCGAAATGTCATCGATAATCCTCCGCCATCGAGAGATTAGTGAGTGTACCGAGCCCTCCTCCACTGCTAACGGCCAATTTCCCTTTAGCAGTGCCACGGCGTTGAGACGCACTATCGAGAAGCACCTCCGAACCGTCCTCTCCCAAATCAGGATTGCTGAGCCTCTGCGACGGGAGCGGACGGCCCGCCGTGACGACAAGATGGAATGACAAGGAGATGTTATCGATCTTATTCTCGGTCTTCTCTAAAGAAAGATGCTGTAGGGCATAACCATTATCGGGGTCTGCAAGCTGAGACAGTAGCTCCATACACTGTTCAAACGAGCCCTGTACGTCGAGTGCAATGGGATATTCGCGCAGCCGCCCGAACGTATCGTTCTGAAGGGTTCTCATACGCGGGGTCAGCGGCTGAATCCGATCAACAACTTGAATGCCAGTCTCAAGAACCCGTTGCACCAAACGCACGGTAGCCGAAAGCTGACTCCTTGCCGTTTCAACCCGGGTGTTGGCACTGAGCGTCTCATCAATGCCAAGGGTCACCGGGAGGTGGGCGTTCCGGCTTTCAGCAAGCGCTGCCAAATTCGTCCGAGCATTGAACAGCGCGATCTTGAAGTCGATACGACCGTCGTCTTGATGCGCGGGGGTTGGAGGCGTGTCACGCGAACAAGAAAAGGTATTGCGTCGTTCAATCCAATAGGCCATTTCGGCATGAAGCTGAGATTCGATTGCCTGCTCCTGAGAAATTTTAAACTGCATCTCAGCAACAGAACGGTTGCGAGATTGTTCAGCAATCTGTGACGACAACACGGCAATCTGCCTCTTTAGAGGCTTGCAACCGGTTCGCTGTGGAAGCCAAACACTGAACAATAAGATAAAACCCAAAGCAACGGCACCCCATGCGGCAACGGCCAAAAATGGCTGCCAAGGGGATACGAAAGTTGGTGGAGTAACGTGGATATTAGGGTTCACGAATACGAACCTTCATGACAAAACGGTGAATACGCGGAATCAAGTGCAGGAGGTCGTACGCGCGAGCAGGCGCAACGAGATCATCCCCGAGCAGGTCAACCTCAACGAATCGTGGATGCTTACGTAAGGTTTCAATGAACGTGCGCACAGAGGAGAGGTCGTCACCAAGCGTGTAGCCTTCTACTATGATCAGATGCGGATCGAACGTAAACGGAAGAAGCGTAGCACTTTGAGGTTCTCCTAGGGCTAGAGTGGACGGATCAGCGAAATAACTGGGTGCGTCCGCAATGCGCACAATCCAGTCATCGGGCTGCTTGGCCTGAGCGATAGCAAGTAATAAGTCTCGAGTCAGCAAAGGACTGATAGCAGAATCGCGCAAAGCGGCTACTTGCTCGGCAAGCGAGGCATTGTAGGTTTGTAATTTTGCTTCAGATGCTTGCAACTGTTGCAGTTCACGCCATTGCGATTGGGCGTTTTCAAGACGCGCTCGAATATCCCCCGAACGACGGATCTCATAAAATGAAAGGGACGCCGAAAATCCAGCAAAAAGAATCGCAAGGGTCGCCCAGTATGGGAATAACGCTCGCCGGAGAACACGCTCCCTCTCCGGAAAAGGCAGTAAGTTCAATTGGAGTCCTACCGGATGCATAGCCTGTTGCGCCAGCGCATGAACAAGCGCCTTCGGCGCCCGCAAGTAACTGGATTCAGAAATCCATTCCATCAGCGAAACAGGACCAACTCCGAGGACTTTCGCCAACGCTTCGCTCACAGAATCAGACAAAGGCGTTTCACCGCACCAAATGACCGCAGGAAGCTTGGATGGACTCACCGAATGGTCTCGCCAGACGTTTTCAAGCGCACTCCCCAAAACTTGTAAGGGTGCTTCAGCCTCAGGATGACTCGAAAGATTAATCGGGATCCTCCACACACCACAAAGCTCTCCACCTACGCTACCCAGCACCTCCATACCAGCATCCGATGCTGGACACAGCACCACCAACGGAGTATTCCGCCGCGGCGCACACGCGATGACGAGATTGAAAAACACCAGCGATACAGGAATAGCGGCCACGACCCGTATCCCAGCAGCCTGCAAGGGCTCAATCAGCCCACGCACGGCATCCTGCCGAGCAACACCGACCAGCATCTGTACAGGCCCCCCCCGCACTTTCAGTGGCAAGACATCAGAAACCGTATCGCTACCAGATAAAGAACGAAGTCCCTCCAGATGTTCGCGGATAGCGGCCTTACGCGATTGTCCTGCACCCAAAGGCGGCGTCAAAAGACTTAGAAACACCGTCTCTGCCGGAATGCCAAGAACAGCGGGTAGGCCTATCAACCCGTTCTCCTCCACATAGCGCGAAATCATACGCTGCGACTCGGACGGATCGGATGGCAACCGGAGGACATCAAAATCAATACCAAAAGAATTCGCTGACCGCCCTCCTTCGCTAATCCGAAGAGATCGCAGCCCGAATTCAATGCCGATGGCTCGTCGATAGAACATAAGACTAGGGAAGGCGTTCCTCCTCAGTGGAACTGGAAACAGAACTCAACAGGGATTCTCCACGATCTGAAATCACGGTAGCTGTCACAAAAATAAGCAGGTTACGCCGTTGCTCAGTAACGCCCGTTCGGCGAAATAGCGCACCCAGCAGAGGAATATCGCCGAGCAGTGGAATCTTATGAACGGTTTTCTGCTCGACCGAATCAATCAGACCTCCCATGACCACAGTATCGCCGCTTTGTACCGTCAACTTCGTCGCCACCTCGCGGCGAGTGAAGACGGGTAGCTTGACGACGACTTGTCGAATCTGCGCCGATCCCGCCTGAATAATCGGCGTAAGGGAGTCGTCTTGGTACGAGACAAAGCCTTCCAGGTCGCTGATAGACGGGTTGAGCAGAAGCGTGATTTTCTGGCGGTCAGCTCCAACACTGGGAACGGCAAGCAACGTAATCCCCAGCTCCTCAATAGAAGGCCTCCCACTCGGGATCAATGCGGTAACGGTGTACTTCTGGTTATTGGCATCAACAAGGCTGAACGCCTGCGCCTGAAACTCTTCAAAAAAGCGAAGATCGCTTCCGCTACGTAACTTAGCAGGATTGTTGTTCATGGTCGTGACCCGCGGCATGGAGAGCGTCCGCCCCTTACCCGAAATTTCCAGCGCATGCAAGACAGCCTTGAACAGCGGATCCGTCAAGACGCCTTCTACCGTTAAATTCAAGCCCTGAGCCGCCGTAGCGGGACTACCGACCAGACCAAACGCCCCTTGCGGCCCTAGGCGCCCCGACGTGTAGGGCGTATAGCTAGCACTGCCATCCGTGAATTTGAGTTTGTCCTCGGCGGGCGCAACTCCATCCTGCCCCGAACCCTTAGAACTCAAGTTCCAAGGCGTTCCCAATAAAAGCCACTCAACACCCAGCTCGCGAAGATCATCAACAACAACTTCTATGAACCGCGCTTCGATCAGCACTTGCGGCGGCGTGGTATCCAGTGCCTGCACGATCAACTCGATCTGCTCTAAATTCTCCCGCGTATTACGAACAAATAGCGTATGCGAACCGCGATCAAAATGCATGGCAGAACCCGCCTGCTCCGGAACCATCTTTGCCACAATGCGTTCAATAGAGGTCTCTTCCTTCGATGGCACCGTCGCCTTGTGGGTCAGCATCCCGATGTCGCTGGCGTTCTTCTTGACCTCGGCTGGCACCTCGCCCCAATCCGTTGCACTCATCTGAATGCCTTGCCTAAGCCTATAGACCCGCGATTCTAACAAAGGCGCGCCCGCATTCGCAGACGTCACCCAGATCACCCGCTCGCCCAGATGAAACTCGACGCCCAAGTTTCGCGATGCGTAGCGCAACACTTCCCGCAGCTCCAGCCCGTCGCCTTCGATCGTGATGCGCTTGTCAGCTCCCAGATTAGGGTCGGCAATCATGCTAATACCAAGATCCGTCGACAACGCTGCAATCAGATCGGACAAGGTCACGTCCCGAAGACTCAAGCCTACCACTTGTTCAAGTTGCTTTCGAATCGGACTCTCAGGGCTAAGTTGATCCAGCGGCAACGCCTCGGTTTTTCCTCGAATCCCGTACCGATCTGGAAGCGAAGCTGCTTCGAGAACCTCCGTCATCGCACGACGCTTGTCAGTGATGTTGGCCTGCTCCGCACGAAGAGCCTCCTGCTTCTGCACGGCCACAAGCACCTTCAGCCGGAAGGGCTCAAGCCGAGGCGTCTCAGGCCGTGCCGACGAAAGCTCCGCACAGATCCGAAGAGCCGTATTATTATCGCCCGATTCAAATGCTTGTTCTGCGATACGTAACTGCGCTTCGGCCTCGCGCAAGGAAACCTCAAACGGCGTAGGCTCCAAAGATGCTTGAGGGGCGAGACATCCCCCCGAAGCGAATAGCAACAGCGCAAGAATGATAGCGACCATGGGAATTTTTAAAATCATAACGGCTGCGTTAATTTAGAGGTTCAAAATAGAGGTTAGAACAAACTCTCTCTAACCATAAACATAAAAAAAGTACGAGCAGAAACCGTGCCGTACTCAGTGGTACGTTCACTAAAGTTGAATCACACAGAAGTCAGAAGACAGGAGTCGGTATTTGGAAATCAATGACTTATGCCGATATTGACGGCATGATTCGTGTATCACCCGAAAGCGTACAGTTCCCTCTCCAAGTGCGTTCTGTTGTATGCACATCTCCTGAGCCGCTGTGGCTTCGCAACAACAGATAAAACGGGCTCTGGAATAAGGCCTGATAGACAATGGTCTAGGGTCGATAGTCCTACATTTCCGTGCATTTCCGAGTTTTCCGTGGACAAAATCTTTACCGCAAGAGGCGCGTAGGTGAGAGAAGTGCGTAGTGCGCAGTTTCCGCAGGGGCTCTGCCCCAGACCCCGTTTTGATCCTAATCGTAATCCTTGTCTTGCGCACTTTGCGTAACCTTAGCGATCTTTGCGTTTAAGATTCTATCACCACCGAGGACACCGAGCTTTTTGTGTTTTTCGTGGCTAAGAAACTTCGGCGCAGCCGCACGAGAAAATTACGAATTGGGGGAAGAAGGGGCTAGGTTTTAGGAGATAGGGGCTAGCTGCTTGGCACTAGAATTGGCTAGGACCTAGTACATTGTACAGGCAGAAATGACGGTAATTTTCAGGTAGAGTACATGATTAACAATATTGAAACCAAGAACTTAATCTTGTAAATCTTGTAATCTTGTCTTACCAATACGCGCTGTACAGAGTACTAGTACATTGTACAGGCAGAAATGACGGTAATTTTCAGGTAGAGTACATGA
>CAZKJH010000081.1:0-18070 GCA_964553035.1 uncultured Lentisphaerales bacterium | reverse complement strand
ATCTTGTAAATCTTGTAATCTTGTCTTACCAATACGCGCTGTACAGAGTACTAGCTCGCGAATCGTGGTGACTTCCATGTGTGATTGCCTAACCGTGTTACCGAGCCTACTTCGAATGAGACTCCTTGTCGGTTGTTTCGCCAGCATTCGGTGCAGCTTCCGTAACCGGAGCTTCGACTGGGGCAGCTTCCGGCTCCTCTGGAGCCAAAGTGCCGTCACGGTTGATGAAGCGGTCTGCTGGTGGATCTTCAATATAAACAGTACGAAAGGAGATTCGTCCGTTTTTATAGGTGTAGATACGGAATGAGGCTTGACGCCCCCAGAAGTCGGCGATCGCATTGCCAACAAAAGTTGGAATACCGTCATCGTTTTGTTGAAGTTCGTCGCGGTGATAATGTCCCGCGATTACTGCCTTCACATTCCCCTTTTTGAGGACGCGGCGCCATGCACGGTGGGCCTCCTCCGGCCATCCTTCATGAATTTCATTTCCGTAAAAATCAGAACCTTCCGGAACGTGTGTGAACACGAAGACCGGTTTAGTGCCGGCCTTTTCCAGTTGTTCGCCCAGCCACGCCAGCGCATCAAAGTTGAGAATGCCGTGCATATCCCCTCTGAGAACTTCCGTGCAAACGGCAATAAAGACGGCTTCAGCAGTTTCATGCACCTGGCCCAATGGGCCTATGTACCTCAAATAGACATCGAGGCATTCCTTCAGACGCGCAACGGAATCCTTGCTTTTCATGGAAAGATCATGGTTGCCTGGTGCGGAGATCACGGGTGCATTTACCAAGGCGAGCATGTTCGATATCGCGATGCCAGTTTGCTCATTATAAAGATTATCGGAAGCAAAATCGCCCGTATGCGCAACAACGCTAACATCAAAAGGCAATGCGTTAATCATCTCTACTGCCTGTCGAAACCGATAGTCGTGAACGGGTTTCCCGAAATGGGTGTCCGTAATCTGCACGAAATGAATGGGCCCATCTTGTGGATTGGCAACGGGTGTCGAGGTGCACCCAGTAGAGAAGCACGAAACGAGTGAAACAACAAGGGCTAACACAACGCCCGCAAAGACTCTTCTCTTCATTTTCATGTTAATATCCTTTCCAATGCCATACCATGGGAAGCCTTGAGCAATACAAACATGCCCGGCTTTAGCAACGTAGCTGCAGCTTTTTTAGCCGTTGTACTATCAGAAGCCCGGAAGACATTCTCAGGCTTCATGCCCGCTTCTAAGGCCGCCAACGCCATCCATTTCGACGACATCTCGCCGACGGCCAGCAGCATGTCAATTGGTAAACTTGCAACCAAACTACCAATTTTCCTATGCATCAATTCGTCGTAGTCCCCGAGTTCAAACATGTCTCCCAGAATAGCAATTTTCTTTCCACCACCTGAATCGAGTGCTGCGAAAGTCTCAACCGATTTCACCATGCTGAGCGGATTGGCGTTGTAGGTGTCATTGATCCACACCAGGCCGTCTCGATCCATCCGCTCCCATCGCATGGGCATGCGCGGCACCGTGCCCAGCTGCTCGGTAATGGCCTCCCAACTGACACCAAACTCGCGCGCCATTGCGAGTGCTTCAAGCGCATTCACCACTTGGTGAACACCCGGTTGCCCCGTAAAAATTTCATGCTCTTCGCCTGTAACACGATCCAGAACCGTGAACCATCCCGCATCGGTATCGTAGCGAATCGCAAGAAAATCCGAATCGGTCTTCAGCGAAACGGTGACCACTCGGCACGGTGCTTGTTGCGAAAGATACGCGAAGTGAGGAGAATCGGCATCAAGCACGGCCACGCCATCTGCGGGAAGTGCGCGAAGCAATTCCGCCTTCTCATCTGCGATTGCATGTTCGCATCCAAAGAACTCGATATGCACAGGGCCGACGTTGGTGATGATCGCGCAATCCGGCTTCATCAACTCCGCAAGATGGCGGATTTCTCCAGGATGGTTTGTACCCGCTTCAAACACGCCGAATTCGGTGTCTCCCGGCATGGCCAATATGCTTTTTGGTAAGCCCAGATCGTTATTCCAGTTTCCGCACGTGCGAGCCGTTTTGCCGACAGATGAAAGCAGATGAGCAGTCCATTCCTTCACCGTCGTCTTACCTGCGCTTCCCGTAACACCCACGATCCGCGGAGCAACCTTGTTACGCCAGCCGGCGGCAAGATCGTAAAGTGCTTTCTGAGTGTTGGGAACGCAAAGCGAGGGAAGATTGGATGAAACCTTCGCATCGACATCGACCAGCACAGCACAAGCACCGGCCGCGATGGCCTGCGCCACAAAGGTATGTCCATCAAAATTCACGCCCTTGATAGCGATGTACATTGCCCCAAGAACGGTCTTTCGCGTATCGGTATAGATGCCTGCGATTATGGTTGGGTGCGGACCTTGCCACGTCCCTCCAGTCCACTGCGCCGCTTCAAGGGCGGTGAAAATAACATCGGTTGCTGTTGCTACTTCATGCATATATAGTTCACCTGTTTTGCTGCTTCGCTTCAATCTCACGCATGACCTGCACGAAATGTGGAAAGGCCACTTCTGGAGGCTCAATTTCGGGATGCCATTTGCGCTCCCATTCAAGCGTATACCACCCCCGATAGCCGCCCTTGTCGAGAGTTTCATAGAATCGCGCCAGAGGTAGATCTCCCTCTCCAGGCAATTTGGGTACGAGCTTCTTTTCGACGCCTCCATCTGGGTTAGGCATCTCCACCATTACCGAATCTTTCCAATGCGTGTATTTCGTCAGGGAACCAATGCGCCGCCATGTCTCTTCAGAATTCTCTCCAGCGAAACGATAGGGATGATGAACATCCCAGATAACACCAACTCCAGCGGGAAATTTTGCGACCTCGAAGGCATTCATCAACCATTCCGTATTCACCCAGTCATCGTGCGTCTCCACCAGTACCTCAATGCCCGCGCTACGGGCAATGTCTGCAGCCGCGTTCAGAAAGGTTGCCGCAGGAGGCAAAGCAAATTCTATTGGATTTCCACGAAGGGCCCCTCCGAAGACTCGAATAGAAGTGGCACCAATTTGATGCGCAATTTCTGTATATCGCTTGACCTCTTCGAGTGAGGCATTAACATCGGTTCCTTGCGAAAACATTTTGGCACTGCTTCCTAGGCAAGGAACAGTTAGTCCAGCATCTGTGAGCATGCAACGTGTCGTTGCCACTTTGCGTCTGAATTCCGACATAGTCCAGAGATCCATCGTTCCGTGATAGCCCCTGAAATCCACACCCGCATAGCCGTACTCGCACGCCTTAGCCATAATCTGAGTAAGATTCCACTCGATGCATCCAAGCGTTGTAAAAGCAAGTTTCATTTTGTCCTCAAAAAACGAGCCAAATCAAAATGAGCAGTGAAGCAAGGAGTACAATAGGTCTCATCCCACGCTTCACAACGGGCTCATTTAAGAACTCGCTATTTGGCATTTCTATATTTCCGGCAGAAACGTAGGTATAAAGTTTCCCCGGAGATTCATTCTCGTAAAACTTGCCACTCCGATGACCGCGTCGTTTGGCTACATTCGCTCGGAGCTGCGGCATCAGGCAAGCGGCAGGAGATGCATTCCAGCATTTCCTCTTTTTTTTACTCGATGTCATATTAATACGCCCCCAGTTGTCGTTGAAATACAATCAACAGCTACTGCGCAAATTATACCATAAGATGTGTTACTGCGGCAAACAACAGTTAACAAAATCGAGATGTCGTGTCTTGAAAGAAACAAAAAAGTCGCGAGGCTACTTTAGCGCAGAGAGGAGGCTCTGCCCGCCAAGATAAGGGCGTAGAACCTCAGGGATGATCACATCGCCGGAAGGTTGCTGGAACTGTTCGACAATCGCTGGCATCAAGCGGCTCGTTGCAAGGCCTGACCCATTGAGTGTATGCATGAACTCTGTCTTCTGTGTTTCGTTCCGACGGAAGCGCATGTTGCCGCGGCGAGCTTGATAGTCCATAGCATTCGATACAGACGAGCATTCTTTATACTCATTCATGCTCGGCAGCCACAACTCAATGTCGTAGGTGGTTGCCATCGAAGCAGAGCAGTCGCCTGCTGCCAATTTGCAAAGCTGATAGTGAAGCCCGAGTCCCTCAACGAGTGCACACGCCTTACGGATAAGCTCCTGTAGCATCTCGCTACTGTCTTCGGGTTTGGTGTAGGCAAACATCTCAATTTTGTTAAATTGATGTCCACGAATCATACCGCGCTCGCTGGCGCGGTAGGTTCCCGCTTCACGACGATAACAAGGAGTATAGGCAAACATCCGGCTGGGTAAATCGTCCTCAGAAAGAATTTCTCCTCGGTAAAGATTGACTAAAGCCGTTTCGGCTGTCGGCAAGAGAAAACGGAAACCTTCTTCATTGAGGCGAAATACATCCTCCTCAAACTTCGGAAACTGACCAGCCGTCAGTCCGCACTCGTAATTCAGCAAGTGAGGCGGCAACATGAAGGTATAGCCGTCCTTGATATGCTCGGCAATGAAATAGCTAAGCAGAGCCCATTCCAGCCGCGCTCCATCGCCCTGATAGAGCCAGAAGCCAGTGCCACCCATTTTAACGCCACGTTCATAATCAATGAGGCCGAGCGACGTGCAGAGATCAACATGATTCTTCGGCTCGAAACCACTAAAAACCGGCTTTTCGCCGAATGTATTGACAATGGCATTCTTCTCCTTGCCACCCGGCACGACACCGGGGGCAGGAAGGTTGGGAAGACTTAAAAGAATTGAACGCTGGCTCTCCTCAATCTCAGCAAGCCGTTTATCGAATGCCGCAATCTCATCGCCAAGCTTTCGCGTGGAGGCTTGGATTTCTGTCGTATCCTCGCCCGCCTTGCGCAGCTGCCCGATTTGCTTAGAAACATCGTTTCGTTTATTTTTTAGCGTCTCGACCGAAGCAAGAATTTCGCGCCGTGATGCATCGAGCTCCAAGACTTTGTCGAGCAGCGTTACATCGGCATTTCGTTCAGCAAGGCCTTTTCTGACTTCATCGGTTTTTTCGCGGATTCGCTTTATGTCTAACATCTGAGTTCGCTCAATTCTGTTCTAATCAATCAATGCTTAAACGCCGGTGAAGGAGCTGAAGCCTCCGTCAACCGGTATGACTGTTCCCGTAACGAACGAAGCCGCTTTGTCATTCACAAGCCACAACAGCGTTCCAACAAGGTCATCGGGTGTTCCGAAGCGACTCATCGGTGTATGCGACAAGATCGTATTGCCGCGAGCGGTCAGAGAGCCGTCGGCGTTGGTCAGCAAGGCTCGATTCTGATCCGTTAAGAAGAATCCGGGGGCGATCGCGTTAACACGAATACCGACCTTCGACATGTGTACGGCAAGCCATTGCGTGAAGTTGCTCACCGCCGCCTTCGCCGCGCTGTAAGCAGGAATCTTCGTGAGAGGCGTAAATGCATTCATAGAAGAAATGTTAATGACGACACCCGAACCACCTTTCGCCATGGACTTCGCAAAAACCTGCGTCGGTAAAAGCGTACCAATGAAGTTCAGGTTGAAAACAAACTGGACGCTCTCCGGATCAAGATCAAAAAATGTCTTCACACCCTCTTGAACTCCCTTCATATCCTCGGGAAAGAGAAACTCTTTGGATGTCGTTCCTTTCGGATGATTGCCGCCAGCACCATTGATCAGGATATCGATGCTGCCGAACGCCGCTTCGATTGCTTCGTTCGCTGCTACAATCGTATCCTTTTCAAGCACGTTGCAGGCGAAGCCTTTTGCAATGCCACCTGCTGCGGTAATCGCGTCGGCCACTTTCGAAGCAGACTCAAGACGGAGATCAAGTACGGCAACTTTGGCACCGCACTCCGCAAGTGCCTTCGCCATGCAACCACAAAGGACTCCGCCGCCGCCTGTTACAGCGGCAACTTTACCGCGCAAATCAATATTGAATTGTGTGTTCATTTTTTTTGTTTTCCTTGTTCCGATTCTATCCGCCCCATACAAAAGCAGTTATTGAACCGGTATTAAAAGTTTCTGTCCGACTTTAATAATGGATTCGTTTTTCAAGTTGTTCTCTGGAACTGCCATGATCTCGGCAAGCGAAATGTCGTAGACTTTAGCAATCTCCGAAAGAGTTTGTCCTACCGCGACTTCGTGCTCATAATACTTACCCGATCCACCACCGCTACTTCGGCGTACACTCCCAGACGATGAGCTGGAAGCAACCGGCCTCGCTTTGATCGCCTTGTCGACTTCAACCAACAATGCCTTATTATTGTCTTCTATGAGCCTGCTCAGCGTCGTTGGGACAGTGTCGAGCTTGCCTTTCACTGCGTTTAACTCATCGCGCAATGCGGCGATTTCATTTCGTAAGGCCATTGCATCCGCGCCGCGAGTATCGGTCTGGCGCGAAACGGCATCGGTACGCGAAGAAACGCTATTGATGGAATTCCCAATACCGTCGACTTCATTTCGTAGGCGGCTGACAGAGCTTTCTAGTTCGGCTAACCGCGCATCTCGCTTTGCTTCCATAAGCCGCTCGGGGGACGGCTGGTCCATCCTCGTCTGCCCTGGGAAGCCTAGCACCGTGCGACCCGATGCATCGGTATACGATGTACAACCCGAGGCCATCAGTGAGAGCGCAAGTCCTGCCATCAACACTCGCATTTGCATCGTCTTCACTGAACCTCCTTCGCCTTCTTCTGAGCCGCATAAATTTTTTCAATATGCTTGGAAATTTCACGGTAGGTGACATCCACGCGGTAAATTTCTTTGAAGTATTTGGCTGCGTCATCAAGCTTGCCTTCCTCAAGGCAAATCTCGCCCATGAGGTAATAAATATCCATTTTTTCGTTGTTCATCGTCGGGAGGAACTCCAGTGCTTGCTCAAGTTGTGTCACCGCCATATCCAACAACCCCTTGCTCCGGAAGCACAGAGCCAAATGGTAAAGCGCAGAAACGCGATCTTTGGGATTCTTCTGAGCAATCTGAAGCTGCTGTACGGCATCATCCAAGTGGCCGTATTTATAGTACTGCAAGCCAAGCTCGTAGCGGAGGTGTTGATCGTTTGGATACCGAGCGACACGATCTGCGATATCATCAAAGACATACTGGTTACGTTCGGTCTCTTTTGTCTGCGCGGCAGCGTCTTCGCCGACATCCTTCAACGCTGTGATCTCAGCATCAAACTTCGCAATCGTGATATTGGAGAATCGCCTATCCAATTCGGAATCTGCCCCGATCAGCTCACGAGCCTTCGTGATGGTTCCCAGTGCTTCATCAAACCGTTTCTGCTGGAAATAGAGACCAACGAGATTCAGGTAGTAATTGATGTTCTTCGGCTCCGCCTGGATCTTCTGAAGTGCTTCGGTGATGAGCGAGTCGGCGTCATCGGCCGTCTTGACCATTTTGCTTTGCTTCTCAAGTTGGTCGGATTCTTCTTTACTCTTAAGAGCACCGCGGTAGTCTCCCCCTTTGTTGGCATCCTCCCACCCAGAATCGAGTGTCGCCAACGCTTCACTATTCTTCAGCATTTGAGTTATTGCAGAGTCATTCGGTTTGGCTCTATGCACTCGCTCAAGGCACTCACGAGCTTTGCGATAGTTCTTAGCCCTATAGTACAAACGTCCCAGAACTTCAGTAACCGCCAAGTTGTTCGCCGGCAAATGTTCTCGAACGATTTCCATCGTCATCAAACCATCTTCAACATGCCCTGTTTGAATAGCAATTTCCGAAAACAGCCTAACCGTGTTCAAATCAAGCGGATCGATCAGCAGAAGACGCTCCGCAGCCACAAGTGCCTCTTCCGCCTTGCCCGTCTTCAAAAGAGCCTTGATCTTAAGCTTAGGGAAAAACGAGGTCAGGGGAAACAGATAATGACCCAGCGATTTCTGCCCGTTTTTCGCTTTAAATCGGGCAATTTCCGTCAATCGTAAATTTCGGCGAGCCGCCGAGAACTCCGGACACTGCTCGACGCACTTAAAAAAGATTTCAATGGCAATATCGGTATTATTACGCTCAAGTGCAGCCAGAGCCTTCCCGTGCAAATTACGGATGTTCTGGGGAATTTGGACTCCTGGCGACAGCGTAGCGGTGTCCTCTCCCTTATGTTCAACTTTTTCGTTATCCATACCTATTACCTCCTCACGATCTTACGCGTTGATCTGGCCTGCTTTGGCCATCGACCGCGCTTCGACACTCTGAATTTCAGCGAATCCCTGCGAGCTGACCGGATTCAGGCCCGCACTGGCTTCCATGGAAGCGTCGGCCTCATAGTACAATGATGCCTTGACTCCAGTCAAGGACTGGAAGAGAATATTACCCTTGTATAAACCGACCTGAACCGTGCCAGTAGCATACTGCGCGTACGTCTCAAGTGCAGCGAAAGCCGCTTCAGTTGAGAGATCGTAGTAACGACCGTCGTAAATTTGATTGCCAATAAATTGGGATAATTCCCCGAACATACGGGTTGCCCGCTTGTCCAAGATGGCCTGATAAACATAGCGAAGGGCACGCCCAAGCAACTCCATGCCCGGAGCCTCATAGACGCCACGGCTCTTGGTGCCAATGATGCGGTTTTCAAGCGCATGACTCAACCCAATGCCGTTTCTTCCCCCGATCTTGTTGGCCGCAACCATAAGCTCAAATGGCGACATCTTCTCGCCGTTAATGGCAACAGCTCGACCACTCTTAAAGGTGATCGATACGTTCTCGATCTTCGCGGGCGCCTTCATCGGCCACACGCCCATCGTGGGTTCCACGATGGTCATTGGCGTTTCCATGCTCTCCAAGTCCTCCGCTTCATGTGAAAGGCCGGCCAAATTGCCATCGGTTGAATAGCGCTTCTTGCCGCCAGGAAATGCGACAATCCCATGTTTGGCAAGATACTCACACATCTGCGTACGACCCGGGAATTCTTTGAGCAACTCTGCATCGCGCCACGGTGCGTAGACCGTCATTTTCGGAGCAAAGATATTCGTGTAGCGCTCAAACCGCATCTGGTCGTTACCACGCCCGGTTGCCCCATGCACCAGCGTGGAGATGCCTCGTTTTTTCATCTCCCCCACCAGTTTTTTCACCGTGACGGCACGACCGATTCCCGTCGAATTCCAATAGCCACCATCGTAAGTGGCTTCGGCTAAGATCGTCTTGAAGCACGCTTCAGCCATCTCTTTACGCACGTCGACGATGATTGTTTCGACGCCACAGGGAGCCATTTTCTTGATGACATTTGAAATATCCGCCTCATCCGGTTGCCCTAAATCCGCTGTGAAGCAAAAGACATCAGCCCCTGCATCAACCAACCGCTTTGCGATTGTCTTGCTATCCAGTCCGCCCGAAACGCAAATTCCAATCTTGCGCCCCTTCATATCTAAAACTGATAATGCCATTTTAAAGTCCTCCTTATCTTTCCTGTTAACCCTCGGTCGACTCCGATTCGGCTTCCTCTTCGAACATGACTTCCAGTGTATCGGCTATCATCTCGAGACCTTCTTCGAGATCCTTGTCCGTGATACAAAGCGGGGGCAGAAAACGAACCACGTGCTCACCTGCCGTGCAGGCGAGAAGTCCGCCATCGCGCAATTCGTTAACGATATCCTTTGCGCTTCCCTTCATGACCATCCCGATCATCAAGCCCTTGCCACGAATTTCCAGCACTTGGTCGTATTGTTCGACGAACTGCTGCAAGCCTTCCATAAAAAGTGCTCCAAACTTAGCGGCATTTTCGATAAGATTTTCTTCCTCAATCACCTCGAGCACGGCAAGTGAAGCCGCACAAGCGAGGGGATTTCCACCGAAAGTTGATCCATGACTTCCCGGCGTGAAAACATCCGAAAACTTTGGCGTCGCCAGAAGCGCACCAAGCGGCACACCATCGGCCAACGACTTCGCGAGCGTGCAAGCATCCGGCGTCACATCGTACTGCTGCCAGCCAAACCATTTACCGGTGCGACCCATACCGCACTGAATCTCATCGCACATCATCACGAGATCCTTCTCGGTACAAAGAGCCCGAATTCCCTTCATAAACGCCTCGGTCGCAGGAATAACGCCGCCCTCACCTTGAACCGCCTCGACGATAACGCCAATCGTGCGCTCGTTAACCAATGCCTTGACGGAGTCGAGATCATTAAAATCTGCAAACTCAAACCCGAGAAGAAGCGGATCAAACCCTTTTTGAATCTTGGTTTGCCCCGTAGCTGAAAGCGTACCCATCGTACGCCCATGGAATGAGTTCTTCATGCAAATAATCTCGTACCGACCGGTCGGATTGCCATAGAGACGCGCCATCTTGATCATGGCTTCATTCGCTTCGGCTCCAGAGTTGGCAAAGAAAACCTTGCCCCCCAGCCCCAGGCCGGAAAGCTTGTGTGCAAGAAGCCCTTGATTGGGCGAATAAAACAAATTGGAGCAATGAATTAGGGTATCGGCCTGAGCCTTGATAGCGTCAACAACCTTGGTGTGAGAGTGGCCTACGTTGTGTACGGATATTCCCGACGTGAAATCCATCGAGACGTTGTTATTCGGACCCCATACACGACATCCCTTGCCGCGTACGATCGTGGCCGTTCGCGAGTAGGTGTTCATCATATATTCGCTCGAAAGCGCTGCAATATCATCGTTCTTCTTCATTGTTTAACTATCTCCGTTCCGACGCCATTGTTTGTAAAAATTTCGAGCAGCAGTGAATGTGATTTTCTGCCGTCGACCAAATGCACTTTGCGGACTCCCGCGTCAAGCGCGTCGAGACAGCTTTGGATCTTAGGAAGCATACCACCGCCGACCACGCCCTGTCGCATCAGCTCAGGGGCGTCTTCAGCCTTGAGCGTATTGATTAGCGAGTCAGGATCCGACGGATCTCTCAGCAAGCCAGGAACGTCCGAAACGAACGCCAGCTTGCGCGCCTTGAGCGCTTTTGCCAATGCAGCCGCAGCCGTATCGGCATTGATATTGTAGACGAGGCCATCGGCACCACGTCCCAAAGGACAAACCACAGGAATAATCCGATCATATAACAGTTCGCGAACGGGTCCTGTATCGACAGCCACCGGCACACCGACGTAACCCCAGTCGAGCACCTCACCCGTCGCCAGATCTGTTCCCGTCTTCTTGTTCGCAAAGAAAATATTTTCGCCGTAAACCGCAGAGGCCTGAACATTCGCATCCAGAAGGATCTGAACCACATCGGCATTCACTTCATTCTTGATCACATCTTCTATAATGCGCATCGATGGCGCATCGGATACGCGTAGCCCTTGCACGAAGCTGGTTTCGATTCCGGCATTTTTCAGTCCGCGCGAAATCGCCTTACCCCCGCCATGCACTACAATCGGCAACATGCCCACTGTTCGCATAAAAGCGATGTCGGAAAGGATAGAGACGAGGTTTTCACGACTCTCCATCACGCTGCCACCGAGCTTAACGACGATGATTTCTTTTTTGAAACTCGCAATATACGGCAAAGCTTCGATCAAAACATCTGCCTTTGAAATGCAGGTTTCCATATCGCGCATTGTTATCGCCGTGTCTCTCTCCAGGCTCATGTCGTATACTCGCTGTTGATTTTCACATACGCATAGGAGAAGTCGCACGTGTACACCGCGTCCTTACCTTCTCCAAGGTTCAAATTCACAAGCACGGTAAACGCACGTTGCGACATCACCTCCGCCAGTTTTTTATTCACCGTAGCATCGGCAATCTTGCCCCGATTGTAGACGCAGATATCGTCAAAGAAAATCTCCGCTTTCATCTCGTCAACCGCCGCACCAGAATAACCAACAGCACAGATCACACGTCCCCAATTCGGGTCCGCACCAAAACACGCCGTCTTAAACAACGCTGAATTCGCAATCGCACGCGCCGCAAGTAGCGCATCGGCATCATTCGCCGCTTTCTCGACCGCAACCGTCACAAACTTCGTAGCACCTTCACCGTCTTCCACAATCTTCGTCGCCAAGGCCTTGGCCAATTCACAAAGGGCCTCAACAAAAAGCTCATACTCCTGATGTGGCAGAGTCAACACCTCGCCCCCAGCCGCACCATTAGCAAAAACAATCAACGTATCGTTCGTGCTCTGGTCGTTATCGATAGAAATTCTGTTAAATGACTTCGCCACCGCACGATCCAGGGCCTTTTTGAGATCCGCCGCGCCAATGTTGGCATCCGTTGTAATGTAACAGAGCATCGTGGCAAGGTTCGGACAAATCATGCCAGCACCCTTGCACATACCACCAATGGTGATCATCTTTCCGCCGATTTCAACGCGAATGGCGGCCTGTTTCGGAACGGTATCCGTAGTCATAATGGCATGCGCAGCATCGTTACCGCCATCAGGTTTGAGGGCAGCCTTCGCCAGCTTCACACCTTCTGCAATACGCACCATCGGGAGCCGACGTCCAATCGTTCCCGTCGAGCTGACCAGCATTTCTGCAACAGGAATTCCCACCGCTTCAGCAGCAAGCCGCGCCATCTCCACCGCATCCTCGTAGCCAGCCGCACCCGTACAGGCATTCGCGCAACCTGCATTGACTACAATTCCACGACACTTCCCTTCAGAAACTCGGACGCGATCCAGTACCACGGGGGCTGCCGCCACTTTGTTTGAAGTAAAAACCCCCGAAGACACGCACGCACGATCCGAAATCAATATCGCCATGTCCAGACGATTCGCTTTGATTCCAGCCGCAACACCGCAGGCTAAAAACCCTTTTGCGGACGTACAGCCGCCTTCTTGTATCCATTCAAACTTAGAATTCATGTCAAAGACTCGGAAAAGATAGACGAACACGCTTGTCCGCCTTGCAAAATTGAACTGTAATTATGACATATCTCAGGAAAGAAGTCTATTGGAAGTTTAAGCTTTTCGCGTGCTCTTCGGGTGCTTACCGGCAAAGGGGCGATTGCAAAAGTTTAAATTTCGCAGAAACCAAAAGTCCCAATACAGCCTGAATTGCCGTATATTTCTCACTATTTAAAATACAACACAAAACAGAAGAAAGAAAACTCGCAACACGAAAAAGGAGTTAACGCATTGCGAGAGTTGAACTTGCACGTTAATAACGTACTGTTACAGTGGTGGGAGATACTGGACTCGAACCAGTGACCCCTTGCATGTCAAGCAAGTGCTCTAACCAACTGAGCTAATCCCCCAAGCAAATGAGGTCGCAAATATTACGACTTCGCACCCCAAATGTCAACTCCATTTTTCATCCCATTTTTGCCACGCGATTCTGCCATCCCTTTACAAACCCGACAACCGTTCCACGAGCTGCCGATAGATTAAACCGACAGAGATCACACAACAGACGGTAAAACGCGATCAGCGCCGAACTCAACAATGGATGCCGGGCATGACGACGCAGAAACCGCACGTGCCCCGAGCGATAATACCGCGCGCGATTGTAGGAATTCTTTCGGATTGTACCTCCGCCCACATGGCGGAGGAAAACGCCATCGGCAATGCCAAGCTTCCACCCTTTCATCTTTGCGCGAAAACTCCAGTCTGCATCTTCAAAGAAAAAGAAAAAATTTTCGTCAAGAAGCCCCACCTCGTCTAACGCTTTTTTTGCGATCAAAAGCGATGCTCCGCATAAGTAGTCAACCTCCTCCACAGATGCCACTGCCGTTGGCACGTAAAAAGGAGGTCGAAGCCGCTTGCCTGCCTGCACAATGCTCACACCGCCCTCCTCTGAACCCTCGCGCATGGCGCATCCAACGGCACAGAGTCGGAGATCGGATTCCGCTTTTGCAAGGAGTCGCTCCAGCGCATCGGGATCACAAAGTACGTCATTATTCAGCAACCAGACGTAGCCATAAGATCCAAGATTGCTAATTGACTTCAGCCCTGCGTTGACACCGCCTGCAAACCCAAGGTTAACGCCGGTGCCAATCACCTTAGCTCTTGGACATACTTCACGCAACGCATCGACCGTATTTTCGGTTGACCCATTGTCGACCACAAGCACATCTAGATCACGATGCGTCTGAGCCGCCAGCGACGCACAGCAATCGCGGGAGAAATCGATCCCGTTCCAATTCAAAATGATGGCTAAAACTTTTTTCATCTCTCTGGCGTGGGTTCTGTGGTATCGCGGAGCATAGTCTCAGCGAGACAAAGGGTGGCGAGGAGTTTCGGCTTCGGCTCACCGCGAACGACCCCACCGAAGAACTCTGCGTACTTCTCGGCTGCCTTTCGGAACTTCGCTCCCCTGCCGGCGGAAAGTCGCATAATCCGCGCGGTCTTCAACTGGGCGCAAGGGCGAGTCCACGCCTCATTGAAGCGATCCACAAGCAACGCCGGCGATGAATTCGCTGGCACATCAAGCGCAGCACCATCCTCCCCAGGATTGAGTGCTAAAGCAAAGTAAGCACGAGTCGTAAATTCACGATGTGTTTGCCCCGGGACCAGTACACTGTCGCGACGTGCAAGAAGCCAAACGTCAAAATCGCGATCGGCCTTGTGGATCTCTAAAAGACCCGATGAGGTCTCGGAAAAAAGCTCAGGAGTCCACGGCTCGCCTGCACCCAATCCTCGGCACAGAAGATCCATCCGTTTTTCACGATTCGGGAAAGCAAGCCAATAAGCAACAAGCTGAGCTGCCACATCAATTTCGGCCGATGGATAGGGAGAGTTTAGTGAGGTGAGCTTCCACAATGGCGGCAGTTTCGCAGATTGCCATTGAATGAGAAAACTCTCAGCATCATCTTGCCGTGGAGCCGTATCGAGGTAGCGAGCCAAGCCCGCTGTAAACCACCGTGCAGGCGGTTCCGCGTGGCTTGAGCCCTGCGCATTAACCAACACCTTCATGCTGAGGTATCCATCGCAGATTTCGTGCGCTAAATCACGGGCATCCATCTTCGACGGATTGATAATGCTGATCCGAATGGTCGGCAAAGATTGGAATCCGATTTTCGGAGACAGCAGATCCTTTTCAATGGCACACGGGCGATCCGATTCTGCATTCTCAGCGTAGATGGAAAGTCGGTAGGCATCTCCCGTGAAAGACGAATCAGTCAACATCTGCAAACGGCTGCGAACATCCTCGACAAACTGCATGATAATCTGTTTGTCTACAGAATTCAGCGGTTCCCCAGATACCCGAACCGTTTGATCGGAATTCGATATGCCGTTGTAGCGTCCCAGCTTTTCGGCTACGCTTTTACTGATGTCCGACAGCTCTAGCGGAACCTCTTGCGAAAAGGCTGTCAGGCATGGCAAAACTATAATAACGGCAGCAACCGCAGTCCTAAAGATTCTTTTTTCGAAGCTTGCTGGTTTCGTGACCGACATCGTCATCACCGTTTTCTTAAACCATGAAACACATGAAACTTCATGAACCCTCTGTGTCTTTTTGTGGCAAAGTCCTGCACGTGTGGTTGCAGAATTAGTTTCTCAGCGTCCGCTGGCCCAGTCCAAAATCGTTCTAGGAAGTGGTTGAATAGAGGATAGTGTCACGTTCTCCTCATCCTCATCGTGTGAAGGAATCGTGATCTTATCGCCCACAACGTGCCCCAGAAGAGCTTCCGACAGGCGACTGCGTGACGGGATGATGCCGAGTGCCAAGTCGCTGTCCCACTCCCCAAGGATTTGATAGGTGCTGCTATGTCCATCAGCATGCATGAGCGTAACCTCACTGCCTACGACAGCTTTGTCGGCGAATTCCACGTCCGAGAAATCGGTTCCTCGCATCTCGCGAAGTTCCAATTCCAACTCGGCCTGACGACTGATCAGAATGCGCTGTTGCTCCTTTGCTGTCTGGTATTCAAAGTTTTCACGAAGATCACCCAAGATACGTGCCGCTTCAATGTCTTGGTTGTTCTTCGGCATCTCTTGTTCCACAAGAAGGCGATGCTTCTCTTTTCGCTCAGAGAGGCTTTTCCAAGACGTAAGTCGCTGAGTTGGCGTAGCGAGTGCGCTCGACTCTGTTGCGCCTGAAACCGCCAGCTCAGGGTAGAGCTTGAGGAGGCACTTCTCAATCGCTCGCTTCTTAAGCGGCTCCCAAGCACCATCGGCGGCGCGAACACGGGCAAAGAAGGCTCCACGCTCAACATCCGTCATACGTTGGGTCTGCCCCTGAAGCCATTTTTCATCGCGAAAAAGCGCTGCAATGAGGTGTTGAAGGCGAAGATTCTCCCCCATCACCTCTGGCTCGAGTGCTAAAAGCGCCTGCGTGCCGATAACGGCGGCAGGCAGAATCGAGGTGACGATCTCCTTGTCTTGATTGCGACAAAGCCAAAGCAAAAGGGCAAAAGAAACGTCAATACCGGAAAATTCTTTCCGGACTTGATCAGCAAAAGACACAGAAGCCACACCTTCCAAAATGGGGAGGGCCATGCTCTCGATCAGATTGAACGGAAGCACATGCAGGATGTCAACAAAGCCTCTGGCGACTTCTGCATTATCCTTAAGTGGGATGAGCGACATGAGTTCAACCATGAGACTGGCCGGCATTTTCGAGGCTGCATTGAGAATGATCTCCGGCTTTGTGAGCGTACCCAGAAGGTCCACGTTGTTCTCGTCTAGCATTGAGAACTCATCACTCTGCCTGCTCCGCAGTTCTACGGGCAATTCCTTGAAGCCGAGAGAGATGGCCGCCATGATCGTGCGAACCTTATCCTTGTCGTTATGCGTTGTCGCACATCCCTTAAGCGAAAACGAAAGACGCATCTTGAGGATTTCACGAATCTCATCGTTAATTTCAGGACGGTCTTTAAGTTGCATAAACTCGAAAATGCGGTTGATAATTTCGGGAACGTCGTTCAGAGCGGCGAGATCAGCAAACCAAGCGGAAGCACCAGCCACTTTCGCATTCTCTGCAAATTCGATCAAGTCATTTTTCTTAGCGGTAGGCGGAAGCTTAAAACGTTTGTCGTTCTTGAGCTGAGCGCGAGCCTGCGTCCAGAAGCTCTTCCACTCGACTCCTGCGGGCAGAACTCCGTTTATCATTTCTAATTCAAGCTGTAGAACAGACATCGGCCCAAAGCTATTCAGAGCCATCGCAACCACTTCTCCTGCCTTTTTCCGACATTTCTCTTCGAAAGCAGCAAGGTTTGCGTGACGAATGGAAAGAATGTGTTTTTCATCAATGATTTTCAACGCTTGAGCCGCATAAGAAAAAGCCATCGCGTGATCTGGTTTTCGGTCAAAATCAACAACGATGCGCTTGTAGAAATCATCTATTTTTTTTACGATTCCGTAACCCCATGTTCTGTCGTAGCAAACCGCACTCGGTACGAGGGAAACAAGGAGTTCGAGCCGCTTGAGGCAGGTTCCCGGTTTTTCCTTGCCGAAAAGCACACTCTCTGTTTTGGCCAGCAACATCCTGTCTTTCGTCGACGAAACAAGGATGTCACGACACTCTTCCCCATATATAGGCAGGTCGCCCAACCATTCCGCACGCACCTTGAGCAGTTTGACGAGCGAACTAAAATCACGCTGATCGACGAGATATTGCTGAAGCACCATGCTGCACTGATCCCGGCTTTCAAGTGCTTTGCATTCGTGGAGAACCATCAGACTGCTTAGAAGGTCTTCCATCGGAGGAAGCGAGTATCCTCCGTCGTTGTTTTCATTCTTGTCCAGACAAAGGAACTTCCGTTCGATGTTTTCGGTGGACAAAGGCGTGGAGGATTCTGAAAATGACATTTTTCGCTCTTTCTCTTCTCGACAGTCCTGCTTTTCTTCTTCTTCGACCGTGGTTTTACTGCGGCTTCCACCGGTGCTTAGGGTCTTCCGTGGAATTAGAGACGTATTAAGCTATCATATTCCGATGACTTAGGGAACGAAAAAATTCACTTTTTTTAGTGGCAGGATTCTGTACTCTTTAGCAGACCTCGAAAAACACTCTGAAGTTTCTAAAAAACCGCCAAGAAACTTGCCGTATGGAGTAGGAATGCAGGCGTGAATGGTGCCTCAACTACGCACGGCTCATTCTCTTCAGCAACGCGCTCCGCGCTAGCCGAACGTGGCTCACGGCGACAGGAAGGTCAGCGAATCGTGAGTGCACTACATCTTACAATTCGCGGGCGCGTTAATCGCAGAAACTGTATGTAATCGGTCAGTGACGCTTTCAATTACCCACATCTCCAGCAAGTTCAAGGCC
>CAZKJH010000080.1:0-18102 GCA_964553035.1 uncultured Lentisphaerales bacterium | reverse complement strand
CCTCTCCGTGCTCTTCGTGCTCTCTGTGGTTAGTTCTCTTTCTTCACCACCGAGGACACCGAGGACACCGAGATTTACTTCGGAAAACTTAATGGAAGATTATTGTCCTTTTGAGCCGTATACCCCATAAATCCTTCCCTCTGTGCTCTTCGTGCCCTCTGTGGTTAGTCTTCTTTACCACCGAGATCACCGAGGACACCGAGGATTCCTTCGGGAACTCGTTGAAAAATGATTGTCTATTGAAGGCGTATACCCCATAAACTCTTCCCTCTGTGCCCTTCGTGACCTCTGTGGTTAGTATTTTCCACCACCGAGAACACCGAGGACACTGAAATTCATTTCTGGAACATGTTGATACCCACCCACAATATCTCTTCTTGGTCTTGTGATGAATGTAGTTGTGAAAATTCTAAACGCTACAGAGTACCGAAAGAAGTTCAGGGCAGGGTTTACGGGAGTGGCGGTAGAAGACGCCTGTCTTGACCCAGAGGTCAATGGCATCATGCCAGCCAGTAGCTTTGAGGTATTCCTTGCAGTCTGGTGAATCTGCGGCCACTTGTACATAATGTAGCGCTTGACGCGGGGGGAGCTTTTTTACAAGAAGAGCTTCCTGGAGAAGTCCGTAGCAAAGATCAAGACCAGCAATGCCGTCGGGCTCCGCCCATTCCCAATCAATCGAAACAAGGCCATCTTGCCCAGCGCGGAGATTCCAAGTGGCGAAGTCGCCGTGAACCACCGCTTTCCGAATCTTCAACTTCGACAGGCGCTCAAGCGCGCTCTGGCCAAGAGTCCATTCCTCAGTTGTCCAGAGCGAAGCAACGAGCTTGTTGTCGAGAGGCGACATGGTTTCCTCCAACATCCACGACTCCAACAGCCTTATTGCGCGGGGATCGCAAACCGATACGACATCGGTTTTCGCATAATGATCCATCTCGAACCAAGTGGAAAAGCTGTTCGAGCCTTCGGATCTGACTTCCGGAACTCCAGGCAAACTTCGCCCAGTCAATGATTTGATGTTGGCGAGTTCGGAGGTGAGTTTTTCTTTCCCAGCAAGGTCGGTCCACTTGAACACGCTCGCTGAGCGTGAATGAAGCCGTGGCGTGTCGCCCACTCGAACCGCCACCACACGTGCGCAACCATGATCGGGGTTGCAGAGCAAGAATCCGAGGTTGCCACGATCGATGTCCTCTTGACTAAACGGCATCGACTCCGAGGTCGCGGAGGCACCACTACTGCCCGGAACCAGTTTGGGCAGAATGCGCGAGAGAAGTCCTAATGTATTGGCGGTTTTAAGCGCCGCGACGGCAAGCTTTGCCTTCCTGCCCTGCGGCAGGTACATGCCAAGCGTTAACAACGCCGCATGTCGGCCCGAGGGGATCAGCAATAGCGGCAGGCCGTTACGCAACAACACCCTGTAGTTCGCCTTGGAAAAATCCAAGACACCCAACAGGGAGAATAGAAAATTAGGAATAGGGAATTGAGTAGAAATGATGAGTGATGAAGGATGAATGATGAAGTTTAGCCGGGAGTGGAGAAGAGAGGTGTTAGAGCTTTAGGTGGTAGGCCTTAGGCCCTAGGCCCTAGCTTTGGCAGGGGCATCGTTCTGACCATTCTGCCACCTGCTCTAGGCTAAAACCTAAGGCCTAGGGCCTAACGGCTGTATCTGCCTAACGAATCATGCGGATTATGGCGCGGATTGTAACAGATTCCATGGATTCAAAAAACAGAAAAACAGAACCTGCAAACCTCGGGTGTGGGAGCGTTAGAATGAAGTGAGAGCCGTTAGGCCCTAGGTGTTAGCCAGAACCAGATGGCAAAATGTCGGAACGACGCTCCTGCCAAGGCTAGGGCCTAGGGCCTAATTCCTGAGGCCTTGGGCCTCTATTTGTCCAGAAGCCATTTCGATATCGGCACTATTTTGACCTTCTTATGGTTCATTTCGACACATCCCTCTTCTGTCTGCGTGATCAGCAGCAGATCGTCGCAATGCAGATCGTCCGCTGCATTGACCAACGCAGAGAGTTCGCGTTTACGCGTCTTTTCTTCCGATGCATCAATAACAAAGTTTGATTTAGTGCGTTGCCAATGCACTAATTATTAAATATAGTGCATTAACAGTCATTTTCACGCAGAGGCGCGGGGATCAAAAACGTGGGCTCATCTACGATTCGTTTGCCTAGGGTTCTGCGATAGCGATAACGCCGACCAATTCATGGGAGAATGGAATGATGGGATGGGGAAATTACGAATTACGAATTACGAATTGGAATGATGGGCCTCGCTACAGGGCGCGCATCGTCCCTGCTCGTCCCTGTCTGTCCCGGCCCCCGCGCGCGGCAGAGGCGATGCGCTCCCCGTCTGCGTCGCGAACGCGACAGGCAGGCGTGCGAGCCGAACACACCCTTGGAGGGCGGCAATAACGCGCAACGCGACGAGGACGCCACCTCTACAAATCGATTCAGGTCGAACGAGCCCTGTAGCCGCGATCGATGATCGCGGACCATTCCGGCCTCACCGAGGCCAGCTACAGGAATCGATATTATCGACGGGATCGATATTGTCGATAATATCGATCCCGTCGCTTCCCTTCCACCCCACATCGTGCCGTAGGCACACTTCACGTTGCGTCAACAACACTTCATGTGCGAAGCACGTTTCATTTGCAGCAACGCTGCAAGCTCCATTCATTTCCCCTCCATTCATTTCTCTCTCCTCTGTGTCTCAAACTCTCTGTGTTTAAAACCAACTCGGCACAGCCGCCCCACACAACCTATTTTCGTGTATTTCGAGCATTTCGTGAAAAAATGGAGAAAGTGGGCGAAAAATTAAGAGTAGGATTAAGAGTAAGAGAAGTGAGAGCCGAGGTGGTAGCTTCGGAATAATCAACTGAAATCTACGTTTATTACCACAATGTACTAGTACTCTGTACAGCGCGTATTGGTAAGACAAGATTACAAGATTTACAAGATTAAGTTCTTGGTTTCAATATTGTTAATCATGTACTCTACCTGAAAATTACCGTCATTTCTGCCTGTACAATGTACTAGGCTGGGAACCGAGCATGGAATATGTCTGCAACCCATGGCATCTCGAATGGAAAATCCGTCAGGTTAAAAGTGCCCTGCAGGAAATCGCCACGTACCGTAAGATGTTGGAATTATAGGAGTCTGCGTGGGGCGATTTCACGGTTGAGCGTGTTGGCTAAAAGGTATACAATGACGGCATGAGCGACGGACAACACATTAAAATGAGGAACTGATTACATGGATGAGCGACCAGGACATTACATCGAGAGTATAAGACATCTGACAGACGAGAGTTTTGTAATCCGGATTGATCGCCATTCGTTCTTGGCACAAGCAGGTCAGCACGTAACCTTGGGTCCGCGCCAGTTTGCTATTAACCGTGAGTTTTCGATCTACTCGCCCCCGAGTGAACCTTACATTGAGTTTCTTATTAAGGCGCGGGCGGGGAGTGAGACCGCACTTGCCCTGCAGAAAGCAAAGCCAGGCGATGAGGTCGATCTCGCGGGTCCCTACGGCGAATTCTTGATTACCGAACCCGAGGATAGGTCGCGGCGCTACCTCTTCATTGCCACCGGTGTCGGAATCGCCCCCTTCCATTGCTTCGTCACGCATTATCCAAAACTCGATTACACCCTCGTGCACGGCATCCGGCGACTCGAAGACCGCTACGATCTGTCCGACTACGAGCGAAGCCGCTACATCGCCTGTGTCAGCCGGGAGGAAGGTGGCGACTTCCACGGGCGAGTCACCGACTATCTGCGAGCAAACCCTGTTGACCCCGAACGGCTGTGCTATATTTGTGGTCGGAGCAACATGGTCGCCACCGTGTATGACTTGCTACGTGAGCAAGGTGTTCCCAGCGATAACCTAGTTACGGAAACATTCTTTTGATAAACGTTGTCGCAACCTTTGTCGAGCCCGAATCCCACCAATTTAAAAGCCACTTAAAATCTTCAGCCACAGAGACCGTAAGGAATAAAAGCTATGAAAGTTGCCATCTCTTATCCTCCAATCGTGAATGAACGCGGCCAAGTGGCCATGGTCTCGCAGAACCGGAATGTTCAGTATTTCAAAACACCCACCTATCTTATGCCAGTCATCCATGCTCAGGCGGCGACCTGGTTACGCGACATCGGCTGCGACGTACGTTGGGACGACGGCAATGCGCAGTTGAAAACGTTTGACGAGTGGTACACGGGGCTGGTGGCCTGGAACCCAGACATCGTGGTCTTTGAGAGCACGACTCCTGTCATGAAATTCTACTGGAAGCTGGTTGACCGGCTAAAAGGCGATTTACCAAAAACGATCATCATCATGACCGGCTACCACTCCATGCGCAAACCTAACGAGACCCTAGAGGCTTCGAAGGCCGATATTGTGCTGCTGAGCAATCATGTCGATTTTGTGCTGCATAATTTGGTTCCATTTATCGCGAGAAATGAAGACTGGCGCGTGAGCTGCAAAATTGAAGGACTCGTGCTGCGCGTCGATGAGAAGAGTACGCGATCTACTGGAACGTTCAAGCGAGTGGAGAATCTCGATTTATCCCCCGATGTTGATCGCGACCTCGTGGAATGGAAGCGTTATGCTTACGAAAACGGAAACTTTTTACGTACGCCGGGAACGTACGCCACCAGCGTCATTCGCGACTGCACTTTTGGAAAATGCACGTTCTGCCGTTACAACGGGCCTGAACTGACCTTCTCGATCCGCTCGGTTGAGAAAAGTCTGGACGAATATCAACGCCTGATTGAGGATTTTGGAGTCAAAGAAATTTTTGACGACTCAGGTGTGTGGTACCGCGGCGAGCAAGCTCGCGCTTTTGCTCGAGGCATCATCAAGCGTGGCCTGCACAAGCGCGGATGTTACTTTGGTTTCAACACCCGCTTCGGTTATCTAGATGAAGAGACGATTGCGTTACTGGGAAAAGCCAACTTCCGTTTTGTGCTCGTGGGGCTAGAGGCGGCAGACGAAGAGACCTTGATGCGACTTAACAAAGGTTATCTGCCGCATCAGGCCTACCAGAATCTCAAGCACTTCACAAAATACGGGCTTCATCCGCATTTGACGATCATGGTAGGCTACTACTGGCAAACTGCGGAGCAGCTCGCGCTTACGGTTAGCACCGTCAAAGACATGATGTTCAAGGGAATCGCTCGCACCCTGCAGGTCACGATCTGCACACCACTCGATTTCACGCCTTACCACAAAGAATGCATTGAAAACAAGGTGCTGTTGACTGAGGCTTATGACGACTTCGATATGAGTCGTCTCATCGTCAAAACCCCGATCCCCCATGAAGCGTACTACAAGGCGATCCGTGCCATGTACGGAATCGCCGTCAGCCCCCGCTTCTTGCTTCGGCAGATTCGTTTCATGCTAACCTCAGGACGGATTCGGGATACACAATTTATTTTTCGCTATGGCTGGCGCGCGCTACGCCGCGTACGCAACCATGTCTACAACCTCACCTCCCGTGGGATGGAAGAGTAAAGGGAGCGTTCTTCTTGCTACTCCCTCTCCAGCTCATCAATAAACGTATCGGCTTGAGCGATGGCGATGTCCATGTCGCGAACCAGACTGTCTACGCTGGTTTGCACGTTCATAAGAACATCGCGAGAGAACTGCTTAATCAATCGTCAAAGAAAACTGAACAGTGTCGTCACGCGCCGCTTGCTTTTTTTTCAATATGCGCACTTCATAACCTCCGTACACTGGACCGTGACTCATCGACCAGAAACGCATTTCCGCCGCCTGTGAACGCTTAATAGAGAGGCTGACGCGGCGAGAACCAAAAACGGGTCCCCTGATCTCTGCTGAACGGATCGGTACATCGTATCCTTGTGCAATATCGCCGTATTGAAGTGTAAACGCCTTCCCACTCACCGGATTTCCCACAAATGACAGATCCTTGACGGCAGCTTTTTGATCCACGACTAACATATAAGGATCGAAGGAATGCGATGCCGAAAACGCAAAGGCTGGATTACACGAGCTCGGCGTTTTAAGCCCGGGTGGATCTTCCATCCACCCCCAAGTTTGAATGGTATTGTTTTTAATGGTGAGATTATAACCAAAGCGCACATTGTCTTGTAAAACCCCTCTAAGGGTAATGGAGCCTGGCTGGAGCATGGGGGCGTATGCTTCGTCAAAAGACACGATGTTCCGGTCGGTTTCTCTCTGTGTCTCCGGATCGCTGAAGCTATACCCCGACTTAACCACAATGGGTTTCCCAACCGGCTGGCCGTTCTCAAGACATATAATCGTAGCGACCGCCCTGTCATTAACGCGTACAATAAAGTTAGCGTTTGTGTAGAAAGCAAAGAAGCCTTTCCCCGGACCTTCTGTGAAGACCGCCAGTTTATCGTTCGCAGCAGGGGGCTTGGCGGCGACTGCTTCGCCCGATACCAGACGCTCCGCAAGTGCTTTGGCAACCACCTGATCCTCGGGCATCAATAGCTTTAGCGGCACGTTTCGGATCTGCCCGTCCTCGCCCTTCAGGATTACATCGCCTGCCTTCAGCTCTACAAAAGCCGCCTTTAAGACATGCCCTCCTGTTGCATGCCAAAGAATCGGTACACTCGGATCCACCGTAGCACCGTTCGTCTCAGAAAGACTTATCCCCGCTACAACCATCGCAATGGCTACACCCATCATCCGCATCAAGTTATTCCATTTCATCGTACTTCTTCCCTTTCTTATGTTCAGGTACTGAATTGACGTTTATATCTTAACAAAAAAACGTCTCTTCATGCAACTCTGACATAGCACTTTTAAGTAATCGGTTCGCGACAGGGGGGTCGGCATTGATGTGGGGATCAGCGAGCCGAAGAGGAAGCCGTTTGAGGGATGTTTCGGCTTGAAAACGTGCGGGTTCTGGGGCGTTGCGCGGCTTTTGCCTCAGCGGTGCGCCTGTAGCGGCGCCTGACGCCGGCGTCATCACCCACCGCCGCCATGAACCTGCCATACCCCTGTCGCTTCTAAGGGAGAAGTAGCGAGTCGTTGAGGCCGGGGCACCTCAGGCCCCGTTTGAAAAACTAGAATGGCACTAACGTAATGATTTAGCGGTGTTCCTAATCGTACTCTTACTCTTAATCTCCCGGGTGGAACGGATTACGATTAAGATTAGGATTATGATCGAAACGGGGCTGAGTTAGTGCCATTCATGCCTGTTCCCTAATTTTTTCCGAGTAACCGCTTCATGATATAGAGGTCGAGGGCTTCATAGTCGCGCTCGGAGATGAATCCTTCAATCACGCTCTCGTCCATCGATCGGCTGATCTCCAGCAGATCGAGGAAGATTTCACGACTGTTGGAGAGATGGCGAGTGGCGACATCAGCCTTCTGTGTGCGCATGGCTTTGACGTCTAAACCAACCCATTCACCTTTCTGACCATAGTTGTGCTTGTCCAGAATCCTAACTTGGTTGAACGCTCGACGCAGGTCGACGGAACCAAACGATTTGTCTTGGTCAAACTTGAGCCCGTTCTGATCATTCAGATGTACACTAAACAACCCCTTACAAGAGAGCGCGAAGCCCATCTCATCGGACGGATCGAGTCCGGCCAGAATCGAATGTGCACTCTCGATAACCACGCCGACTTTGCCGGGCTTGAGACTGCGTGCACCCAAGGCGAGGGCATGACCAACAGTCGGGATATAGGTGTGATCCATCGGCTCGTTCGGCTTAGGCTCAACGGCAATGCGCATATTATCACCGTAAGTGAAGATCGCGTTCATAGCTGCGAGGATTCGGTCTACGGCCACCTTGCTGTCTTTGGCTTCACGAAGGTAAGTGCCTTCTCGTGCGAGCCAAAGGACAATCAGATCGGTGCCCAAGGCCTTCGCAATATCGACGGTACGTTCACTACGCTTTTTGGCGTAAGCACGCGCCGCAGGATCATTGGCGGTGTAGCCGCCATCGATCGTGCGAGGGTCTTCCCACATACGCGGGGCGACAAACTCTGCCACGAGCCCATGATCGTCAAGCGTCTTCTTGACGGCCTCGGCCTCTCGAATGATTTGTGCCGGCTTGAGCGAATTCATCTCGGGGACGGCATCATCATCATGGAATTGAACGCCGTCAAAGCCAAGAGCTTTGTACTGCTCCAGTTTACGGTTAAACGGAATGGAATCGCGAACAGTAGGCCCAAAGGGGTCTGATCCCTCGTGGATATTCCAAGGGCCGAATGAAAATCTAAATTTACCTGCCATGACTATGCCTTCTTTCCTGAGAGTTTTGGTGCGAATACGCGTTGTGCAATTTCGTCGCAACTCAGCGACATTGCGGGTTTAACATTGTGAACAGTCTTAAAGTAGAGGGCTCCACATAAGGCCTCCAAGCGGGGATGCTGACGTGGGTTATCGATCTCCATAGCACCGCGCACGACTCCGTTCGTCGGCTTAGCCTTCTCCCGGATGATGCGGAAGATCTCGGTGAAGGGTGTCACGATCTCCGGGTCGGCTGCGTTGACAAAGCCACCGTAGAGACCTCCGCCGACTTCGGCTTTGTTGCTCCAGATGTCGCGCTCTGGCTGGTAGACATCGCCGCTATGGACGCGGTCAAACGCAGGGACACGGGCTTTAATATGGAAGGCGTTACCAATCAGGTGTGCGTAGGTTTCAAGTACGGCTAAGTAATCGTTGCCCATCCCGTGTGAATGGCCCGTGTCGATACCCCAGCGCAAGGAGGGTAGCTTTGTCGCCGCAATCGCGTCGAGATAGGTACGCACTTGTTCGGCTGTCTCGCCATTGCTGTCGTAGTGGTTATGGAAACAGAGCTGGAAACCCGGACGTAGCGAATCGGCGTATTCGGCGAGCTGAGCGTAGGAATCGACTACTGCCTGAATGCCCGCGGTAGCGCGAGCAGGATGGAGCATGGCGTAGGTCATATCGGGGAAGAATTCAACCAGATAATCCAACGCCTTTTTCTTCTTTTCAACATAAGTCTCTGCTGTCGGATCGCCTCCAAAGTAGGATCCCACGATCTTGGTTTCGCTGGGCAGGCCTGCAATCGTCGCCTTAAGCGTCTCACGGTCGCATCCGTCCGTTGCACGTCCTTCCGGGTTGAGTACCCCTTCTGGAATCTCAAGCTCTGAGATTCCAGAGGCGAGGAAACTTTCCGCTGTTTGACGAACCAGCGTGGGGCTGAAGTTGAAAAGTCGCTGTGTCGTGTAGTTGGTGCCGGTGATGGCTTGTCCGGTGAGTTGAATGGTATTCATCTTTTTTATCCTTGACTGAGGTGTTGTTTATTTAATTTCAGAAAGCTTTACAGGGCGTTTTTCAATTGCGGACACCATGACGGCTTCGAGTACGCGCTGTGTCTTGTAGGCATCTTCAAAATCCGAAACGGGGATAATGGGCTCGCGTCCGGCGATGACATCGAGGAAGCTTTTAGCGAGATTGATAAACGTATGCTCGTAGCCGATGTGGTGCCCTTCTGGCCACCAAGATTTCATGAAGGGATGCGTTGCCATATCCGAGCAGTTAATCGTAGTCCATCCACGCGTAGCGCGAGGCGTTGAGAGATCACAATATTCCAGTTCTGTCATCCGTTCAAAATCAAAGCGTACGGCACCTTTTGTGCCGTTGATCTCGAATCCGTTACGGCTGAGATTACCCGTTGCCTGACGTGCAGCCTCGAAATTTGCAACAGCACCACCACTGAAACGCGCGAGGAATAAAACGGTGTCATCGACCGTTACGCGTGCCTTGGTGTTTGTCTTTTGGAGACCCTCGGCAATGCCGCCAGCGACTTGCCCCATCATCTTGTAACGTTCTTTTACAAACGTTTCCGCAATGGCTCCAGAGATTTCTGTGATCTCCTCGCCCGTGACAAAGCGCGTCATATCGATGATGTGCGCGTTGAGATCTCCGTGGGCACCAGAGCCAGCCAGTTTTTTGTCGAAACGCCAAGCGAGGGGGACACTTTCGTCGGCCCAACTCTGCAAATAGACCGCACGCACATGGCGGATGTCGCCAAGCTTGCCCGCTTTGACGAGCTGGTGCGCAAAGGCGACAGCGGGCACACCGCGGTAGTTGTACCAGACAAAGCTCTTCCCTTTGGCCTTGCGAGCGGCGAGCATCATCTCGCGTGCTTCGGCCAATGTACCAGCTAGCGGTTTTTCAGATGCTACATGCTTGCCTGCGGCTAACGCCTCGATTGCCATCTTTGCGTGCAGATAATTCGGAACACCTAGATCAACGAGGTCAACCTCTGGCAAGGCACAGACCTTTTTCCAATCGGTACAGACGTTCTGCCAGCCCCACGTCGCCGCATAGTCGGCCAACCCCTCTTGATGCTTGTCACAGGCTGTATGTAAAACCGGCTTAATGGGAGGCGAGCAGAACCGCCCTGCCTGCCCCCATGCATTGGAGTGCATCCGCCCCATAAACCCGCGCCCGATTAGGGCAATGTTCAACTGCTTTGTATTCATTTTTCTCTCCTTACTGCGATAATCTTATCTTCTACAACAACCCGTCGATAAGCTGAAACATCTGCTGACCAAACAGTTCATGGCCAAGCTTATTCAGATGAACGCCGTCTTCAGGCAAGAGATACTTTTTGGGATCCTCAGACATCAGTGTATAAAGATCAAGATACGGCCATTCGTGTTGGATGTAGAAGGAACGAGCGAATTCCCGTTCAGCCTCTAAACTGGCATCAAGACTGCCGCCAAAGGCTGCCAAATACTCCTTGAACGCCGGATGGCGGGTAATAAAATGCCAATCATCCACAACTGGATTAAAAACAGCACCCACAGGCTTAGTTTTCGTGGGCAGTCGTGATAAAAAAGAGTCCAGCAACGTTTGGAGTTCACCTTCCGCGAGAATTCGACTCGGCTTCTGGCAGTCGTGATTATTGCCGCCGACCATGAAAAGACAGAAATCTGGATGATACGGGAGAATATCCTGATCAAACCGGCTCATGACCTCGCGAGTGGACTCACCACCGACTGCGTTGTTGATGATTGCGATACAGGTGTCAGGATGGGCATCCGACAACAGCCGATGGAAGATGTTGTACCACCGCTCGTGTGGATAATTGACACCGATACGCCCTTCCATGATCGACGACCCATAAAGGCTAATCACAATATTTTTCATACCCCAGGCCATTTTAAATCTCCATCGCGTTTTTCGCTTTGGCAAACACCGCATCCACTTGCTGCGTCAGGGTCTCCTCTATCGGATGGCAGGGACAAATATCCGCTTCATAAGCTCCTTGTTTAATGATCTCGTCCGTCGGGAGATAGCCGATAAAATCGTTGGCAAGGGATATCATCAGCGTCACTGCGAAAGGACTTCGCTCAGCGAACTTCTTTCGATACTCACTCACGGCTTCCCCAGGAAGTCCGAGCAAGACGCAGTCGCCAGCGGCAACGCAGGAAATAGAGGTCGACAGGGTTTCTCCAGCGTTAACGTGCGGAAAATAGATAGCCATTCGGCCTTCGAGATTCCATGTTGTAGTAAAAGACCAGGGTTCGTGAAGCGCACTAACGCTCCTGCCAGATATCGGCGTGAGAGTGGCAATACCCTGACGAACCCTCTCTGCGAGATTCTCACCCAGCCGCCGCACAACATCCTGAGAAGTTTGAACGCAGGTGCGCGGATCAACATTGGCATGACCCGAGACGGTAAACATCACGGTCTTAGCAACACCCGTCGCTTCGAGTGAATCTTTCATGTAGCCAACATAATCGGCAGAAATGCCTTGGGCGTTCTCTCCGTAAGTAACGGGGTGACAGCCGAAGTTGACCATTAACGCATCAAGCGATCCATTTCGACGACGAACACCGAGCAAGTCGATCGTCGAATCGTAATATCCGGTACTCTTACCCTCGGGGTCGCTCCACACATTCGTCCAGGTTCCATCGGGATTCTGTGCGCGACGGTTACTAGCCAAATCAGGTGCATCTGTTGTTCCATGGACCCATTCGCCTTCCGTCCGACTCTGCCACGCTTTTTTAGCGATCACCACAAGATTTTTTCGCAACGAAACAAAATAGACCGACTCCATCTCGGAACGTTCGCACCAAAGTGCGTCTGTGACGTGTGGGCCGGAATGCGTATGCGTGGCCGCAATCATGACCGCAGAGGAAGGTAGCCCTGTGCTCAGAGCTACATCCTCGCGAATCGCATCAGTCAGGGGCTGTGAAAACCCACCCACATCGGCCGAGATTAAAACCCATCCCCGTCCATTGGCTTCGCAGGCCAACGCTTCCGCTCTCAGCGGATGTTCAATCCACGTGGATGGCCGTGGATTATAACCCCAGAGGGTGACGCCAACCGGCGGTGTAATATCAATCGTTGCTGTTCCAATTTTCATGCGTTTAACCCTTATTTAAGCGCGTTGATCCTTTCTGCAACCTGCTCAAGCGGATTATTCCATCCTGGGGTCAGATAAACCGTGCGTTTCATAATATCAACGGAGTTCGGCGCAGCCGTTTCATCGTAACAGGCGTCCTTACCAGCTTCGGTGAGGAACGGATTCACTTCATCGCGATAAGTGCGCTTTTCAACGAGAGGCACCCAATTGAGGTACACATGACGCCCTGCAGTCTTAAAGATACTACCTTCCAACGAATTGCGTTTACAGAACGAGTCACATTCAGCCGCTGTCGGGAAGGTCAATGCCAAGTTAACAGCCGACTCTGGATCATAATGTGGGGCAACCTTATATTTCCCTGCCTTTTCGATCAATTCCGTAGCATAGCGCACACGCACGCGCCATGAAGCCATTCCCGGGTCAAGCCGTTTGAGCTGTTCAAACAGGATTGCGCCTTGAATGTCTGAAGCCCGGTAATCTTGCCCGGCAAAAAGCGGAACTTGAACCTTGGCATCATACGCCTGCACAAAGGTACCCGCGTCATGATAATTTCTGGCACGATCATAAAGGACGGTATCATTTGTAAGGAGCGCACCACCTTCCCCACAGGAAACGTTCTTATAATTGTTAAAACTAAAAGTGCCTATCGCCCCGATAGAGCCAAGTCTTTTGCCCTTGTAAAGGCCACCAACAGCCTGACAAGCGTCTTCTACAACAGGGATACCATGTTTGTTAGCAATGGCCATAATGCGATCCATATCGCAAGGACGGTTTGACATGTGGATGACCATGATTGCCTTCGTGCGGGGTGTGATCTTTCGAGCTAAATCCTCGGGATCCATCGTCAACGATTCGTCAATCTCCACCAGGCGCGGAATTGCCCCGAGTAATACGGGTGCCAGTGGTGTGCTAATCCACGTATAGGCAGAAACAAGGACTTCGTCCCCCGGACCGATTCCGAGGGCAACCATCGCCGAAATCAACGCACTCGTTCCGGAGTTCACCATCAGCGCATGTTGAACACCGACCATCTTGGCCAGTTCGCGTTCTGATCGTGCAAGATAGCCTTCAGTCCCTGATTGAAAACGCGTCAACCATCCCTTACGGATTGTTTCAGCCACTGCATTAATTTCTTCTTCGCCAATACCAAACATAATGTACCTCGTATTCTTTTGAGCTTTTTTGTTGTCTTAC
The DNA here is from genome assembly GCA_964553035.1 of uncultured Lentisphaerales bacterium. GTDB lineage: Bacteria > Verrucomicrobiota > Kiritimatiellia > RFP12 > UBA3636 > JBBQIY01. The sequence continues at coordinate 4,554 of CAZKJH010000080.1, read as the reverse complement.
TATGAGCCTTTACGAATCTAATTGTACGCTATTCTTCGATTGTAAGCTAAATCTTTTGACTCATTGTTTTGTACTAAGGTATCATTTCGTGTATTATTATGGTCGAATTGAGAGAATAATTGGCAAATGGAGTGCGATGATTATGAAACTTCAACTTGAAAAAATTGCGATGCCACTGCGGCAAACGTTTCGACTTTTGCGCTGGCAAGACAACGTGTGTGACGTTGAGATTATACCCACAGAGGGGCCGGCACAACCATTTGCAGGTGCAGGAAACGACTGGCATTTCCACCCCGAGTTTGAAATTACGCTGGTTACAAGAGGAACCGGTACTCGGTTTATTGGTGACAACATTACAGCATTCGGCACCATGGATCTTGTTTTAATCGGATCTGGGCTACCCCACTACTGGCGTGGACTGCAAAATTCTTCCGGCTATGCAGTCCAGTTCAATGTGGGGAAGGAGTATCCCCTCGGGCATCTGGAAGAAACAAGCGAACTGACACCCCTCTGGCTGGATGCTAGGCATGGCATTCAATTCACCGGCTCGACTCGAGAACACGTCGTTGATTTGATAACTTCCATGCCGGGACAGTGCGGAGTGGGACGCCTGGCTTCCTTTATGCGCATTCTGGAGACTCTTTTGTCTGCCCCGAAAGCAGAACGGTGCCAGCTTTCGCGCAAAGTGTTAACGTCCTCGAAGCGATTGGGTAACACGGTCGAAGTGCAGAAAGCAATCTCCTTTATTCTAGATAATCTGCAGGAAGCAATCCTATTCCAAGATGCGCTTGCTCAGACCGGCATGAGCAAAGCCACGTTCTCACGTCATTTCAAAGCGTATACCGGCAAAACTTTTACACAGTTTCTGAGCGAGGTAAGAATCGACTATGCTGTGCGTCAACTCGTAGAAAGTAGCCTATCGATCAGTGAGATCGCTTTCGGTGCCGGCTTCAACAACCTCTCCCACTTCAACCACACCTTCCGCACCATCCACGGCTGCGCTCCCAGTGCGCTTCAGAGAAAGCCGTAGTTGGAGAAGTTGTGAGTTGCGAGAAGGATGTGGCGGCCAGCCAGTTCGCGGCTGGCCGCAATCTGGGGCGGAGACACCCCTCAGCCGGAGAAGTCGCTAGTGACACCATAAAGCGAATTGAGCAACTTGATCGTCTCTTCGGCGAGGATCAACCCACCTTCTGCGCCTACCGGGTTGCAGGCGGGATTCGAACCATAGCCACCGCCCAACGTCGAGCGTAGGCTTGGAACGTAGGCGTCATCGCCCGCAAGCTGAATAAGGAAAGTCTGCAAGAAAGGACTCCGCGCCTTGATCATGATGCCATAATCAAGATAATACTCAAACGGATTGCAGGCGAAGGCGATATCGCCGAGACTTACGCCGCGAATCGTGACGGTTTGAGCGGCGGCGGGTTGTGTCTTCATCAGCTCGTAGCGAGCGACCATCTCACGGTACCAGTTGCCCGCACGCGTAGCCTTGGTGAGCGGCACATACCAGCGAAGTTCTTTGAGGAGGCTTGGGTTCTCGGTCAATTTCTTGATTTCAGCATCGCGCGTTGCATCGCAGGCATCCGCCTCACGTAACGCTTCCTCTGCTTCCTGAGTGCTGATCTTGTTCAACGGCAAGTTGGTAACAACAGTGGTCGTGCGCAGCGGAAGATCGCCAGTAGCCTCGGGTCCGATGATGGCAACAACATCGCTGACAGCGCGAGCCAAGCGAGCAGCGATCGCGGTACGTGGTGTCTGATCCCGGAGACGTTCCATGCGTTGCAATGCTGCCTTGTCGTAGAAAGGACGCGGCGACTGGTCGCCAGCCGTGCTGCACTGAGGCATCACATACAATGCCTCGCCAAACTGTTGACGCAACGCCAGCCGCGTATCATGCCAATAGTCGGCGCTATAACGATATTCCTGCTCGCTCACTTGCGATGGACAGGGAACATTAACGACGACACCCGTAAGCGCACCCACCGGATCATACGTCGCCAATACGTTGACGCTGTGATCCTCGTAGCCTTCAATATGGGAGAAGTGGGGCACTGCAATGTTGCCATACATCGTCGATTTTCCAGCGCGATCAACCCAGCGACGGTTGCGCCCGACTACCGCGAAATCGAGACCCCAAGCAACTTTTCCCGGTGTGCGCCGCCGCCAGGCTTCGGCAACAGCATCAACAATACCCGTCGCAACAAGCTCATGGTAAGCCGCAATCTCAGGCACATGAGGAGCAAACCGCTCACGCACGTCAGGCGAAAGAAAGGCGCGATTACCGTCCATGCCGGGCCCCGTGTGGGTGTGGGTGGCGTTGAGGACAAGCGTACCGGCGTTTAGTTCCGGGATGGCGGCGGCAATACGAGCGCGGACCTTTTGTTCGAATTCGGCGAAAACGCCGATAAGGTCACACGAGACAAATGCCGCACATCCCTCGCCATTGTCGAGAACCATTGCTGTAACCGTGAGTGGCTCGGGAGCTGCTTCGGGAAGACGACCGTGGAACTGGCCAGCAATGAAAGCCGGATGCTGTGGTGTAATGTCCGCCGAAGCCCAGCCGATGCGAAGCGGCGTCCGCTCCACCTGGGGCGCAGTGCCCATGACGCGCTCCATATAAAATTCTAGCATGGGAGGAGCGTCGATACGGGCGGGGCGCATCTGCTCGTAGATCGGCTTAAAGCCAAGCGAAGTATAAAGCTTCCAGGCGCGCGTGTTTTCAAGCTGGACCGTGAGGTTCATCTTCGGCGGACCATAGGTATCGCCGATCTCCAGCAAACGCGCCAGAATGAGGCGTCCTGCTCCTTGCCCCTGCACGGTGAGGCGAGTGCAAATGCCGAAGATACTGATCTCAGGCTTTTCCGCCTTCCATTCGTACGAGGCTTCACCGTGGATGACACCCGCGTCATCAACGAGAACGAGGCAGACCATACAGGGATTATCTGCCGCAGCAGGAACCCATTTCTCAGCAGAGGCGACTAGCGAAGTGGGCGAGCCTCGGTAGTAGACTCCGTCCTTGACGGGGATATCGCGGTAGAAGGCAACCGCCTGCGGCAGGTCATCCGCCTCGATCAGGCGTATGGTAAGTGCACGACCGTCACGAAGTGTGACGCGACAAGGCGAAGCGTAGTGGCGATCTTTTATTTTCATAGGGGCTCAGGTTACCGAGCACCCATGTCGACTCCACCGGCGGTATGTGCCTTCACCACAGCATCAGCTAATGCGTCAAGCTGTGCAAATGTCTCGGCTGTCGGCAATCCCTTCTGCATCACCGTCCCCAGCACCTCGACCTTCAAATTAGGAATCTGCCCAACAATCGCCTCTGCTGCCTTGGTCGCCCAGCCATACGATCCGATGACGGCAGCATACTTGGTTTTCGGACGAACCATATTGGCAATGTGCGCCGCATAGTACATCGCAGGATGTGCGCCGACGTGCACAGTCGGTGCCGCCGCAATCAAGGTCGCGCAGTCCATCAGCGACATGGCCAACTCGCCGATGTCCGTGACGGTCAGATCAAAGACATGCACCTTAACCCCACGCTTAACGAGGGCATTCACAAGATACTCAACCATCCGCTTCGTACTGCCGTGCATACTCACATACGGCAGACAAACTTCATTTTTAACCACTGGCGATCCCCACTCTTTATAGGCATCAAGAATGAATCTAGGCTTGTCGTAGACGGGACCATGACTCGGCGCGATCATATCGAAGTCAAGCGCCGCAAGTTTCTTTAAATTGCCTTCAATCGCCCCACGAAACGGCATCATGATCTCCGCGTAATACCGCTTAGCAGCTCGGTAGGTCTGCCCCTGATCGACAACAAACAGATCGCTCGTGGCTAAATGAGAACCAAAGAAGTCGCAACTGAACAGCACCTTCGACTCGGGGATATACGTGCACATCGTCTCGGGCCAATGCACCCAAGGCGTGTAGATAAAACGCATCGTCTTGCCACCCAGCGAAACCTCTTCGCCATCCTTCACAACGCGAATGCGGGCTTCTTCAATGCTCAGATGCGTCATGAGCAGATCCTTCGCCTTCGTACTGCACAACAGGACTGCCTCGGAATACTTTTCCAATAACTCGGGCAAGAGCCCCGAATGATCCTGTTCGGCGTGGTTCGAAACGATATAGTCGATTCGTTCGACATTCACAAGCTGGCTCATCAAATCCTCACGCAGGTCAGGATCTGTGCTGTCGATCAACGCCGTTGCCGACTCGCCCTTCACCAAATAAGCGTTGTAGCTGGTCCCGTCCGGAAGCGGAATCAGCGAATCAAAAAGTCTCCGCTCCCAATGCGCCGAAATAATAGCCTGAATGCCCGATTTCATTTCTCTTGCGATCATATCTAAGCCCTTTCTCGTGTCTGCCTCTCAACCTAAACACCGCCATTTCCGTCGCACATCTGAATTCGAAAAACGAGTAGCGCGGAAACCAACGAAGAAATAGTCATTATTACCTTTTTAGACCGAATCGTCAACCTCTTCTCAAAAAAGTCAGTGCTGACGCATGATTTTTTTGTGAGTTGATTCGTGGGGCGATTTCTTCCGC
>CAZKJH010000079.1:0-18195 GCA_964553035.1 uncultured Lentisphaerales bacterium | reverse complement strand
GGGCTCTCCGAGCACGCCGCTTCAGAGAAGATTTGCCATAATTAGAATTGCTGAGAAAGCGCAAACAGAGACCAATTGCGTTCGGAAAATATGGTAAACCAAAAGCAACATTTAACAGTGACGCTTGCTGTGATCTTAGCATTCACTTATCTGGCATCCGGCAAGATGCCGGAGCTCGAAATCTAGGCTTCGGGAGCATTGAAGGACTTACCCAGGACTCGAATCTGAAAATTCATGTTGGCGACAATACAACCTACTGAAGTAGAAGTACTCTACACCGGAAGCCGAAAGGAATTGGCTAGCACCTCGGGCCTAAAACCTAAGACCTTCTCTGGCTTGTAACGCAGGAGCATGGCAGCATGGCTAACGACGAAGATCGAACTCGCATTATGCACGAGGGCCCCGAGCGCAGGCCCGAGGTAACCCGTAGCGGCTAAAGCGATCGCACAGGAATTGATAATCAGCGATGCCGCAATGTTGATTTTGATATTCACCAAGGTACGCCGAGACAGCGTGACCAAATACGGGAGCAGACGAATATCGTCACGCATCAGCACAATATCAGCCGCCTCAACCGCGATGTCGCTGCCCATGCCGCCCATGGCGATTCCCACCGTAGCACTCTTGAGCGCAGCAGCGTCATTCACCCCGTCACCAACCATCGAAATCGCCATACCCGCATCAACATGCTTCATCACAAGCGAAACCTTATCCTCTGGCAACAGATTAAATTCAACAATATCAATCCCTACGTCTTTCGCCATCTTATCTGCCGCTCCTGCGTGATCGCCAGTTAGTAGCAGCGTCTTGACAATGCCACGTCTCCTGAGCTCCGTAATGATATCTGCTGCATCTTCTCGCAACGTATCGGATAGCGTGATCCAGCCGGCGAGCTGTCCGTCTATCTCCGCGACCACAACAGCTTGTCCAACTTCGCGCACGCGTTCAATACGTGTCGCCGCTTCATCAGAAATAACAACGCCGCGTGATTTTAACCACGCCGGAGTTCCGAGTGCAATGCGGATGCCTTCCACCTCCGCTTCAACACCCATTCCCGGCTTCATGCTGAAAGAACTGGGCTGCGGTGGATTTTCAACAGCCGCCGTAATCGCCTTCCCAAGCGGATGCTCAGAACGCCTCTCTGCCCCCGCCGCAAGTCGCTTCAATGTCTCAACTGGATACTCCGCCATTACGGAAACAATACTCGCAACCGAGGGCTTCCCGTAGGTCAGCGTGCCAGTCTTATCGAAGGCCATCGTCGTGATGCGTCCCATCGACTCAAGTGCTGCACCCGATTTGACAAGAATGCCGTACCGGCTCAGATTTGCCATACCCGCCATAATTGCTGTCGGCGTGGCGAGAACGAGCGCACAAGGACAGAACACAACAAGAATGGTCACGCCACGAATTACCTCCTGCGTCACAATCCCTACCACCAATGCCGTCACAAAAGCCGCAGGCACAAGGAACGATGCCCATCGATCGGCAAGTCGCACAACCGCCGCCTTCTGAGTCTGCGCCGTTTCGATCAGCCGCTTAATGCGTTTGAGCGTCGAATCACCAGCGGACTTGATCGCACGCACGTCCATCGAGCCAAACCGGTTCACGGTTCCAGCAAGCACGTCATCCCCGGGCGTCTTATCAACAGGGAGCGATTCGCCCGTGATGATCGCCTGATCCACCGACGTCGTTCCGGACATAACAGCACCATCAACAGGAATGGTTTCGCCGGGGCGAATACGCACCACGTCTCCAACCACTAATAAATCGACATCGACCATGCTCTCAACACCGTCCTTGACTTGGCATGCTTGCTTCGGCTCCAAGCTCATGAGTGCGTGTATACCGGCCCGCGCCTTGCGTAGTGTACGCCCCTCCAGCAACTCGCCAAGCGTCATGATAAAAGCCACCTCACCTGCTGCAAAAACTTCGCCAATGCAGATCGCAGCGATCATGGCAACACTGACCAAAAGCCCAGCTCGGATGTTTCCTGACTTAAAAAACCTCTTAAAGGCATAGGCCATGATAGGGATGCCACAAAGGATAACCGGCACCATTGCAGGATCGAGTAACATGTCGAAGCTGAGTCCATGTCCCGCATGAGGATGTCCGCCACTCTTGATAAAACTCAGAACCAAAGCAGGCAGTGAGAAAGCTGCGAATACGATTCCGCGCAACATTTCGTCCTCGAAAAAAGTTTTAACTTTTTTTAAAATACTCATAGCATATTATCGCCCAATCCTAATTCCAATCGTTTGGTCCTACAAGAGGTGTCCCGTAATCGACTAACTGTTCATGAACACGGTGCGAAGACGTGTCACGAATAAGTCCGTATCGGTATACTTTTCATTACCCTCTGCTATATTCAATGGAATCGAGGTAGATGCCCTATCAAACTGATTGTGTACGGCATACGTCTTTGGAACTTCGTGGAGCAGTTCATCTACCCAGCAGACAAAACGGATGAACTCTTGGTAAACATCTAGCTTTTCATGATCAAACACTGTTTTCATGTGTAAACTGTAACGATAATGACGGCGGATGGAAACTTGTGATTACGATTAGGATTAAGACCTGGAAGACTCATTCAGCCGGCTATGCCGCAACTGTCCACAACTGGCATTGACATCCCGCCCCTTGGAGTGACGCAAGGTGGTGTTGACTCCCGCGTCCATCAGAAGATGCAGAAAACCTATACTGTCACGCACATCCGGCGTTTCCCCTTCAAATTCCTTCACAGGATTAAGCGGAATGAGATTCACACGGCACTTCAAGCCCCGAAGCAATTTCACCAGTAGCTTCGCATGCTCAGGTTTATTGTTAAATCCGTCCACCAGCGTATACTCAAACGTGATAATCCGGTTCGTCTTCTCCGTATACCATCGACAGGTTTCCATCAGCTCATCCAGAGGCCATTTCGCGCTAACCGGCATCAGTTGATTCCGCAGTTCCTGGGTCGGTGCATGGAGCGAAACCGATAGCTCAAACTGGATTCCCTCCTCCGCAAACCGCCGGATTCCAGGCACGACGCCACAGGTGCTGATTGTGATTTTTCGGGCGCCAATGCCAATGCCCTTGCCATCGTTGATAATACGCGCCGCTTTCATAACAGCGTCATAGTTTGCAAAAGGCTCGCCAATCCCCATGAACACCACATTGTCGGGTCGAGTTCCGATCTGCTGCGAAGCCCTGATCACCTGAGCCACGATCTCCCCACAGGTCAGACTCCGCACAATGCCGTTGAGACCACTTGCACAAAAGACACAACCAAAGGCACAGCCAACTTGGCAGGATACACACACCGTATTTCTTTCTTTAGACGGAATGATCACCGTTTCGACGATCTCCCCGTCTTGGAGCTCCAACAACAGTTTGTTGGTGCCACCGCTTTCCACCGCCATTTCCTTGATGTGCGCCGTTGCATCGAGGTTGTGAAGCTGCTCGGAAAGAGCCCTTCGCAACGATGCCGGAATATTGGTCATCGCGTCCCAGCAGTCAACGCGGTCTCGGTAGAGCCATTGCCACACCTGTGCCGTACGCCACTTCTTATCCCCAGCGTTGATAATCGCCTCACCAAGCTCATCCTGAGACAACGAGTAGACAGAAGCCGACTCAACGCTTTTCTCACGCTCAAAATTCATCTGCCACCACCTTCCCCGGACTAAACCACTTCATGAAGCCACCGAGCGTCGTCACTGAAATTTCGCCTGTAGTATCGACCGTAATAAACATGGCTCCACTGCCTGGATGCTGTACCAGAATCTCTTCACTGCCCTTCGGTCCCAAAACAAAACAAGTTGTTGAAAGCGCATCCGCCTCCATCGCCGTTCGGGCCACCACGGTTACCTGAGCCATGCCGCTCACGGGCATTCCTGTGCGGGGATCCATAATATGCGTGTAATGTTTACCGTCAATTTCAAAGTACTGCTCATAGTTGCCCGACGTAGCCACCGCCATACCATCGCTCAGGAGTAGTGTGCCAAGCGGTTCAGCCTCGAGCTTGAGCCTTGGATCGCGCACAGCGACCTTCCACGCGCTCCTCTCTTTTCGCGGAGTGCCGATGCACCGCATGTTGCCACCCAGATTGATAATAAAATTCGTATACCCCGCTTCAACGAGCCGGCTGAACGCCACGTCAACTGCGTACCCTTTTGCAATGGCGCCAAAGTCGAGGCGCATACCAGGGTTCCAAAGGCGCGTTGCGCCGTCCCCTTCCCGCACTTCAAGTCCTTGAAAATCACACAGGGGCAATGTCGCCACCACGACACCAGGAGCTGGTGGGAATTCATGCTTCTCCCCTCCCCTGAAGAATCCCCATACCTCCATCAGCGGTCCGATCAAAGGGTTGAAGGCTCCCTCACTTTCGGCGTGGTACTGGGTCGATACCTTGAGGACTTTGCGTGTATGGAGCCGCGTGTCGACAAACTGCCCCGTACCGGAAACCGCGTTGATTTGTGAGACATCGCTGGCCGCATCGAAGGCTGACACTTGTGCATTCACTTCCTCAACAGCCGTTTTCGCGATGTCGAGTGCCGCATCCTCGGCCCCACCATGCAGAATCAGGTTGCCGTAAGTTCCCATGACCGGCCAACTGAACTCACGCGTCGGCTCCATCTCAACACGGTTACATCCTGAAGCAAACACGAGCATTACGACCAAAACTGATTTTAAAAAATTATCCATAGCATCCTATCATCCTGTAGACACACAATTTTTACATAGCAGGAACAAAAACGCTAGTATTTTCGATACCGTATCTTCTCGGCGTGATGAACTCCGCCTGCGCCTGCGACTTTCTACGTGCGAACCGCCGGAGCAACATCCACCTCACCTCCGACGAGATTGAAATTGTGGAAGGAACTCTGTGATGACTTACGATCCAAACATCCACCATCGGCGATCAATACGCCTGCGCAGGTATGACTACGCGGCCCCGGGGCGGTATTTCGTCACGATGTGCGCCGCAGATCGCCGCCCACGCTTCGGCACGGTGGTGAAAGGCAAAATGGCGTCACGGAAATCTCCACGCTGATTTAAATTTCAAATGGGTTGTTGACACGCTGCCTGAACGATGCTATATTTCGCCACATAACGAAATGAAAAAGGTTTTACCCATGAAGAAAATCGAAGTTTATGATCCCCCGATGTGTTGCACCTCCGGTGTTTGCGGTCCGAAGGTAGATCCCGCCCTTCCCCGTTTTGCTGGCGATCTGGAATGGCTCAGGCGGCAGGGTGTCGACGTCAAGCGGTATAACCTCGCTCAGCAGCCGATGGTTTTTGCCGGGAACGAGACGGTTCGGGATACCCTGGACAAGGAGGATGTCGGATGCCTGCCGCTGATTCTGGTGGACGGCGTGATCGTCAGCCGCGCCTCCTATCCTTCGCGTGAAGCCTTGGCGTCCGTTCTGGGGGTTGAACATAGCGGCGCGCTCGGAGATCGCGCCCTACCCGAGCTTCGCGAGGAGAATGCAAGGGCAGGACATGGCGGCGCGCTCGGAGATCGCGCCCTACCCGAACTTCGCGAGGAGCGTGCAAGGGCAGGACATGGCGGCGCGCTCGGAGATCGCGCCCTACCCGAGCTTCGCGAGGAGAATGCACAAGCGGGTAGGGCGGGCTCTCCGAGCACGCCGCACAACATTCCGCCCGTAGCTCGTGCGCAGCCAGATAGGGCGGGCTCTCCGAGCATGCCGCTGACACGTCAATGCGAATCGAGATAAGAATTGCTGCGGCTAGAGGGGAGATCTTTCGATGAGTGATTATTTTGTGAATGTAACACGGCATCTGTTTTTCACCGGCAAGGGCGGCGTCGGAAAGACGTCGCTTGCCTGCGCGACGGCGTTGACTTTGGCCGACCGCGGCAAGCGTGTACTGCTGGTCAGCACCGATCCGGCTTCCAATCTCGACGAGGTGCTCGGGCAGAAACTGAGCTCCGAGCCTACCGCCATTCCCAAGGCTCGAGGGTTGTTCGCGCTGAACATCGATCCGGAGGCGGCCGCACGGGCGTACCGCGAGAAGGTCATCGCGCCTTTGCGCGGTAAGTTGCCGGAGACGGCGCTTCGCAGCATGGAGGAGCAACTCTCCGGTGCCTGCACCATGGAGATCGCGGCGTTTGATGAGTTTTCACGTCTGCTGGGCGACCCCAAGGCCACCGCAGAATTCGACCACGTCATTTTCGACACGGCACCGACCGGCCACACCCTCCGGCTCTTGACGCTACCCAAGGCATGGACGGGATTTTTAAACGCCAACACCTCCGGCAATTCCTGTCTGGGTCCTCTGGCCGGTTTGGATCGGCAGCGGGAGGGCTACGAAGCGACGCTGGCCGCACTGGCCGACGCCAGTCGAACGACGCTGGTGCTGGTGAGCCGTGCCCAGAAGTCCACGCTCAAGGAAGCCCGGCGCGCCAGCGTCGAACTGAAGCTTCTGGGTGTTACCAACCAGCGGCTGATACTGAACGGGCTTTTCAGGGCAACGTACCCGAACGACGGGCTGGCGATGGCGATGGAGCAGCGCGACCAAGAGGCGCTCGCGGAGTATGCCGACTGGATGGCCGAAATGCCTATCACACGTGTCCGCCTGAAAGCGATGAACGTGGTGGGAATCGAACGCCTGCAAACACTTTTCCATGACGATGAGCAAAAAGAGATGCCACAAGAGACGGTCACGCCAACCCCGACTAAAGACGGGGCCGTGGAAACCCTGACCGAGCTTGTCGATGAACTGGCGAAGACGGGACGCGGCGTCGTGATGACCATGGGTAAAGGCGGCGTTGGCAAGACCACGATCGCGGCGGCGATCGCCGTGGAGCTGGCGAAGCGGGGGTTTCCGGTCCATCTGAGCACCACGGATCCGGCGGCGCATGTGGAGGCCGTCGCCGCATCCGACTTGCCCTCGCTGCATGTCAGCCGCATTGATCCGGCAGTTGAAACAAAGGCCTACACCGACGAGGTGCTCCGCAACGAGGGCAAGGGGCTTGACGCGGATTCTCTGGCGCTTTTGGAGGAAGATCTGCGGTCGCCCTGCACGGAGGAGATCGCCGTGTTCCGCGCATTCGCAAGGACGGTGGCCGATGGCAAAGATGGATTCGTCGTCCTCGATACCGCCCCGACCGGACACACGCTGCTGCTGATGGACGCTACGGAGGCCTATCATCGCGAGGCACTGCGGCACGGAGGCGGCATGCCCGAAGAGGTTGCCGAACTGCTGCCGCGTCTGCGGGATCCAGACTTCACGAAGGTGCTGGTGGTGACGCTTCCGGAAGCGACGCCGGTGCATGAGGCGGCCTATTTGCAGGAAGATTTGCGACGCGCCCAGATCGAGCCCTACGCCTGGATCGTGAACCAGACTTTTATGAATAGTCTCACGAAAGACCCCCTCCTGTCTGCGCGCGGCAGGAATGAACGGGAGCACATTTCAGAGGTGTTGAATAAACACTCGCGTCGGACGGTCGTGGTGCCGTGGGTTCCAGAAGAACCCGTGGGCTTTGAGAGGCTGAGGCAATTGTTTGCGGCGACGGTTGTCTGAATCGAAAGGAATCACCCAAAATGAACGATGAATCCATGCGACTGACCTTGGGCGTGACGAAAGCGCTCTCCGACATCCAGCGGCTGCGCGTTCTGATGATGCTGCGGTCAGGCGAATTGTGCGTCTGCCAGATCATCGAGGTGTTGGGGCTTGCCGCGTCGACGGTCTCCAAGCATTTGTCGATTCTGAGCGGCGCGGGTCTTGTGGACTTTCGCAAGGAAGGGCGCTGGGCGTACTATCGGCTACCCGATGCGGCCAACGGTCTCTTCGTGCAGCCCCTTCGCGATTGGCTCGACAAGTCCTTGCACTATGACAGTCAGATACGGTCGGACCAGAAGAAACTCGCCAGCGTGACCGCCTGCGATCCGGTGTCCGTTTCCAAACGACAGCGGGAATGCGGCGATGCGTTCGATCAGAAGAGCGGCGTGCTCGGAAAGCCCGCCCTACCGGAGATACGCGACGAGGGTAGTCAAGGTGCCGCGCTCGGAGATCGCGCCATTAGGTTTCGTGGTGAACATGTGCAGCAAGGTAGGGCGGGCTCTCCGAGCACGCCGCCCGACGGTGGAGACACCGAAAAGCATTGTATGAAAAGTCAAAAAAGAAGAGTCTACGAACGAGACAAAAAGGGATAACCAATCAATGAAAACGGACGAGAAAAAGGGATTCTGGGCTGGAATCCTGAAGACGATGACAACATCCGGAGGCGGTGGCTGCGGATGTTCCGGCGGAAATTGCTGCGGAGCGCCTCAAGCCGAATCCGAAAGCAAGTCGGCCGATATGGCCAAATTGAAAATTCTGTTTCTCTGCACGGGTAATTCTTGCCGGAGCCAAATGGCCGAGGGATGGGCGCGTGCGCTCAAGGGCGACGTCATCGAGGCGTACTCGGCCGGCATCGAGACGCACGGACTCAACCCATCGGCGGTTAAGGTGATGGCGGAGGCCGGCGTGGATATCGCGGGTCACCGGTCGAAGCTTCTCGAATCGCTGTCCGACGTGCCCTTCGATTATGTGATCACCGTCTGCGACAACGCCCACGAGAGCTGTCCAATTTTTCCACGCAGAACCCAAGTCGTGCATATCGGCTTCGATGATCCGCCGCGGCTTGCCAAGGATTGTGCCACGGAGGAGGAGAAGCTGAACTGCTACCGTCGCGTGCGCGACGAGATCAAGGCGTTCGTCGAATCCCTGCCGGAAGGATTGGCGCGTCAACCTTGATCGAGCCGATTCGATTCCGGTCGATTCAAGTCGACTCGTGTCGACGCCCTGTTTTCTTCCACTCTTCCACCATTCCACTCTTCCACCATTCCACTCTTCCATCATTCCACTCTTCCATATTCCATGAAAACCAAATCTTCATCCGGCATCGGTTTCTTTGAAAAGTATCTGACACTCTGGGTCGCGCTGTGCATGGTTGCCGGCGTTTTGATCGGCAAGTTCTTGCCGGGTATCCCAGGCTTCCTGAACCAGTTCGAATACGCGAAGGTATCCATCCCCATCGCGGTTCTGATCTGGCTGATGATCTGGCCCATGATGATGAGGGTCGACTTCACCAGCATCAAGGATGTTGGTAAGAATCCCAAGGGACTCTATGTCACGTGGGTGGTCAACTGGCTGATAAAGCCGTTCACGATGTACGCCATCGCCTATCTGTTCTTCTTCGTCATCTTTAAATCGCTGATTTCGAAGGAACTGGCCAAAGATTATCTCGCTGGCGCCGTGTTGCTGGGTGCCGCGCCTTGTACGGCGATGGTGTTTGTGTGGAGTCATCTGACCAAGGGCAATCCGGCCTATACGGTGGTGCAGGTGGCCACGAACGATCTCATCATCCTCGTCGCCTTCATTCCGATCGTGAAGTTCCTGCTGGGATTGAGCGACATCTTCGTGCCCTGGAGCACGCTCATTCTTTCGGTCGTGCTCTTCGTCGTCATTCCGCTGGCGGGCGGCATCACGACGCGTCATGCCGTCGTGAAGCGGCGGGGTCTCGACTATTTCAGCACGAAGTTCTTGCCGAAGTTCAACGAGGTCACGATTATCGGACTGCTGCTGACGCTGGTGCTGATCTTCTCGTTTCAGGGTCGGGTCATTCTCGCGAATCCGCTGCACATCCTGCTCATCGCCGTACCGCTTGTCATTCAGACGTTTCTGATTTTCTTCATCGCCTATACGCCTTGCAAGTACTTGGGACTGCCGCATGACGTGGCGGCGCCGGCCGGCATGATCGGCGCATCGAACTTCTTCGAGCTGTCCGTAGCCGTGGCGATAGCGGTGTTTGGCGTTTCTTCGCCTGTGGCTCTGGCGACCATTGTGGGCGTACTCGTGGAAGTCCCCGTGATGCTGGTTCTCGTACGCATCGCCAACCGCACGGCGCCTTGGTTTCGGACGGACAAAAGTATCAGGAGATGAATACCATCATGAATCGCAAAAGTGATCAAGCATTCCGGTTGCGTGGCCGGCGCGCACCACGTGCGTAAACTGGAGGGTATTCTGCTGGCCGCCGGGTTTCGCGACGGTTGCGTTCTGGTGAAGGAGCAAAGCAAGGAGTTCATCAAGGACTGGTTTCCCGGCAGCGGCGTCGAACGCTATGTGCGCTCCACCGATGTGCAGGGAGCGAAGCCGAAGTAATCCATCCACAGGAATATGCCGATGCCTGTTTCCGCCGAGGTTCGCGAGGCTGATCTCAATGGTCGCAGACGTTGGCTCCTGATTGAAGATCCCCCTCGAACAAGGATCGGATCAAGACCTCCGGCGTCTCCGACGGCAAGCCGACCATGACCTCGATGTTCTGAGCCGTGAAGAGATTCTGCGCACGCTGGCCCATGCCGCCCGCGAGGATCATGCCCACGCCCTGCTCACCCAGCCAGGCGGGAAGCACACCCGGTTCATGCGGAGGCGGTGTCACGTCCTTGCGTCCCAGAACCTTCTTTGCATCCATGTCCACATCGACCAATGCGAACTGCTCGCAATGCCCGAAGTGCATGCAGAGAGCTCCATTCGCCAGCGGTATTGCTATTTTCATCTTTTTGTTTTTGTCATTCATGTTCTTTTCCTCGTTTTGCGTACTTGTGTTCTGAACCGCTCCCTGTGCGCCAGTGGGCGCGCCGTTTTCCAGAGAAGACCGCGTCATGAGAAGCGTTTGCGTTCCCAATTTGAATCCCGACTTTGCGGCGATGACGGGACACTTGATCTTGAACAGAAAGCAGATGCTTCTGGGATTGTCGCCCAGCGTCTCGTAGTTGCCTTGTCCTTTTGAAACGATCATGTCCGCCGCCGCGAATTTCGCGTTGAATGCCTCGCTGCAATCCTTGAGAATCGTCCCGGGTACATCCGATCCGTTCGGGATGACTTCGCAGATATCGCAAAGCCCGGCAGTTTGCGCATCCGCCATCGTGGCGTCGTTGATAACGGGTCGGCCTCTCACCGCAACGGTCACCTTATCCGGCCCCAAGGCCTCGATCAGCAACCGATCCAGCACGATCTCGCCGGCATTGTCGGCGATGTAAAAGATCGTCCGAGCCTGATCGGCCCTGCGCCTGAATTCTTCGACATCTCCGCTGAACGGCTGCTCTTCGACCTTCCGAACGGACTCGAGAACCTCCTCCGCGCTCATTGAACTCTTGGGCCCGAGGTCGATCTGGTTCCCGGCGATCGCCAGCCGGACGGCCAGCCGGAACGGATCGTCGGCTCTCTTCAGCCGGGCCCGCAGTTCAGGCATCAGCCCCAGTGCCAATGCGTTGTCCCGCCGCTTCGCCTCCGCGTAGGGGTCGGCCACCCCCGTCATCTCGCGTAGCAGACGGTGAAGGCGCTGCGCCAACACGGGAGGAGGCTCGCTCAGATCGGCCTCATGAATCCAGCCGGCCACTTCGCGCATGACGCGCTCGTGCAGCACTACATCATCCGAAATGCGACGCACGGCATCAAGTGCCTGACGGAAAACACAAGGCAGACAGTCAATGGAGGTGTTCATGCGGTTTGCCATCAAGCCCAGTGACCTTCGACGTCCGCTCCGGTGCTTTCGACAAGCTTACCGGCCTTGTACAACTGTAACGCCTCGTCAACCGTCGCTGCCTTGCACGCGTAGACCTTGATGCCTGCCCCCGAAAGAACGGCGAAAGCCTTCGGTCCGCAGTGTCCGCTCACGAGCGCCTCGGCACCCGAGGATGCCACGTTCTGCGCGGACTGGATTCCAGCGCCTTGGGCGGCGTTGAGATTCTGCGCATTGTCGACGACGGAGAAACCGGACGTTGCCGTGTCGTAGACAAGAAACTTAGGGGCACGGCCAAAGCGCGTGTCCAGCGGTGCCGATAAATCGGCACCCGATGTGGAAAATGCTATTTTCATGGAATGGTGAAATAATGGAATGGTGGAATTGTGGGAGGGTGGAATAGTGGAAGGGTGGATGTCGGCGCGAATCAATCGCGACCGACATCCCCTGGGCGAGTGTCTACTCGCCGTCGAGTTCTTTCAGACGTTTCTGAATATCCTCAACCTGTGCCTGAAGCACCTTGGCTTGGTTTGTGAGAACCTGCTTTTCGTCAGCGGTTGGTGAGCCCGCCGTATCGGTTCGTGCCCATCCGGGAAGCCCCGTGGCCAAAAACATGTTCCTGAATCCCCGGCCAAAACCGCCCATACCGTAGCCGCCGCCTGCGCCACGTCCGCGACCGAGGCCGCGTCCGAAACCCGAACCGGCATATCCCGGCATGTTGTTTCCCGCGCAGAACCCGGCTGCGCGCCCCGTCATCGGCCCCAATCCGTTGGGACCTGTTTTATCTCCTCTTGGCATTACTGCCTCCTTTTTGCTTTCGCTCAACATGATTAAATTACTTGGGCTGTTTCGTTGAATCCGATCGCCTTCCACGACGACGCCCGGGCCCGCCCACGCGGGCTCCGCAACAACCTCGCCGCCGCCTGCAACACCCCGGCATGTTAAACGCATGGCGACCGATCGTCCCCGAGACTAGGGCGTCAAGCACCTCGCCAAGTTCTCCACATACGAAGGGCACGACCGTGATTCCAGCCGCCGAAAGCGCCTGCTGCAACGGCATCGACACCGCGCCGCAAACGAGGGTGTCCACACCGTGCCCGACCAGCCACTGCACCTTGCCGAACGGATCGCTCCGGGCAAACAGACGGGTTTCCGGAACCGCCTCCGAAACGGCTGCGCCGTCCCAAAGACAGATCTTCTCCGCCGTGTCGAAGACGGGAGCCACCCGCTGTTCATAAACCGATATCGCCGTTTTCATGGTTTCTGCACCTACAGGATGCGTTCGGCCCCAGAGAAAACACGCTCGGCGCACAGCGCGAGTGCCGCATGTCCCGGATGTTGCGTCGGATTCCACCGCTTCATGTCGTCAAAGAGGTCTCCCGCCGTGTGGTATTCCAAGGTGCCCTTGATCTGGTAGGCCTTGCCGGATTTGTCCTTGAACAGGATCGCACCCGTTCCGCCTGTGAGGGCGTTGCGGCGCGTCTTGTCAAAATAGTTGTCGGCTACGACAACTCGTTCATCGCCGAATGTCCCTACGCACGTGACGTAGATGATGTTGGGGATGCCCTCTGCATCGACGGTGGCGAGGATAACGGGGCCGTCTCGGTCTTCCCAAGCGGTTCTGACTTTTTCGGGTATTTTGCTCATAGTGTTTTTCCTTTCTAGAACGTGACGACCTTGTCGGATTCGATGGTCCACTGCGCCAGCTCGGGCATGGTCGACTTCAGTGCTCCCTCAAAATAGGGTTGGTTGACGTGAATCCCGCATCGACTCATGCAGGTGCCACAAACCTTGACCGCAACACCCCTCGCGATCAGACCCTTGAGCATCATGCCAAGATCCTGATCATAGCTCGCCGGAGGCTTGCAGACCTCTCGGGCCATGTCGACGGCGTCGTTCATCAGAAACAGGCGAACCGTCTGCTCCGCCTCAATGAGTTTCTCCGCCAGCCGCAATCCATTCCACGTGACATCTGTCCCGTCATACGGTTGACGGTTGAATATGATTAATATCGACACGCGTGAATCTCCTTGTGTTTTTGCTTCAGTTCAATCCAGCCAGCACCGCCTGCAACTCTTTCCAGATTTCCAGAATGGCCTGCTTCGCCGGACTGTCGCCAAAATTGACAACCGTCTTGCCGGCCATCAGCGAATCGTTGACCGCGCGGTCGAAGGGAATGCGCCCGATCACGCGCGAACCGCGCTCCTGCGCGATCATGTCGATCCGCTTCGCCTGCGCCTCGTTCAAATCCGCTTTGTTGATGATGATGACCGAGGGCACGCCGAAGTGCGACACCAGCTTCATGACCCGCTCCAGATCATGGACGCCGGAGACCGTGGGTTCCGTGACGAGTACTACGAGATCCGTACCGGAGACCGACGCGATGACCGGACAGCCGGTGCCGGGAGGTCCGTCGCCGAGAATCAGCTCATGACCCAGATCACGCGCCAACTCGGCGGCGCGGTTGCGCACCTGCGTCACGAGTCGCCCCGAGTTCTCCTCGGCGATGCCAAGCTTCGCATGCACCATGGACCCATAATCCGTGCTGGAGACATACCAGCGCCCCGTGATGTTGGGTGCGCTGGAAATCGCCTGCACCGGACAGACCCGCGGACAGAGTCCGCACCCTTCGCAGAGAAGCGGCTCGATCCGATACGTCATCCCGATGAGGTCGTTGGCCGGACCGTCGAGACGAATGGCGTTGAAATGGCAGGATGCCGCGCATTTACCGCAGCCGAAGCAGGCTTCCGTATCAATCGTGCACTTCGTTCCGCCCGCGAAATCGTGTTCCTCGCGAACCGTCGGCACCAGCAGCAGATGCAGATCGGCCGCATCGACGTCGTTGTCCGCGAGCACCTGGCTTTTCGCCAGACAGGCCAGCGAACCGACGACCGTCGTCTTGCCCGTGCCGCCTTTGCCACTGATGACGGTAATTTCCTGATAGCCGGACGCGATTCCCTGCGCAAAGGGCGCAGGTGTTCCCGGCTCCAGCGTAAAGTTTTCATCCTCCGGAACGGGAGGCAGCGCCGTGGCCAGATGATCGAAGATGTCGAGCAGATTTTCGCGCAACTCCGGAAAGCGCTCCACGAGAATAGCGCCGCCGGAATACGCCTCCGCATAGTCGCGCCGGAAAGGGATGCGTCCGGCGATCGGGATGCCAACCGCTTTCGCATAGTCGGCGATAAGACGGTCCTCGCCATCCGAGCGGTTGACAATGATGCCCGTGGGCACGTTGAGCTTCAGGGTCAGCCCTACCGCCAGCTTGAGATCGTTCAAGCCGAACGGCGTGGGCTCCGTGACCAACAGGACGGCGTCGGTTCCTTCCACCGTCTTCACGACGGGACATGCCGTCCCGGGCGAGGCGTCTAAAATATTGATGGCTTCTGCGGAGATGTGCGATTTGACGGCACCCACCACTTTCGGGGCCAGAGCCTCGCCGATGTTCAGCAAGCCATGCGCAAAGAAAAACGGTTTATTGTCCGGCGCGGCCTGAACCCGTCCGACGACCGCAGCCTTCTCTGTCAGCGATCCCTCGGGACAGACATAGACGCAGGCGCCGCAGGAATGGCAAAGTTCATTGAAGATCAGAACCTTGCCTTTGACCACCGCGATGGCGTTGTAGTTGCACGCCGCCGCGCATTGTCCGCACCCCGTGCATGTGGCCGCATTCCAAGTCGGCTTGAGCACGGTGACATCCGATTCCTCCGTGAACACGGGTTTCACGAAGAGATGGTCGTTCGGCTCCTCCACATCGCAGTCCAGCAGACGAATCTCGCGCCGCTGCCCTACAGGCTTCTCCAGCTCGCGATGCGCCAGCGCATACGCGAGGTTCACGGAGAAGGTGGTCTTCCCCGTGCCCCCTTTTCCACTAGCAACTGTAAGCGTCATGGCGTCTTTTTCCCACCCAAACCCGGACCACGGCCACCCAAACTGGCTCCGCGCCCAAGTCCCCGTTCGCCCAGCCCAGCACCACGCCCCACTCCCGTTCCGCGACCGCTTGGCGCAACCGCTCCCTTTCCGGTTGCGCAGCGTCCCGCGCCGCGACCGGTCGTCGGGCCCTTGCCCTGTGGACCTGTTCCATCTTTTCTTGGCATAACTGCCTCCTTTGACCTGCGCTCAACAGTTTTGAAAAATGCGGGAACGCCCACGAAGCCCACTGTTGAGCATTGTATTTGGACTCCGGAAATCGGACGTCCCGCAAACCCTCTTAAGAAATCCTTTGCATGTTCATGCTATAACTTAATGCAGTTGCCATGCCAAAGCCTGTTGTCACGCCTCACTTTTGTTATAAGATGTTTGCATTACGTATGATACGCAATGCCGTTCTGCGAGGAGAAACAAACAATTACGTTGAATGAGTAGCAATTACAGTACTCGTTCATTGCATTATGTAGCACAATAGCTACTGCAAGAACTTTTGGAGTCCGCGCCCGGACTCACGTCGTCTCCGTGCCGTTGTTCGGGCAATCCGGGTGTGCCATGAATGATTTGAGGGTTAGGCACCATCTGCCGCTCGTTCGAGGGCCGCCTTGGGAAGGTAGAGTGACAGCGTAAAGAATTATTGTAATCTTGAAAGTGATTTCAAGATTACAACTGGAGTTTGGCCTTTTCCGGTGGGGAGCGCGTGCGCCAGCCCTCCAGTTTACGCGGTTTGGAAGAGCCCGCTGACCGGGAAGGCGCATTTCTTGGGCTTCGCGTCCACGCCCCGACTGGCCCGGAACGCCGAGAAACCCTCCGGGCGCAGGCTCTGCCGCCAACATTCGGTTCGCAGTTCGCGCAGCAACTGTCCGCTGCTAGGTGTCTTCCGGGCCTCTTCCTGTCGTCGTCGCCATTTCGGTGCTTCCAGTCCGCCTGCGGGATCGGTGCCGGAAGCGGCCAGCTTCAGCGCTGCCGCCCACAGCAGGGCATAGCCCCCGACGAGCGCGGCGGGCAGAACGCGGTTTGACGCCTCGGTGCGCACCTGTGCGTCGCCGACGCCGACCAGCTCCTTGACATCGCGGAAGTTCACTTCGACGCCCCAGCGCCAGAGGTAGTACTGGAGGATCTGCTCAAGCGTCAGGTTTGGGTCGGTGCAGACCAGGAAGGCTGGACGGCGGTAGAGCAGCTTGGAGTTCTTGCGCAGGCGGTAGCGCAACGGGGCGATGGCGATCAGGCGCAGTCGTGTCTCTGCGCCAGCCGGACGCCACAGAAGCCCGCTGATCTCCTTGATGCGGAACACATGCTCTCGCCCAGACGTGGCAGCCTTGATCTCGCGCCACGCAACGGCCTCGTCGCTGAGCAGTTCGCCCGGCGTCGGGGCGCGTTCACCGTAGGTCTTCGGCCGCCCCGTCGAGCTAGAACCTAGGGAGTCGGGCGGGCGGTGGAACTTCGCATCATGGCGGACGCGTCCGATGAAGGAGCACCCTTGCGGAACACCTTTGAGGACCGTGCCGTTTGTGAACCCGCCGTCGCCAACGAAGACGATCTTGCGCCCAGGGCAGCGGGAAACGATCTCCTTCATTCCAGAGACCGTGCGCACACCGAGACCCGTGCGCTTCTTCTCCGTGCGCCACTCCGCCAGCTCTTCCGTACCCGCGCTGGCCGCAGGGCGCCGCGCCGTCGGCGCGTGGTCAAAGCGCACGGGGAGCATACGAGCATCTCCGCCCTCCAGCGGCCACGCCGCGCTGAACATCAGGAAGCGCTGCCCCATGACGAGGTTTGCCTGGAAGGCGGGCCCCAAAGGGTCGCGCCGCCACGATGTGCCCGGAATGTGCGTTCCTGATTTGCGCATAAGCGTGTCGTCAACGCCGGCAACCAACGGCTCCTCCTCTGGGAGTGCGGCGCAGACCTCGCTCAGCGCTTTGTCCAGCAGAGCGCCCCCGTCCACCCGCTCCCGGCTGTAGAGCCGGTATTCCGCCGTCCAGTCCGCGTCCGCCCGCCCGCCGAGGCAGATAAGGTTCGAGAGCGTCGCGCGATCCGGCGAGAGCAGCGCGGCGGTCAGGTGCG
Source organism: uncultured Lentisphaerales bacterium (assembly GCA_964553035.1). Classification (GTDB taxonomy): domain Bacteria; phylum Verrucomicrobiota; class Kiritimatiellia; order RFP12; family UBA3636; genus JBBQIY01. The sequence goes on along the minus strand of CAZKJH010000079.1, from coordinate 704 downwards.
ACCTGAGCCGCTGGGCGGCGGCGGGCCGAAGGGAGCCAGAGCATGCCTCAAGCAGCGCGTCGAACTCGTCCTTTAGCGGCGTTTCGTTTTTTTTTCCACGTCTACGGGGTTGGGAGGTGCGTCTGGGCGCGAAAGGATGAGGTTGGCCTTGTCGGCTACAATCCACTCGACCACCTCCCCCTTTTGAAGCTCAAGCGCGTGCGCCAGCGCCGAGGGCACTGTCGCGTAGAACTGTTCACTGCCCTTGCGGGCGATGTGCTGCACCTTAGTCTTGTATCCCATGTCGTCCTCCTTTGTTTGGTGACAGCTATATCATAGTTGAATAACTATGATAAAAACAAGAAAAAAAGAGGACTCTGACAAGAAAAAGCCATGTGGTTTTACTTTTGCAGGAAAACCGCATGGAAAATCATAGTAAAAGGCCAAACTCCAGTTGTAATCTTGAAAGTGATTTCAAGATTACAAAATCGTGCTCAGATTTCCCAAAGGATGGAATATTGTAATCTTGACTTAAAGAAAACTTCAAGATTACTGAAGGGGCACAGGTGTGCGCACCTGCACGGAGAGCCAGCCCCTCCGTAATCTCGAAAGTGGGTTGTTCAAGATTAGAGGCCCGTTGCGCCAGTCCCGCAGCAATTCTAATTATGGCCACAACTCATGGATACGGCGCGCTCGGAGATCGCGCCCTACCTCGTGAATACATC